>JAZQBI010000055.1:0-6411 GCA_045545635.1 Clostridia bacterium | reverse complement strand
AAGGTATTTGTATTGACATTAGACCCATCACTATCTTTTACGATTTTTAAAGATCCGTCATTTCCTAATCTCTGTAAGACAGCTCTTCTATAAGACAGCTGATATCCATATGTGCCATCATCAAGATATGTGAGATGTACATATACACTTTCAAAGAAAATTTCCTGTTCGTAAAGTTCCATTTTTATATCATACTTTACACCAGAGGCATCTTTAAAAGCTATCGTTCCATTACCCCCGGAAAGTGCAGTATCAGAGATTCTACCACAAGTGATCTGTCTATTACTTTTAAGCTCAAAACCCATAGACGGTATAAAAGCTACCTTTTTACCGTGATCGATCATATACTTTAAGACTTTCTGAAGACTGTTAGTATCTGTACTTACAGGAAGTACTGTAGCACCGCCACCACTACTCTGAGCAAGCTCATCTATAGCAGCCTGAACAGTAGTAGCACTTAAGCCCGAACTGGTGTTTGCATAGTCTGTATATGCAGCCTGAGCTTTAAGCCACCCATACTGATTTGTTCCCTCTCCGTACTTTGTAAGTACTGTCCCTACATCTTCCTGGTCTGTAGAATTAGGCACGGATCTTACAAGATTATTGGGATCAAAAAGCTGATATTGACCATTTCTTGTCCCTATCACCTGATAGTTTGCCTGTCCTTCGGGATCGGGTACATTTGTACCACCACCGCCACCTTCTTCGGGTAAGTCCCAAAAAGGGTTAGCTACTTTTCCATATCCTTCTGTATCGTAAGCCATTTTTTATTCCTCCTCTTCTTCTTCTGTGTCTTCTTCCCAAAAGGGGTGCTTCACCATATCGGGATATATGTATCCCTGTGGAGTTAATTCTTCGTTTTCCATAAATTAAATCCTCCTTTAACTATTATAACATTTACCACCTTGCGTGTAAAGGGGTTTTACCCCTTTACCACTCCATAAGCAAGCCCTGAAAGTTTTTATCTATCTGTGCATAAAGATAGTCCCAAGCTGAAGATCCTAAAATGAAATCTTTCGCATTTGCTAAAAGTGTAGCACTATCTACAGATCTACCACTTTCGATATTTTTAGAGATTTTGTTTCCGCTATTGCTTCCACTTCTTGTCTCACTATTACTATCACTTAAGCCGTGCTGAAGAGTATCGGTCACGGTGGTATTGTGTGTCACGGTGATATCTTCTGTGCCTGTACCGCTATTACCGATAGTACCTGTCTGAGTCTGATCTGTATCTGTATCACCTGAAGAGTTTTCTGATCCTGTCGTGCTATTATCGTGGCTATCTGAATTTTTATTTTCGCCCTGACTTCCGGGATAAGTCCAGTCGAGACTTTGAGGCATACCTCCTGTAGCTCCTGCATAGCTGATACTCTGGGGATTAGACTTTCCAAGAGACATCTCACTACCGCTTGAAGATCCCTGATCTCTGGAAGAAGAAGATCCACTATAAGAAGTATCGACTTCTGTCTGAGTCCTAAGATTTCTCGTCTCGCTATTACTTGATGTGGTATCCCTATCTGTAGTATCAGTACCTGTAGTCCTTATAGTACGAGTATCTGTACCGCCCCCTGTCTTTGTGCCTGAAAGAGTATAAGAGTCCGATCCAGTACTTTCTTCTTCCGTAAGTGCTTCTCTATAAGACTGCACAAGCCAGTCATAAGTCACTACTTTTTCCACACCGTCCACTATAAAAGGCTGACCGGGCTGAATTCTTAAAAGCTGATTATATTTCCTCATACTCATTGCTAAAGTACGCTTAAACATATTAGGGAAAAGAGTGTTATCATTCACTTCCCTATACTGAAACCAGTCAAAAATCAAGGCTTTTGTAGCATCATCCACATTACTCGGAAAGGTTATCAGTCCTTCCGCTATCATCTGAGCGTAAGTCTTTGCCATCTTCTTTACCCTCCTTTTCTTCTATTGTATCATCTTCAGCATTTTTGTCAACAAATTTCAAGGATGACCCCATAAAATTATTTATATCTTCCATCTGAAGATTTAAGTATTCTACAAGATCAGAAGCATTTTTTCTTGTTGCTTCATCTGTGACATCTACCTCGGCTTCTATGAGGTTTTCACCCTTCTTATCCATCTGAGAATTATTTTTTACCCCATTGCGCTCCTTCATCTTGCTATCATACCACTCTATAAGAGCCGTCACATCTGAAAGGGCTGTTCCTTTAGGATCGAAAGGCATTATCTTCAGCTTATCTGCTTCAAGCATACCTGTAGAGATAAAAGCAGCTGAGGCATTGCTTTCACGGGTTTCAAGATACTTTTCCACTGTCTGTCTTATAGACTCTTCACCATAGAAGATCTGGGGGTTTTTGATATTTGCCCTACATACATCAAGGGTTCTATAAGTATCTGCTATAGCCTGTGCAAAAAAGACTACGCTATATATATAGGGAAAACGCTTTTTATTTTCCCATAAGATACAGCCTTTTGCTTCTTCTCCTGTATCTGATAAAGTCTTAAGAAAGTCACTCTTATCAGTACCGGGGATATATAATTTTACTCTTTCATTATAAGTGCCATTGACTGAAAAAGTCTCGGCATATCCCGGCTCTCCATATACATTAAATTCCTCGGTTGCTACTCCGGGTAAGGCGAAAAGATTGCCGTCTTTCTTGAAGAAGACCACGGACGCATGAAAAAGAAGAGACTGCAAAATTACACGCTTGCTCATAGTCTCGGGAAGACCTTCGATATCATACCTATTAAGAGCATCTTCTACAAGCTTTGCAAAATTTATCTGAAAAGCAAGGTTGTTTTTGTATTGATTTAAAAGTCTCCTATTTTTGGTTTTGTCTCCATAGTTTCCCGATATATCTATAGGGATATTGAACATTCCATCATACCACATTTGTTAAGTCCTCCTTTAACTTACTACCGGGTTATTGCTATAGTATACGTGATTAGGCTTTACATGCCATACACGAACACCTGTTCCTATCTGTGCAGATATACCATCAGCCCACCATCTCGGAAGATTTCCGACGGTGATAGATCCGCTCACATAGTTAAAGTATGTGCGGTTTGTAAAATCTGAGGCTTCTAAAATTTTAGCATATTTATAGCCGTAAGCCGTCAAGATTTTATCTATTCTTGATATGTCAGCAGATTTATATACTGCTCTTGCTACCATGCAGCCGTTTCCGGTTATCTCTGCAAAAAGATCCGGTGACACGGGAAATTTTACATCTGGCACATTGACATTCTGTGATATCTTCAGTTGCTGTTCGTCAAGAGCCTTTGCCATATTATATTGATCTTGATACTGTGAGTATCGCAAGTTGTTCTGATACTCTGCCACTCCTGCACTTATAGCAGATCCGAAATTTATGCCATTTCCTGTTCCTGAAATGCCTCCTGCTATTCCTGCTGTCCAAGCATTCAATTTATTTACAGCATCAAAAGCTTCTTTGTTTGTCTCATTGTGAGCATAGTCAAGGTCTGCCCTCATCCGGCTATTGTCATAATTTATTCTGTCAAGAAGATTTCCGCTTTTTTCGGTCATTACAAGAGGCACATTGTTCCACTCTTTTCCGGCTACTGAACCTCTAAAAAAATCCATCGCATTTGACTGAATATTTATCCCATTTAAGGGGTTAAAGCGAAAATAAGGCTTTCCACTTCTACGAGGATCACTCACACATACGACCTGCGGATTTGTCGAGCCGTTATAAATCTCTTCAGCTTTTGCCGTGATAGAAGAGCCGCCTGCACTTGTCAAAGTATAAGGGCTATAAGAGCCATACCATACCCTATTATTATTAGCACTGCCATATTTAAAAGGCACAGCCATTGTAAAGGACTCCGTTACTCCCTGCATACCACTCTGAAAAGTACCAGGTGTTGCTGAATTTATAAGCCTCTTAGGTATAGAGAAGATTCCAGAGATAGACTCATCCACTCCTAAAGCACGAGCGAGAGCAATACCTTTTTTTAGTGCCTGTGTTCCTGCGTCTGAAGAGTCACCCAAGCAATAGCAGCCCTGACCATAAAGGCTTGTTAAACCCTTATTTACTCCTGCTATCTGTACACTATAATTCGTTTCTCCTGCAAGATACTCGACATTAGGCACAACGACATAAGGGTTTGTACCATCTGCAAGAGTGACATTTGTATCTTTGCAAGTAAGAGCAGGCACATTGTCAAGATTTGCCCACGCTCCCATCATAGCAAGATCAAGTGTTGTTTCCACGAAAGTATAAAAGCCATTGCTTGAAAAATCTTCGGTAGCACTCACTATATCCATGTCAAGAGCAGGAGCCATATAGGGATCATCTGCTCCATAAAGTCCAAAAGAGTCATTTGTGACATGCACCCTATCTGTCACTCCATCAAGGATTTCTAAAGCACCGGGACCTCCTGCACTTGTGATAAAATCGGGAGTAAGTGTAAGCTGAGCTACATCTCCTTCTTTCATCTGCACATCATCCACAAAATAGAAAAAGTCTCCCACTTTACAATAGTCCGTATCTTTTACACTTGCCCAATCGCCTCTAATTTTTACAATAGGAAGAAAGCGCTCTTGATTTAAGTCAAGGGCATAGCAGTCAACATAATTTCCGAGAGTGTCCAAAAGTGCCGGACTATCGGGGATATTTACGGCATTAAAGCCACTATTCCTATATATTCTACAAGCGTATTGTGCCATTTGTTAAATCCTCCTTATATTTTTGGGGCAAGCCCTTCTATTGAGCCTGCCCCATATGAGAGAGAAAAATGAGAGAGAGATCAGTCGCCTGCCGGTTTTCTGAAGACTACTACAGTGTAGTAATAGTCGAAGTTTATACCATTGTTAGGACGGCTTGCCCAGTAGTTTGTATACAGTCCACGAGGGTTCTGTATAGGTCTTACTGTGTAAGGGTTCTGAGCATTCTCGAAGATAGCACCCTTCTGAATGAGTACTGCAAGTACATCTTCATTAGGATCATCCCAGTGGTCGGGTTCTGCAGGGAAAGTAGTATCTGCTGTCTGTCCACCGCTTGTTATGTTAACCAGCCACCTGTTGTTAGCCTTATCGAAGAAGGCAGGGGCATTTATAGTTGCAGAAGCATCTATATAGCCACGAACCTCACCGTTTGCGTCATATACTACCTGCATAGTGCCTTCGTTTGCGTTTTTAGGGATAAGACCACCAAAGCTTTCTACCTCTTTTACCTCGAAAGGAAGAGAAAGTCTATCGGGATTAAAAGCACCGACTTCAAGCTTTAAGTCGATCTCGGTCTTTATACCTGCCCTTGTAAGCAGTACAAGATCGTTTGTATCTACTATAGTCGCAAACTTTGCAGCATTATAAGCGCTTGTCTGAGCGCATACAGACATTGCGGTATTTACATTCTTTATAGCCCTTATAAGACTTATAAGATCCTCACCGGATACGACTCCACCTTCACCGGACTCCCAAGAGTCAACCTCTACGATCTGTGTAGACTGTAAAGGATAAGTCTCGGAATTGAGTGCCTTTGAAAGACATTCAAGAGTATTTTCATATTCCTGAATAGTATAGCCATTTCTCAGACCTTCCATGATACCAGCTACATATGATCCCATACCGTACTCACTGATAAAGATTGTCTTTACCTGATAGTCCTGTATGGTTATGAAAGACTGATAGTCAAAGTTCTGTCCGAAAAATCTTTCTGTGCTTTCGGGCTTCCTTATGATATAAGGATCTACAGAAGATCCACCCTTTGCATAGTCTTCCAATCCCTTATATGCAGGTGATACAGGCTTGATGCTTCCTACTGCTATACGCTGAACAAAACCACCATTAGGGGTATCATAGGTTGCTACAAGACCAGTAGCTGCAAGGGGATTTCTTGCTTTGCTTGTGGAGATCATCTGAAGACCTACACGGAGAGAAAGCTCAAAGAATTCGTTTATTACATTGAGATCACTTCTTGTAAGTGCTTCAAAGCCCTTTTCTGTAAAAAGGTCTGCCGTTGCTTTTGCTGTGTGACTTTTGAAAGTGGGGCTTGCTTTTCTTGCTAAGTCCCAAAGCTGGGAATTAGTGATTCCCGTTAAATCTGAAAGTGCCATTTTTTATTCCTCCTTTGATTTTGCTTCATTAAGTTTATTCACAAAAGCGTCTATTGCATCCGCTCCTGTAAGCTCTTCGTCATCTTCCTCTTCAACCTTTGTCTTCTGTCCTGTCTGTGAAAGAAAAAGTTTCATATTTGTGTCCTGCAGGTCTCTTATTCTTCCATCCTGCTTTTCTACCTTTTCTGTAAGTGTGATTATCTGTTCATAGTCCTTTTTGACATCATCTAAAAGCGGTTTTACAAGTGCTAAAGCGCTGTCGGGTGTCTGTAAAAGGTTTGTTAATCTCTCTTCAAATTCCTCGTACTTCATTTAGTCTTCCTCCTTAAGTCGGAGGCCAAGCGGTCTTAGGAAGAG
>JAZQBI010000054.1:0-14456 GCA_045545635.1 Clostridia bacterium | reverse complement strand
CCTTGATTTTGGTTCGAAGAATTTTCGGTGCTGTGTTTTTGCGTCAACGCGAGGCAAAAACGGAGCTAATGCTGACGCATTTGCGAGTATTTTAACGATGCAGTGGCGTAAAAACACGCACCCAAAACGGGTTCGGATACTGACGCAACTGCTTATAATTATATCAGTCAGGAGAACGACAAAATGGATAATAAAAAAACGATATTCAGCGGTATTCAGCCAACAGGCTGTATAACTCTCGGAAACTATGTGGGAGCACTCAAAAACTGGGTTAATCTCCAGAAAGACTACAACTGCATTTTTTCGGTGGTTGACCTTCATTCAATAACAGTAAGGCAGGATCCTCAGGAGCTCAGGAAGAGATGTATGGACTTCCTTTGTCAGTATCTTGCAGCAGGCATAGACGGGGAGAAAAATATTGTATTTTTTCAGTCCCATTCATCAACTCACGCAGAGCTTGCGTGGATACTAAACTGCTTCACATATATGGGAGAGCTCTCCCGTATGACACAGTTCAAGGACAAGAGCGCAAAGCATGAGGACAACATCAATGCAGGTCTCTTTACATACCCTGTACTTATGGCGGCAGACATCCTTTTGTACAAGACAGACCTTGTGCCTGTTGGTGTTGACCAGAAGCAGCATCTGGAGCTTGCAAGGGATATTGCCGTTAGATTCAACAATATTTACGGCGATGTGTTTACCGTTCCCGAACCCTTTATACCCAAGGAGGGAGCAAGGGTAATGAGCCTTCAGGATCCCACAAGCAAAATGAGTAAGTCCGATCCCAATGCCAACGGCTACATATCAATCCTTGATGACAGAGATACAATAATCCGCAAGTTCAAAAAAGCGGTTACCGATTCTGAGGGAGAAATTGCATACCGTGAGGGCAAGGCGGGTATAAATAATCTTATCAATATCTACTGTGCCGTTACGGGCAAAACTCCCGAGGAGACCGTGGCGGAGTTCTTCGGCAAGGGATATGGAGAATTCAAGCTTGCAGTGGGCGAGATTGTCGCTGACGAGCTTACTCCCATACGGGAAAGATACGAGGATTTGCGCAAAAACAAGGATTATCTGGAAACCGTATTCAAAAACGGTGCCCAGAGAGCATACAGACTTTCTGACAGAACTCTTTCCAAGGTTAAGAGAAAGGTCGGTTTTGTAGACAGACCGTTCTAAAAAAGAGGTATTAATATGGATATTATTAAATTGGTTTTATGTTTTACCGTTGCTTTTGGAGTTTCATTGGCTTCTACTCCTTTTGTGAGCGTAATTGCTCACAAAATCGGTGCTATTGATGTGCCTGATGCAAGGCGTGTTCACTCACATCCCATTCCCAGAATGGGCGGACTTGCTATTTTTTACGGATTCCTTATAGCACTTTTATGCTTTTCGGTGGTAGATACCCGGATGCGTGGTATAATCATCGGTGCACTCATCATTGTTGCCCTGGGAATTGTGGATGATGTCAAGCAACTCGGTGCAAAGATTAAATTTGTTATTCAGATAGTTGTTGCAGCAATCGTTGTATGGCACGGTGCCAAGATACAGTATATCAGTGTGCCGACTTTTATTAACGAAAGCGGACTCCTTATGCTGGGATGGGCATCGATACCTGTTACAATGCTGTGGATTGTAGGAGTTACCAATGCGGTTAACCTCATAGACGGACTCGACGGTCTTGCCGTGGGAGTATCCTCCATTGCCACTTTCTCACTGTTCTTTATAGCAATACTTGCAGGAGAAATGCAGGTGGCAATTATTGCGGCGGCTCTGGCAGGCGGATGTCTTGGATTTTTGCCCTACAACTTTAATCCTGCAAAGATTTTTATGGGTGATACCGGCTCGACCTTTCTTGGATATATGCTTTCGGTAATTTGTATAGAGGGACTTTTTAAAGGGTATGTGGTAATCTCGTTTGTTATTCCTTTTCTTATTCTCGGTCTCCCCATATTTGATACGGCATTTGCCATTGTCCGCAGGGCGTGGAACAAAAAGCCTATTATGGCACCCGACAGAGGACATCTTCATCACAAGCTCATGGATATGGGATTTTCGCAAAAGCAGACCGTGGCAATCCTCTATATCATAACCTGTATTCTTGCACTCAGTGCCGTGGTGGTGCTTGAGGCAGGAGCATACACTGCAATAATGTTTATAGTTACTATTCTTATCTGCAGTATTTTTGCAATGAAACTTTACAAAATTAATCACAAAATTCATATGGAAAAACTGGAAGCGGAAGAAAAAGCAATGGCTGATGCTTCCGAGGATGGAAAAGAGGAGAATCAATAATGACACACACATATAATCCCCTTGGAGTCTGCTCCATGCAGATTACCTTTGACCTTGAGGGCGGTATAGTACGAAATGTAAAATTTCTTGGCGGATGCAACGGTAACTCTCAGGGCATTTCCAGACTTTGCGAGGGAAGAGATGCAAGAGAAGTAATTTCTCTGCTTGAGGGAGTCAATTGTACGGGAAAAGGTACCTCCTGCCCCGATCAGCTTGCAAAAGCATTAAAGAAAGCGTTAGGTGAATGATTTGTACAGATTTAACAACGAAAGAAAAGAAATAACCTTTAGTGAATATAACACACCTACTCCCTGGATGAACTATCTTTCCAACGGCACCTTCCATACTATGATGAGCCAGGCGGGAGGCGGTGTTGCCTTCTATAAATCTCCCCAGATCTGGAGAATAAATCACTACAAATTCTTCCATGTTCCCACAGACAGAAGCGGATTTTATACATATATAAAGGATGGGGACACTTACTGGTGTCCTACAAATGAGCCATGCAGAACCAAGCCGGATAAGTGGCAATCCACTCACGGTATGGGCTATACCCGCTTTGAAGCGGAGAAAAACGGGGTAAGTGCTGTGGCTACTTACTTTGTGGGTAAGTACGAAAATGCTCTTGTATGGAATCTCAAGCTTAAATCCGATACAGATAAGCATATAACGGTTTTCCCCTATGTTGAGCTTGGTATGATGGAGTTTATGAGAGAGCTCCAGTGGCAGTGCTACAACAAGCATCAGCTTTCCTGCTACAACAAGGGAGATATTCTTATATACAAATACGGTGTGGAAAATCAGCCAAAGCCTGACGAAACACCTCTTGTTTACTTTGCAACAGATGCTCCTGTATCGTCCTTTGACTGCGACAGAGACGAATTTGTTGGCTCATACCGCAGTGAAGAAAATCCCGTAGGTGTGGAAAACGGAAAATGCTCCGCATCCACCTTGTATGGCGGTGATCCCTGTTTTGCACTGGAAATTAATGTGAAACTTAAAAAGGGAGAAGAAAAGGAAATTAATATCTATTTGGGAACTGCTATGACAGAGGATGATGTGGCATCTTCCGTGGCAAATTGCAGAAATAAGGATTTTGTGGAAAAATCCCTTGATGCTCTTAAAAAGAGCTGGGATGAGCATCTTAATAAATTCCAATGCACCGTTCCCGACAAGGATGCACAGACCATGATAAATATATGGAATCCTTATCAGGCAGAGCGTAATTTTCAATTTTCCAGAAATATCAGCTATTACGCCACAGGTACATTCCGTGGAGTAGGGGTGAGAGATACCGCTCAGGATATACTCTCCATGGTGCCTTTTGATTTACGCCGTGCCAAGGACAAGCTCAATCTGCTCTTTACTCAGCAGTACAATGACGGACATTGCAATCACTACTGCTTCCCCACAGAGGGATGGGAGCCGGTAACGAGAATTCACTCCGACAATCACCTTTGGCTTGTTATGACTTGCTACAATATCGTAATGGAAGAGGGTAAACCCGATTATCTTGACGAGGTTGTGGATTTCTATGACGGCGGAAGTGCCTCCGTTTGGGAACACATCAAAAAGAGTATAGATTTCTGCCTTGCAAACTTAGGCGAACACGGATTTCCACTTATGCTTTCCTCCGACTGGAACGATATGCTATACAAGGTATGCCGTGAGGGTAAGGGCGAAAGTATATGGACTTCAATGCAATTTGGTACTGTGCTTCCTATGATGGCAGAGCTTTCCGACCTCAAGGGCGAGGACGGACAAAAATACCTCGATATATACGAAAGTCAGAAAAAGCTTGTAAACGAAATTGCATGGGACGGCGGTTGGTACAGACGATGCATAACCGATGAGGGTAAATTCATCGGTTCCCAAAGTGAGCCTCAGGCGAAAATCTGGCTCAACACCCAGAGCTGGGCAGTAATAAGCGGTATGGGTGACAGGTCAGAAGAGGCTATGGATAATGTCAAGAAATATCTTGATACCCCTCTCGGTATAAAGAAAATCCACCCTTCTATGGAAACCGACTATCCCACAAAGGATGGAAACTTAACTTGTTACAATAAAGGCTGCGGTGAAAACGGCAGTGTGTTCTGTCATGCAAATACATGGGCGATAATTGCAGAATGTATGCTGGGAAGAGCCGACAATGCGTATAAGTACTATCATCAGCTTCTGCCTATGATAGCACAGGAAAAAGCAGGTCAGTGGAGGTACAAGGCAGAGCCATATGTGTATGCCTCCAACATATTCGGACCGGAAAGCGACAAGTTTGGTCTTGCCAACGTAAGCTGGCTTACCGGTACTGCCGCCTGGATGTATGTGGCGGTAACTCAGTATATGCTGGGTATCAAAGCACGCTATGACGGTCTTGCCATAGAGCCTTGTCTTTCAAAGGAAATGCTCCCTGCAGAGGTGACGAGAGAATTCCGCGGATGCAAATACCACATAACCATTACAAAAAATGAAAAGGTATTTATAAAGCATGAGGACGGAAGAAAAGAATATACCATTACTATATAATATTTACTCTCAGCTTATGACGGATTTGCTTTATAAATGGTTCAATTTCTTTTTTTACTGTGTTTTATATCATACAGCCACAGGTCAGTAAACTGTGCAATATCCGTTAAATCACGGGTGAAGTATCCGCTTGTTTCAATGGCGGTATGCAGACCGTTCTCTTTTGACAGTATGATTTATCGCATATGGAGAGAATACTCAAAAAAGAATACAAGTGACACATTTCATCCTTCCGGGGCATATTATGACAGTGTGCTTTGGGGGGATGTTTTTTGGAAAAAATATTTGTTTGCGGCGGAGATTTGCGTTCAGAATTTATAGCGGACTACTTCCGCAGTGTTGGAAAAAAGGTGTATGTGTACGGCAGTGGCAGTGATAATGATGAGTTCTCCAAGGTTGAGGAGTGCTCGCGGGTTATTTTGGGGCTTCCTGCCGTTAAAGGAAAAAATGTATATATGCCACGCTCATCCGAGGTGTTGGATTACGATACTCTTATCAGGGCTATGTCCCGTGGGGCGTGTCTCTTTGGCGGGAGGCTGACAGAGGATTCTGTTCGTATGGCAGAAAGCTTTGGTATCGGTGCATACGACTACTCCGAGGACGAAATATTCCAGACAGAAAATGCACTTTACACTGCAGAGGGTGCAGTATGCTCAATTATAGAAAACACGGATATTTCTTTTAACGGAATGAAAATCCTTATAATCGGCGGCGGAAGAATTTCCAAAGCTATATGTGCTCTTCTGGGTAGTGCTCCCTGCAGGATAGATGTGTATGCAAGGCGAGAGCTTCAGAGAACATTTTTTGCTATGAGGGGACACCGTGTCACCGGTAATCTCGGCAATTTTTGTGATTACGATGTAATAGTTAATACCGTTCCCGGTGATATATTTTCCGAAAATCTGATGAGGGAAGTCAGAAAAGACAGTCTTATTGTGGATTTGTCTGCAAGGCCGGGATATGTTCCCGTGGATATTTGCAAAAAATTGGGACTTAAGCTTTTGTATCTTCCCGGAATTCCCCTTTCCAGCGCCCCGCGTTCTGCCGGTATTGCGGCGGCACGGGCTATTGAGAGAATAGCTCTGACAGCAAATGCTAAAGGCAGTGGCGGTTGTTAAGAGATGAATACAACAAAGGGGATATGAACACTATGAAAATAGAAGGGAAAAAAATCGGATTTGCGGTATGCGGCTCTTTTTGTACATTCAAAAAGGTAATGCCCTGTGTGGCGGAGCTTTGCTCCATGGGTGCAGATGTCTATCCCATAATGAGCGAAATAGCTTCAAGTACAGATACACGCTTTGGCAAAGCAGAAGAATTCCGCAATTTTCTGGAAGAAACCACGAATAACAAAATAATAAACTCCATAAAAGGAGCAGAACCCATAGGTCCCAAAGGCTATCTTGATGCACTTGTAATTGCACCCTGCACGGGAAATACTCTTGCAAAGATAGCATCGGGTATCACGGATTCTACTGTATCTATGGCGGCAAAGGCAAACCTGAGAAACCAAAGACCTCTTGTAATTGCTGTATCTACCAATGACGGTCTGGGAGCAAATGCAAAAAACATCGGTACACTTCTTACAAAACAAAATGTGTATTTTGTTCCCTTTGGTCAGGATGACTGTATGGGAAAACCCCAGTCTCTTGTGGCAGATATGGATAAGATACTTGCAGCCTTGGAGAGTGCACTGGATGGAAACCAGATTCAACCTGTACTTCTGAGGGATTAAAAAAGGGGAAGGCGTAATTTTTTACTCCTTCCCTGAATTTTTTGAAAAAAACTATTGATTTTTGTAAGTGCTTGTGGTATTATTATAAAGTGCTTTAATTAAGGCCCCTTGGTCAAGCGGTTATGACGGCGCCCTCTCAAGGCGCAATCATGGGTTCGATTCCCGTAGGGGTCACCAGAAAAAACGACTTGTTTCGACAAGTCGTTTTTTCAATGAAATTTGCCTGTGGCAAGTGAAATAGCTCCGCTATGAAATACACTTCGTGTATGAAATATTGCTACGCAATATGAAAAGGCAAATTTTATTTCACATTTTTCTGAAAGAAAAATATTTCATAATCCGTCAGGATTATTTCATATCGAGTGAAGCGAGATATTTCACTAAAACTATATGCATCTATTTCGCACATGAAAGCCAAAAAGAACGACTATTCTATAAGAATGGTCGTTTTTTGTGTTTGCGCCCGTATAATCTTGGAAGAGCAGATGCAATCAAAGAACATAAACGGGAAATATCAGATGGAAAAGTTGATAGAATCATAAAACGAAACAAAGCTATAAATCAAGGATGAATAAGAGCAATCTTTTGGATTACTCTTTTATGACTATACTGCTTTTATGCTTTAACCATAAGCCTTCGTTTTTATAAATGTATTTATTTGTTGACTTGTTTGATAACGGCGAGCTTAGGAACCTTAAAGAGAAAATTGTTATAAAAGGAAATATATATTACTATTTATTTTCTCTTTCCGGGTTTACAGATTCAGTAATTAATTTATCAAAATCTGAGGATAATTTGTTTTTGGTTGACATAAAGGAAATTGTTTCTATTTAGCAGTTACAAATAGTAATAAGTCCCCCTGTTCTGCTGCTTGTGCAGCAAACAGGGGAATTTTAAGCGAATATAAATTTGATAATTTTGCAAAAATTCAAATTTTCCTATACAAAAATGCAAACTTTCCTGTTATCGATTGTAATGCTTGTCAAAATATAGTAAAATTAGCGCGAACGATATTATCAATGACATTGAAAGAATTGCATTAATTATAAAATTGACTTTAATGTAAAAATAAATGGAGGAAAATATTAATGGCACTTCACATTTTAGACGAGGCTAACCGTTGCCTTGAATGTAAAAATCCATCTTGTCAGAAAGGGTGCCCCATAAACACACCAATTCCTAAGGTTATCGGGCTTTTAAAGGACAATAAGCTCGATGAAGCGGGAAAGATACTTTTTGAGAACAATCCTCTTACTACAATTTGCAGCTTGGTCTGCAATCACGAGAAGCAATGCGAAGGGAACTGTGTGCTAAACAAAAAAGGTTCACCCGTACACTTTTCCGCAATAGAAAACTATATATCCACCACCTACGCTCCCAAAATGATAAACGGCCCTGCAAAATCAAATGGCAAAAAGGTGGCTATTGTCGGCTCCGGACCTGCAGGTCTTACTATTGCAATCATCCTCGCGCGCTATGGGTATCAGGTTACAATTTTTGAAAGCAAAGACAAAATCGGGGGCGTTTTGCGCCACGGAATACCGGAATTTAGATTACCAAAAGCTGTGCTTGATGACCTTCAGTACCGTCATATAGAACTAAAGGGCATAAAAATCCGTCCAAACATCCGTATTGGTGATGCTATCGGCGTTGACGATTTGTTCCGCGACGGCTACAAGGCTATCTTTATAGGTACGGGAGTGTGGCGTCCCAACACATTGCATATTAAAGGTGAAACTTTTGGAAATGTTCATTTTGCAATAAATTATCTCAATAATCCCGGTGTATATAAACTGGGCGAAAGAGTCACCATTATCGGTGCAGGCAATGCTGCCATGGATGTTGCCCGGACTGCGGTACGCAGCGGAAGCCGTCAGGTAACATGCTTTTCTGTTGAAAAAAAGGTTGCGGCGAGTGATTACGAATATAAATACGCAAAGCTTGAAGGCGTAAAATTTCAATACAATCTTAAACCGGTGGAGATTGTCGATGACGGAGTTATTTTTAATGAAGTTATAGAAAATGAAGACGGCACTATTGAAGAAGTTAAGGGAAATACCAAATTTTACCCTTCTGATTCCGTTATTATTGCAATCAGTCAAGGACCGCGAAATGTAATAGTATCCACTACAACAGGGCTTGAAGCAAACAAATCGGGACTTTTGGTGGCAGATGAGTTTGGCAATACAAGCCGAGCCGGAATATTTGCATCGGGAGATGTAGTCAACGGTGCCCGAACCGTTGTTGATGCGGTTGCACACAGCAAGGTCGTGGCAGAGACTATGCATAAATATATTCAGGGCTTAGATGAGGATGTATAATTTTTTGGTGTGATCAATTCTATAATAATTTAATGTTACATAACGACAAAAAAAGAAAGTAAATAAATTTTAAAAACATTTAAAAGGTAGGAGTATAAAGATGAATTTATTAAAATCAAAATTTTATAAAGCCCTTTTTCCTGAAAAGGCTTTTTGGAAAATGATATTAAGTTTTTCTTTGCCTATAGCAATGCAAAATATGTCGACTGCTATACTTGGAATAGTCGATGTGTCTGTTATCAGCTACATGGGAGAAGCTGCTGTTGCGGCAGTTTCTCTTGCAAATCAACTTTTCTATATAGTGAGTCTTATAGCATTTGGTATTACAAGTGGTGCTTCTGTATATCTTTCGAGAAGTTATGGCGAGAGAAACCCTCAAGCTATGAGGGAAACATTCAGTGTTACAATGATGTTTTCACTTTGTATTAACCTTATTATTATGCTCTTTTGCCTGTTTTTTCCCTACTTGTCGCTTGAGTTTTTTACCAATGATTTACAGACTGTAAAGGACGGTGCAATTTATCTTCTTATAATTACACCTACTTTTCTTTTGTACAGCTTATCATGCTCATATATGGCATTTTTTCGTTCTGTAAAACAACCAAAAATACCTATGATAGCAACTATGGTGTCGCTTGGTGTAAAGACAGTATTAAACCTTATTCTTATATACGGAGTTGGCTTTATTCCGGCAATGGGTGTTGCCGGTGCGGCGATTTCAACACTTATTTCGAAACTTGTCGAAACTCTCATGTACCTTATCGGTATAGCAAGATATGAAGATAAGGAATATGCATTTAAACTTTCTGATATAAGATTTTTCAAACCCAAAGCGATAGTAGATTTTGTACATAAAACTTATGCAGTTATATTAAACGAGAGTTTATGGGGATTTGGTATATCAGCATTTAATGCAATATTCGGTCGTATGGGTAACGATGTTGTAAGTGCGGTAAGTATCGCACGTCAGCTTGAAAATCTTGGCAATTCGTTTTTCACGGGTGTGGCAGTTGGTGCTTGTGTTACTATAAGCTGCAGCATAGGTGCGAAAAAGATTGAGGAGGCAAAGGAATTGGCCCGAAAATATGCTTTAGCGGGATTTTACGTAGGTTGTGGTGTTATGTTGCTTATGCTTGCGATAGACATCCCATATGTTAAATTTTTCTTCTCGGGGTTGGAAGCCAGAACACAGTCGATTACCATATGGCTTATAGCTATATATGCACTTTATATGCCGTTCCGTGCACTTGCAAGCACACTCATAATGGGTGTGCTCAGAGCAGGAGGAAACAGTAAAAAAGCCATGTATTATGATGTAGTTCCTGTGTATGTATGGTCGTTATTGCTTGGGTTTATACTTGGAATAAAACTCAAATATTCTATCACAACAGTACTTGCAGTTATGATGTTTAAGAGGTTTATAAAATCTGCACTTGCACTTAGAGGCATTGCCGGTGGAAAATGGATAAATTACAATGATATAGCGGACTGATTATGTTTTATTGTATATAGAAAAATATATATCGCCTGAATGAAGTGAGTATAAAAACTGTTTGTAATATTTACATATACTATATGAAAAAGCTGTACACCAAGGACAAAAACACTAAAGTGAACTGCCGCAAACCTATGTTTATCACGGGTTTGCGGCAGTTTTTTAATTTATTCATTTGACAGATTAACCTGAAAAATGTACTTGTCGCCTCTTACTATAGAGCGGGTATATTCTATGAGTAAATCATCTTCATAGCTGAATCTTTCGAGCAGCATACAAGGAGTGCTTGAGGAAATTTGCAATAGTTGTTTCTCATTAGAACGGGGAATGATGGGGCGGAGTGTTTCTTTCATATTATTTGCATTAAAGTCATAGGTTTTGCGCAGGTAATCATATAGAGAACCTGACTCAATGCGTTCAATATCCAGGCGGATAAATCTTGCGGTGGGAAGATATGTTGTCTCTATCATTAATGGGTAATCCTTTGCACAGCGAAGTCTTGTAAGCTTGTGAAATAATGAATTTTCGTCATATTGTGTTATTTTTGCAAGTGTACAGTCTAATTCTTCCTTAGTGTATTCTATGATTTTATTCTGGATTATAACATTGTCGCTTTTTAGGGTGTCGGTAAAAGAATAGACTTTTGTTAATGGCTGGACAAATACCTGTGGTTTTATAAAATTGCCTTTTCCGTGAACGGCATAAACAAGGTCAGAGTCTTTTAAAAGCGAAATGGTCTGGCGTATGGTAGAACGGCTTACAAAGTATTTTTCACACAGCTCCCGCTCTGACGGTAATGCGGTATTTTCCTTGTATGTTCCGTTCTTTATTGAAGCCAAAATGGATTTGTATATTTGTATGTAGAGTGGAGTGCTTCCCATTTTTTATTCACCTCTTTTTTAGTTTATCACAAAAAAGCACATAATTCAATACCACCAGTATCTGTTGTATGGTTATGGGAATAATACAACTTGCTTTGTGGACGAAAATTGCTGTAAAGTTTGCTTGTGCGGTGAAAGATATATATAATTAAATTAAGTTAAATTCTGGAGGAGATATTTTGAAATATTATATCGGAATTGATGGAGGCGGGACAAAAACCGCTGTGGTTATAGGAAAAAATGACGGGGTATGCTTAAGCACTCTCGAAAAATCCGGTTGTTCACACAAAACTATTGGAGTTGACGGAGTTGTAAGCATAATTTCTGACAGCATCATAGAAATCACAAAGAGTATAGGTGCTTCTATAGATGAGTGTGCAGGCTGCTGTATAGGTTTGCCGTGCTTTGGTGAGGCGCCCGAGGCAGATGCTGAGATAACAGAAAGACTCAAAATGGCTTTTCCCCGTATTCCAATGCTTATAGTTAACGATGTTGTAGTTGGCTGGGCAGGTTCTCTGGAGTGTAGTGAGGGTGTGCATCTTGTTGCAGGCACAGGAGCCATTTCCTACGGACGAACAAATGACGGCAGAGAGGCACGGGCAAACGGGTGGAGTGAATTTTTTGGTGACGAGGGTTCGTGCTACTGGATAGGTAAACAGGCAATGTCTCTGTTTTCTCAGCAGGCGGACGGCAGAAAGCCGAAAGGTGCTCTCTATGAGATTGTAAGAAATGAGCTTAACCTGAAAAGTGACCTTGAATTTATAGATGTTGTGGAAAACAATTACGCTCCCTACAGAGATAAGGTTGCTTCTTTTCAGCTTTTTGCGCAAAAAGCCGCTCTGTTGGGTGACAATGAGGCAAAAAAGCTATATTTTAGGGCTGCACAATATCTTGCTGATTCAGCATTTGCAATTATAAAGAAGCTTGGTTGGGAAAACAAAAATGTTCCCGTTTCCTATTACGGTGGTTTATTTAAAACAGGGGATTTGATTTTAGAGCCTCTCAAGGACTGTCTTAAAGTAATAAACTGTACTCTGATTCCGCCAAAACATACAGCGGCAGAGGGTGCGTTGTTACTTTGTATAAAAAATTTTAAATAAGGAGATAACACTATGTTTTTAACAGAAAAAGAAATACTCGATACGCCAAATGCGTTAAAACAAACTTACAACTATGTTTGTGAAAAATCCGAGGAAATCAAAGCTTTCTTCGAAAAAAACAATCGCAAATTCACATTTTTCGGATGCGGCTCCAGCTATATGCTTTCCAAAAGCGCCGCTGCACTTTTCGCATCTTATGAAAACACATCCGCTGCTGCAATTGCCGCAGGTGAGTACATAGTTGATCCTGATTTCTGGAAAGAAACGGTGAGAGACAGTATTGTCGTTACGATATCCCGTTCGGGCAAAACCTCGGAGATGGTAAAGGCAGTCAAGCATATTAAGGAGACTCTCGGTTGCAGTGTTATTTCCATTTCAATGAAGGATAACAATGACATTATGCCTATGAGTCAGCTCAATATAACTTTGGATTGGTGCTACGATAACAGCGTTTGCCAGACAAGAACGGTTACAAATCTTTATACAGCAGTTTTACTTTTGGCTTCTTATTATGCCAATGACGAAGCACTCAGGTCATCTGTTAAAGCAGCCTGCGAAACCAACGAGAAATTTATGGCAGAAAACAGAGAGACCTTGGAAAAGATTGCTTCTCTTGATTGGGAAGATGTTACTGTGCTTGCAGACGGTCCTGTTCGCGGTATTGCAGAAGAGGGTGCTTTGGCATTTACCGAGATTGCAATGCTTACAGGCAGATATTTCCCTATGCTCGATTACAGACACGGCCCTGTGGTTATCAGCAATGAAAAATCCTTGACAATTATGCTTATTAACCCTGCGGAGGATTCCTTGCAGAAGGATATGGTAGCCGATGTTATCTCTCACGGCGGTCCGGTTGTTGTCGTTTCCAAACATAAGGATAACATATACGGAGCAACAGCACACATTCAGATAGACGGCATTGAAAAATTTGCCGCTTGGGGCATTCCCTTTATTTATCTTTCACAGATGACGGCACTTATAAAGTCTGTTAATATGGGCGGTAATCCTGATGCACCCAAGGGACTTGATGCATTCATTATTCTTAAATAAAAGGAGAAACAGACAATGCCACTTGTATGTACTAAGGAGCTACTTATAGATGCTCAAAAAAATCATTATGCAGTCGGTGCCTTCAATGTTGAAAATATGGAAATGATGCAAGCTGTGATTGCTGCAGCGGAAGCAGAAAAAGCTCCCGTTATTCTTCAGACTACGCCATCAACACTTAAGTATGCAGATACGTCTCTTTATTCTGCTATGGCAAAAGCTCTGGCAGAAAAAGCTATCGTTCCGGTTGCGATTCATCTTGACCATGGAAGCAGTATGGAACTTTGTGAACAGGTTGCAAGGGATGGATATACATCCCTTATGATAGACGGTTCAAAACTCCCTTTGGAAGAAAACATTGAGCTTACAAAAAAAGTTGTTGATATGGCAAAAGCATTTAGTGCCTGCCCCAGCGTTGAAGCAGAACTCGGAAAGCTCGGGGGAAAAGAAGACGATGTTGAGGTTAAGGATGGTGAGGATTCCTTTACTGACCCTGCGGAGGCAGTAGAATTTGCAGAAAGAACAGGAGTGGATTCACTTGCTGTTGCAATAGGAACTGCACACGGGTTCTACAAAGGAACACCCAAGATAGAATTTGAAAGACTTTCACAAATAAGAGATGTTGTTTCTGTGCCTCTTGTTTTGCACGGTTCGTCAGGAATCCCCGATGAAGATGTTATAAAAGCAATTTCTCTTGGAATTTGCAAGGTGAATTTTGCTACAGAATTAAGGGTTGCATATTCAGATGCGGTTAAGGCTTGCATAAGTCAGAATCCCGAGGTTTATGATCCCAAAAAATATGGCGCAATGGCAAGAGACGCGGTTACTGCTCTTGTAAGGCACAGAATAAAAATTTGTATGGGTAAGCAGTTGCGTTAGTATCCGAACCCGCCAAAATCAAGTAAAATAGCCTTTTTCTTCGTTGTCGGTCTTGAAATACGACAGTATTCCTGCGACCTGCCGCCTCGAAAAACAATCTATTTTATCTTGATTTTGGTTCGAAGAATTTTCGGTGCTGTGTTTTTGCGTCAATGCGAGGCAAAAACGGAGCTA
>JAZQBI010000053.1:0-13508 GCA_045545635.1 Clostridia bacterium | reverse complement strand
CATATATTTATAGAAAAACATCTGGAAACAGATGTTTTTCTACATTTATGGTGATTTTAAATGATTTACAGGCTAATTAATACTCTGTATTCTTTGGTATCCCTGCCTTTTTGCGGTCTGGACTTTTTTTACATTCCCTTTGTAAATACCTCAAAAATGTTTATCTGAGACTGAATAAATTGTAGAGGTCATTCTCTGTAAGATTCGGGTTGCCAAAGATTTTTCTTGCATAATCAAGTATAGTGCCGTTTCCCACATTTTGTGCATAACCGGGCAGGTTTGCTTTTGATGCGGCAAGATTGTGGTTGGCAATCCATTTTTCGTCATCAATACCGTCACGCATTACGGAATAATAGAATTTGATTAAATCCATAAACTGGGAGTTGTCTTTGTAATTTTGGTCGGAAATACCTTTTGCAACATCATAGTTTATCTTTTTTTCTTCCAGTTCTCTGTCTTTGGCTTTTTCTTCTGAATTTGCTTTGGCAAGAGCTTTCTCAAATTCCATTTTTGCTTCATTTTCATAGTAGGAGTAGTCGCGGTTTTCCCTGTCATTTGTTTTCTTATAGTTGAAGTCTCTGGTATCTCTGTAATCCTCCAACTTGTCAATATGTCTGGAGTAGTCACGGCTTTCGCGGTTATTTATTAGTTCATAGGCATCACGGATAAGGTCTTTTTTGTCATTATAGTGTTTTTGATATGCCGCTTCATACAGTTCGGGTATTTTGGCTGCAAGCAAGGAATTGTAATGGTTCATTGCCTGAGCTGCGGCTGAATATGCGTGAGAGTTTGCTATTCCTCCGGTTTTAAGGGAGTTTTGTGCCAGTGCTCTGTCGTATGCAAGCTCTCCTTGTCTGTCGTAAACCCTTTTGTATGCCTGATATGCCGGATCCTCATTGTAATCATATTCAAACTTGAGATTTTTTATGGATGAGTATAGCTCGTCCAGTTCATCCTCATACTTTGATTTATAGTTGTCGTACCCTGTGTCGGCATATACAAAGGGGTGGTATTCGTCACCGAATTCACCTCCGGTGTAGTTGCCGTATTTTGCACGGATTCCGTTAGCTATGGTGTTGTATTTTTTCATTCCTGCCTCATCATTGTTCTTTGCGGCTACGGCATAGTTTTTCTTCGCATCCACAATCCGGCTTAAGGCATCATAGCTTAAGTCCTTGTCATATTCGGATATATAAACATCCTTGTTTTCGTCAATTAACTGTTTCTTTTTCTTGTAATCGGTCATTTTTTTACCTCCTAGTCATTTATTCCGGTTTCCTTATATCTTACAGTAAGAGAAATCAGGGTGAATTCTCCTGTCCCTGAAAAAATCAATTCAGAATCTCTGGCACAGCTTACAGGTATTGTTATACGAAGCGGAAAGTTGTTGGCGGCGGAAGACGCGTCTGCAATTGTGTAAGTATCGTGCTTGTTACGAATCTGTATTCTGAGATTGCCGTTCTCTTTGAGGGTATAACGGGCAAATACAGAACATATATGCTTTGAGGAAAATTCTTTTTTTCCAAAACTTAGCGTAAAGCTCCAATTACCGTAATCTCCCTCGTTTACTTTCAGTTTTTCTTTTTCGGTAATAGCTATCAATCCATCGTCTGTCTGAACAAGAAAATGAATGTCATTTTCCGAAAGGATTTTGTTCCACAGCCCGTAGCGGGTGTCATAAACAAAGATAAATGTTTCTTCTCCTTTTTTTGCAACGAGACGGTAGTATCTTTCGTCTCCGCTTGCAGTTACGGTTTCACATTCTTTCAGGTCTGTTGCATCGCTTATGAGTTTAAAGGAGCTTCCGTTATGTGCATATATTCCGCCTTTGCTCATATAAAACAGAATTCCTCCTGCCACGGCAACAGTATCTCTGCACCCCTTTTTTACTCCCGGACAATTAATACGGCTCAGTTTGTATTCCGCAGGTTCACTTCCGTAAACTTTGTGTATACAATCCTCTTTAAATGCCATAATATTTCCGTTGTACGCGGTTATTGCCGTAAAACTGCCGTCGCTTTCCACTCCGGTTCTGAATGAGGACGAGGGCAGAGTGCCATACTGATCTGTGGTAAAATCCTCCCACTTGGAACAGTCACCAAGCTTTGAAGCACATATTTCGCTGTCAGTTACCGCCCACATCCTGTTTTCAAAACTGCATATGTCATTAAAATCAGGCATAGTTTTTTCGATGGTTATGCTCTGTATCAATACGTCGTCGAATATATCGAGGTCTATGGAGTTGTCCTCAAAAATAATGGCAGTTATCTCGGTTATTTCTTTTCCGCTTGCGGTTGGGTGCAATGTCTTGGTAAGTTTTTTTATTTTGAGGGTTATTCCTGATTTCATTTTACCTATATAGGTTTGCCTTTCCGATACCGTGGAATCACCTATAGGGGTTACATACATTTTGATGGTTATTACATCTCCGGGTTTGAATTGCTTAGAAAGGGAGAAATTATAAAAATCATACGATTCTCCCGAGTATGAGTAATTTGATTTTCTGGCAACGATGGAGTTGTGTCTGAGAGTTGAGCAGTACCAGTCCAATGAATCATCCGGAAGGCTGGTAGCGGATGGCTTTTCAGCCTTGTATTTTTCCAACGTAGTCCTTTTTGTAGTTTCCTGAGAAAAAGATCCCCTATAAATCTCACTGCTATCCGTATGAAGTATTACATTATCCGGAATTACGAGAAATTCATCTTTCATAAATCCTACTTTTCTTTTGCCGGCCATTTCTGTTTCAAAAGCAGAGAGTTCTTCACCGTCACACATAATATGGATATTGTCAGGACTGTTTTCCTCATGCTCAAGGGTATATAGTTTGTCATAAAAAGAGGCACCGCATATAACATTCTGAACTTCTTCCAGCACCTTGTTTCTCTTTGCAGATGAAAGTGCAGGAAAATTTTCCGATGACATATTGTAACCGTCGCTAAACTCATTGATTTCTTGGGAAAAGGACTTATTTATACCGCCGAATTTTGTTATGGAATATTCCTTTACTGCATTTCTTGAACGCATAAAAGGTAGCATTTACTCACCGCCTTTCCGTCTTGTTATGGGCAGGTTTTCCCGCCGCCACTTTTTTTGCCAGGATTCAAACATCTCATTAAAAAATGCACAGCTGTTGTTGTACATGGCTATATCCTGATTTTCCAAATCAATCATAGATACGGCATAATACACATACATATCAAGATATTCGTTTTCAAGTAAAAGCTTGTCGGGAGATATATGCACATCACATTCCGAAAAAGAAGTCATATGGTCGTGGATTTTACTTTCCAGAACCGTAATCCAGGCTTTTTTTGCAGGAAGCGTGGCAGTGTTTGGTCTTACGGTGTCAATTGCAGATATTACTTCGTCATAGGTCACGGTTATTCACCTCGTTTCATTTGGTTAATAATGTTTTCAAGCATGGTTATTCGGGCTTCGGTTTCAGCTTTGATATCCTCCACATATCCCATAAGCTTCTCTATGTTGAGTTCTGTATCAGAGTCCAGTACAGGACTTTGGGTTTTGTAGTCCAAGATGCATTCCTCCTTTAGATAAAATATAATAAGACATCTTCATCCTTAGTTTAATTTGTTTTTACATCAAATTTCGCCTACAAAAAAAGGACAGTAAATTAATTCGCAGGAATTAATTTACTGTCCCTTGACCTATTGATTACATTTTACTTCCTTTACTGCCTCCAAAGCTCATACCCTCAAGCACGTTTGTATCAAATGCATAAGAGATTTCTTGCTGCTCTCTGTGACGTTTAAGCCCCAGCTCTATCATCGAGTCAAGAAGCTTGGTGTAGCTTACACCAAGAGGCTCCCAGAGATAGAAGGAGAGAGAACCAGGAATGGTATTTATTTCGTTCAAAAAAATTTCTCCCGACTTAGTATCTATCATAAAGTCTATGCGGACAATACCGTTACAACCGAGACATTTAAAGGCATCCACTGCCATCTTGCGTATGGTATCACGCTGAGAGTCTGTTATGTCGGCAGGGATTTTTCTTTTCAGGCTTGCCATACCCTTTGAGCCGGTTTTGCTTCCGCCTTTTGAACCGGAGGTATATTTATCCTCGTAGCTTAGTATGTTGTCGCTTCCCACAGGCTCTTCACATTCGCTTGCCTCAGCTTCGTCACAGTCACCAAGTACAGAGCAGTTTACTTCCTTTAAGTCCTGCACGGCTCTTTCTATAAGTACCTTTCCTGCAAAATTAAATGCATTCTGCAGAGATTCAATAAGCTCGTTTCTGTCGGATGCCTTGGATATTCCAACACTGGAGCCAAGGTTAACAGGTTTTACAATTACAGGGTAGGGGATAGATGCTTCTATACTGTCTGCCACACCCTCAGGGGAGATTGCAAAATCTTTTGCAGTATAGCACTTGCAATCCAGCACAGGTATACCGTTATCCTTGAAAACCGTTTTCATATAATACTTATCCATACCTATTGCAGAAGCTGTAAGGTCACATCCCACAAGAGGAAGATTCATCATTCTAAGGTATCCGTGAAGTGTTCCGTCCTCACAGTTGGTTCCGTGAACTATGGGGAATGCTATATCCACTTCGGTTATTATATCTTTTTCAAAAAACTTTGTTTCCGCTTTCTTTAGATATGTTTTTCCGCCTTGGGTATAGAACATCACCTTTCTGCTCTTTTTAAGAAGATTGGAAAGATGTGAATATTCTTCTATGTTTACAAGGTCCTCGCCATAGTACATCTCGTTGGATTTGGTAATGTACACCGGAATTACCTCGTATTTTTCCTTGTTAAGATGTCTTATTGCCTGGAGGGCAGATATGATGGAGATTTCGTGCTCCACACTTTTACCTCCAAAAATTACTGCAAGCTTGATTTTCATTGATATCATTCCTTTATATTAATAGTTGTCGGGCAGGTCATTTTCCAGAAGAATAATTTTTCTTACACCTTTTGTGTTGAGTCCGTAGGCATAGCCTATGGCATCATTAAGGTCTGAGGCTACATATATTTTATCCTTTGGAAAGTTTTGTGAGATTAGACCGTCGTATATGCTTTGTGTCTGACTTTTGCCTACAAGAATGGCATAGTCGCACACCTTTGCCGCATTTTTTCCGAATTCGCAGTTTAATTCGTCCTGTTTTGCACCAAGCTCAACCATACCGGGGGTGAGCAGTATTTTTACACCCTCAAAGCACGCAAGGGTTTCCAATGCGGCTTTTGTTCCACTGGGGTTGGAGTTGTAGGCATCGTCAATTATTATATCGTTACCTCTTGGTATGAGTTCAAGTCGATGGGGGACACTTTTCAGCTTCTGTACCTGATGCTTAAGCATTGACAATTCTATTCCCATCGTGTTTGCCACAGCTATAGCACCTGTTATGTTTAGTACATTGTGCTTTCCTATGAGGGAGGTAGCAAAAGTACATTCTTCTCCTGAGGGAGCTTTTACGGTAAAGGCGGTACCTTTTTCCGTTACGGATATCACTTCACCGTTGTAGTCACCATTACCCTCCACGGAATACGTTATACATTTCCTGTTACCCTTGAAGGCCTTTATGTTTTCGTCATCACCGTTTAAAAACAGCAGACCGTTCCGGGGCAGGGAGTCTGCAAGCTCAAATTTGGTTTTCTTTATGTTATCAAGACTTTTAAAGGTTTCAAGATGCTGAGGACCAACGGAGGTTATGATGCCCATGTCGGGATTTACAATGTCGCATATTTCTTTTATTTCGCCAACTCTTTTGGCTCCCATCTCGCACACAAAAATTTCGTTCAAAGCACTGAGTGAGCTCCGGATGGTTTTTACAACTCCCATAGGTGTGTTGTAGCTTTCAGGAGTCATAAGTACATTGTATTTTGCCTTGAGCAGTGTGGAAAGATAGTATTTTACACTGGTTTTTCCATAGCTTCCCGTAATACCGATTACCTTGGCATTGGATGAAGAGAGCATTCTTTTTGCATCATTTATATAGTGGTTGCTTATTGCGTTTTCAACAGGTCTGTTAATAATGTTGGAAAGGAGTATCCACATAGGACACAACAAAAATGCTATGGCACACATTAGCAGGAGGGTATTGGAATACGCTCCGATGCAAACAGAGACAACGTACAGCACAAAGGTTGCAGCAAGGAGTCTTTTTACTCTCATTGTATATACAAGAGGTTTTTTTGCTTTTCCGGGGATAGATGTAATAACACCAAAAAGCATAATTACAGCATACAGTATCATTGCCCATAAAGAGCCTGCCAGCGACACTATAATTCCCATTGCACCAAAGGCAAGATTGGATAATACCTTGCCGGGATTGTTCTTTATCCATTTTAACTGCAGAATTGCTCTGTATGAGTTAAGCTGGAAAAAATGTGTAAATTTTATAACAGATACCGCAAAGGCGGCAACAGATAGTATAGTACATAATACGAGCATAAAATTATTCATTGGGTTGTCCCTTCTGTCATATATTCATAAACGAGGCGAGTACTTTCAGAAATGTATATCTGTCATCCAAAAAAGAATAGTGACCGCAGTTTTTGAGTACCACTTTGCCTGCATCGGGCATAGTTTTTTCCATGATATCAGCATCGGACACGGGAGTTGCGGTGTCGTTTTCTCCCCATATGAGGAGAGCAGGCGGTGTGACCTTCGGAAAAATATGGGTAAGATCCTCATTTACTACTCTTACCATAGTCTGACGCATGATGGGCGATGCAGCTCTGTAATCTGCCGAACCGCTCTTTGACGAAAGCTTTTCGATAGCATCGGGGAAGAGCTTTTTTACGGCAGGGCAGGAGAGTATCTTTTTGCCTGTTTTGTATGTTAATATCTTCACTTTCTGGCTTAATGTTTTCTTTGGCTTTACACCGGCACTGTCTACCAGTATCACCTTTGGAATTTTTATGGGGAAGCTCTTTCTTTCAAACATCTTTATTATTACCCTTCCGCCAAAGGAGTGCCCCAGAAATACGGCACTTTGTATATCTGTCTTTTTGCAGAACTCACACACAAAGTCCACATAATCGTCAACACACCAGGGGGTTTTCGGTTCGTCAGAAAGTCCGAAGCCTGGCATATCAATAGCAGTTACCCGATATTTGGTTTTAAGAAGCTCAATCATATCCTTAAACAGTGTAATGTTTGAACCCCATCCGTGAAGAAGTACAACATCTTCACCTGAGCCTTCGCATATGTAATTTATATTAAGTTCATTTATGTTTATGTTCAATTTCAAAAGCCTCGCTTTCATAACGCAACCGCTGACATAAATTATACCATATAATTATATGATATTGCAACAATTTTGTTCGTAAATTTGCTAAGGGGATGTAAAACACAAAAAAGACTGTTTTACATCCCCGATTTTATCAATCATATGTGCTTTTTCATGTGAGAGAGGGCGCTTTTTTCCAGCCTTGACACCTGTGCCTGACTTATTCCCAGCTCTGTTGCGACTTCCATCTGTGTTCTGCCCTTAAAAAACCTGAGGTCAAGAATCCTTTTCTCCCTCCCGCACAGCTTTTTCAGAGCTTCCTTCAGGGCGATTTCCTCAAGCCAGTTTTCGTCTGTATTTTTTGTATCCCCAAGCTGATCCATAACATATATTGCATCAGCTCCGTCATTGTATATGGGTTCATACAGAGATACCGGCTCCTGAATTGAATCTATGGCAAGGACCACATCCTCTTTTGGCATATCCAGTTCTTTTGCGATTTCTTCTATTGTAGGCTCTTTTCCTGTCCTTGCCGTAATTTCCTCTTTTGCTTTCAATGCCTTGTAAGCGGTATCCCTCAAGGAACGGCTTACCCTTATGGAGTTATTATCTCTGAGGTATCGTCTGATTTCCCCTATTATCATTGGAACGGCATAGGTGGAAAACTGAACATTCTGGCTTAAGTCAAAATTATCAATTGCCTTAATAAGACCAATGCATCCAACCTGAAAAAGGTCGTCGGGGTTTTCGCCTCTGCCGGAAAAACGCTGTATAACACTGAGTACCAGTCTCAGGTTTCCCTGAACAAATTCTTCTCTTGCCATGGTGTCACCGTTTTTTATGCGTTTAAAAAGCTCATCCTTTTTTGCTTTGGAAAGTGTGGGAAGATTTGCGGTATTTACTCCGCATATTTCAACTTTGTTCATTTTAGGTACTCCTTTGGAAAAGTATTTTCTATATAATTTTTCCCAAGGGTAAAACCTGCTATACTGTCATAAATTAGCAGAAATACTCCAAAACCAAAATTATAATGTATTGACTTTTTTGATGCGATGTGTTAGAATTTAGATATAAATAAACTGATAATGGGGTGATATTGATGAAAGCAATAATAAACGGCAAAATTATTTTAAAAGACAGGATAATGGACGGGTATGCTTTGCTCTATAGCGATAAGATAGACGGTATAGTGCCTGCAGACAAAATTTCGTCAGATGCACAGGTAATTGATGCAAAGGGTGGCTATGTGGCTCCCGGTCTTATTGATTTACATATACACGGATACTTAAAATGTGATGTGTGTGATGCAAATGAGGAAAGTATCCGTACCATATCAAAGGGTATTCTGGCAAATGGTGTTACGGGATATCTGCCGACCACAATGACTGTGGATATGAGCGTTATCCGTGGTGCTCTTGAGGTTTGCAGAAGCCTCAAGGAAGAAAGCAAGGACTGGGACGGAAGCACAATTCTCGGTTGTCATGCGGAAGGTCCCTTTATAAGCCCTGCAAAAAAAGGTGCTCAGGATGAGAGACACATTAAGAAAATAGATCCTGATTTTGTTAAGGAATATGCAGATATCATAAAGACAATAACTCTTGCTCCCGATGTTGACACAGAGAGTTTTGATGGAATAAGAGCCATTTCGAGGGATACCGATGTGGTTATTTCCATGGGACACACATCTGCTGATTACAATACAGCATGTCTTGCTGCTTCTGCCGGTGTAAAGCACGTTACACATCTTTTCAATGCTATGACACCCCTTACCCACAGAGCACCGGGTGTTGTAACAGCAGCACTTAATACTGATGTAAGCTGTGAGCTTATTGTGGACAAGTTCCATGTGTCCGAGGTGTTCTATGATATACTCTGGAAGCTTAAGGGCAGAAAGCTCTGCTTTATTACAGACTGTCTCCCTGCCGGCGGTCTCCCTATAGGAGAATATACCCTCGGCGGTGAAAAGATAATATATGACGGTGTAGTTTGTCGACTTGAAGACGGCACAATTGCAGGAAGCACATTAAAACTTAACAAGGGTGTGTGGAATGTATATACATCATCTTCCATTCCTCTTTGGGAATGTGTTAACTGTGCATCCTTAAATCCTGCAACCGTAATAGGTATGGACGACAAAAAGGGCTCACTTGATGTTGGCAAGGATGCTGATATTATCATTACAGACGGAGAGTTCAATGTAACAAAGACTATAATAGGAGGTAAAATTAAATATGAAGCTTAAAGTAAATGCAAAATTAGATCCCGGTTTTATGCCTCTTTCTCTTGTATGCAGAGAAATGAGAGAAAAAACAGCGGAAAACGGACAGGACCTTGTTATCGGTATCGAGAGAAACAAAGGGTACATTACAACCTACAAAACCCGCATATTCTGTGACGGAACAGGACACGATGAGGAAAACTTTGCTTTTATAGAGAGAATGGTCAAATCCCTTCTCTGGGTTGCCGGCGGATACAAGGTTATCATAGCAGGAAGTGATGTTGTGGGAGCTAAGATCAAAGAGGCTTATACTCACGGCGGACTTCGTGATTTTGATGTAAACTTTATGGAGAGAGTGTACGAAAGAGCCTTTGAAGTGGAAATCCGTTCCTTAAAGGATGCTCCCAAGGATGTATCCGGTGCATCTCCCATAGGCAGACATCTTGAGGGTTGCAGAATCGGTTTTGATGCAGGCGGAAGTGACCGTAAGGTAAGTGCCGTAATAGACGGCGAAAGCGTATATTCCGAAGAGGTTGTGTGGTTCCCCAAGACCAACTCCGATCCCGACTATCACTATGACGGAATTCTTCAGGCTATGAAAACAGCAGCATCTCACATGCCGAGAGTTGATGCTATCGGTGTTTCCAGTGCAGGTGTATATGTAGATAACCGCATTATGGTAGCTTCTCTCTTCCTCAAAGTAAGCGATGAGGATTTCGACAAAAAAGTTAAGAATATGTACATAGATGTTGCAAAGGAAATCGGTGCAGATATTCCCATCGAAGTTGCAAACGACGGTGATGTTACCGCTCTTGCAGGTGCTATGGACTTAAACGACAATTCCGTTCTCGGTGTTGCTATGGGAACATCCGAAGCCGGCGGATATGTTGATCCCAACGGAAACATAACAGGCTGGCTCAATGAGCTTGCATTTGTTCCCTGTGATTTCAATACCGATGCTATGGTGGACGAGTGGTCCGGTGACTACGGTTGCGGTGTTAAGTACTTCTCACAGGACGGTGTTATCAAACTTGCACCTTATGCAGGCATTGAGCTTGAGGAAAGCCTCTCTCCTGCAGAAAAGCTCAAGGTTGTGCAAAAGCTTATGGCAGAGGGCGATGAAAGAGCCAAGAATATCTATGATACAATAGGTGCATATTTTGGCTATGCAATTGCATTTTATGCAGAATTCTATGATATTAAGCATGTACTCATTATGGGCAGAGTAACCTCCGGTGAGGGCGGTGTGATACTGCTTGAAAGAGCACAGGAAGTTCTTGATAAGGAATTCCCGGAGCTTTCCGCTAAAATCAAGCTTCATATCCCCGACGAAAATTCCCGTCGTGTAGGTCAGTCTGTTGCTGCGGCAAGTCTTCCCGATATTAAATAATTATTGATAAAAAAGCAAAAATCAGAGATTACTTTGATTTTTGCTTTTTTTACGTTAACAAAAATTTGAAATATGGTAATTTATGTGATAATATAAAAATGATGACTAAATTTATGTAAGCAGAATGTAAGAGGAAAAAAATGAAAGGATTACTAAACAAATTAAACACACCAACAGACATGACAACAGGTTCACCCTGGAAATGCATCGTAACATTCACCTTACCGATGCTTATAGGTAACATCGCTCAGTAGCTATACAGCACGGTAGACAGTATAGTTGTAGGAAAATGTGAGGGTGACAATGCTCTTGCCGCAGTAGGAAGTGCACTTCCGCTTCTCAATATGCTGCTTGTGCTGTTTATGGGAATATCCGCAGGAGAAACTTTCTGGTGGATATTATGCATTAAGATCTTTATCTTCTTCGTATGATGGAAAATCAAACGATGCAGCTAAACTCACAGTGTCTTTGTCAGGAATTTCAACAAATTTAATAACGGCTAATAATGCATATTTCTTTTTGGGAATGCGTTCTGGTGCGTGTGGATGTGAATTTTAATTTTTTGACACCAGAGGGGAAATCCCCTCTGGTGTACACTTCTTTTGGATTGGAGATGTTATGGTGAAGAAATTTGTATTATTTATTATTGCTTTTATTTTAATGAGCAATGTTATATTTAGTGTTGAGGCAAAAAACATTGAACAAAGTTCTGAGTGGGCAAAGGAAGAAATTGATGAAGCAATAAATTTGGGGTTTGTGTTAGAAGAATTACAAGGCGATTATAAAGAAAATATAACAAGAGAAGAATTTGCTGCAACTGCGGTAAAGTTTTTGGCGTACGAATATAATTTGACAGTTGAAGATATGATGAATTTATGGTGTAAAAAGCACACGGATGAAAATGGAATCCCTATGGAAATTAGTCATTCTTTTGATGAGGATTTAAAAGGTTCTAATTTTGCTTATTATGTTCGTTGCGCAGATACATTAGGAATTGTTAAAGGTAGGGGAGATGGAATTTTAGATCCGTTTTCTAATATAACAAGAGAAGAAGCAGCTGTAATGTTACATAGAACATTTAGTATATATTCTCAAAGTGCTATAAAACTTAATCATAAAGTAGCGGAGATAGATTTGTTTAATGATTGTAAGCAAATATCATCATGGGCGAATAGTGCAATAGAGTATATGTATCAATTAGATGTTATGAAAGGAACTTCTGCAGAAACATATGAACCGAAAAGCTATTATACCAGAGAACAATGCTATGCCACTTTCTTAAGATTGGACCGCTCAATAGGTGGTAGAGGGAGCGGAGCTGCACCGTATTTTATGTCATATCAAGAAATGGTGGAAGAAATAGAAAATAGAGCTTATTATGAAAGTTGGTATAAAGAAGAAAATGAAAATTATATTATAATGTATGGTCAACAAGCTCCCGGCGGTAGAATGAATGCGAAAAGTTTTTATATAATTTATAAAAATGGTGGCAGAAAAAATATAGTAAATCAATTCGGTCTTGTTGATTTGAAACTATCATTATCGAATTTTGAATTTGATGAAAGTGGGCACTTTTTGTATTGTGTTAGGCATGAGGCGGAAGGTGGACAGAGATACATGATAGACCTGCAAAAGGCTATGGTTGAAATTATTGATAATTAAATCAGCTTACAAAGGAGAGCTGGTTATGGCTCTCCTTTTGCATGAGAAAACAAATCTGCGTGTCGCTCATCACACGCAGATTTGTTTTTCTTAATACGTCAACATATATTTTAGGTTATGATAATAATAAATTATAAAATAGGGGTGATTAAAGTTGTAACGTTAACCATTTTTCATTATAGAAAAATCAATTTCCTTGCGAAATCTCAACGAAAAAATTATTTCACAAAAAATAAAGTTATAGGTATGCAAACAAAAACTTGAAATATGGTGATTTATGTGGTAATATAAAAATGATAGCTAAATTTTGGTAAACAGAATGTAAGAGGTAAAAATATGAAAGGATTACTAAACAAATTAAACACACCAACAGATATGACAACAGGCTCTCCCTGGAAATGCATCGTCACATTCACCTTGCCGATGCTTATAGGTAACATCGCTCAGCAGCTATACAGCACGGTAGACAGTATAGTTGTAGGAAAATGTGTGGGTGACAATGCTCTTGCCGCAGTAGGAAGTGCACTTCCGCTTCTCAATATGCTGCTTGTGCTGTTTATGGGAATATCCGCAGGAGCAAATGTAATGGTGGCTCAGTATGTGGGTGCAAAAAACCGAGAAGCTGTTTCCCGTACTGTAGGAACATCCATTGTTGTAACTGCAGTTTCGTGCCTTGTACTTATGGCTTTTGCAACACCTGTCATAAGACCAATGCTTGTTATGCAAAATACTCCCGAAAGTATACTAAACGATTGTTACTGGTATCTTTTTATATCACTAATGGGTATAGCCGGTATGGGTTATTACAATATATTAAGCGGTATATTGCGAGGTCTCGGAGATTCATTTTCACCGCTTTTGTTCCTTTTGGTTGCAACTGTGGTAAATATAGTACTTGATATATATTTTGTAGCAGGACTTAATATGGGTGTTCCCGGAGTTGCTCTCGCAACAATTATTGCACAGACAATTTCTTCTGTACTTTGTATCATCAAGCTTTGCAAAATGAAAGAGTACTTTGACCTTAATCTGCATTTCTTAAA
>JAZQBI010000052.1:0-9514 GCA_045545635.1 Clostridia bacterium | reverse complement strand
TTTGCTCGATATTTTTGCTTCCGCAAAATCGATATGTTTTTCGCTTTGCTCAAAACTCGATATGATATAAATCTCGTTGCCGAAAGGCAACATATCGAGTGCAAAGCACATATCGAGTCATTTATGACATATCGAAAATCTTACAAGAGATTTATATCGACGATTTCATCTTCAATGAAATCATTATATCACAAACCGAAGATATTATCAACATTTACATTATATATAATGTGGATAACTCACAGCATTTTGACGATTTTGTGGATAATACTATCAAAAAAACCTATTTTTCTGCTTTGGAGCAAAAATTTATGTTGACAAACAGGGGGCAATGGTATATAATTAGATGTGATTTTTAGTCGGCAAAGTATTTTATGGCAGGATAGCAAACACCGTTTTTGTACGCGGCGGTTTTCCTATCGGGAGACGGCAGTCCCTGCCGATGTTTTTAAAAATTCAAGATGTCCTGCCGAACAGCTGTACTTTTAAGGAGGTGTAGAGTTAATGAAAAGAACATTCCAGCCCAATGTCAGACACAGAAGCAAGGTTCACGGCTTCAGAGCAAGAATGAGCGACAGAAACGGCAGAAAAGTTTTAGCTCGCAGAAGATTAAAGGGTAGAAAAGTTTTATCCGCTTAAGCATTGATAAGTCAATAAACGACTGAGAGTAACTCAGTACTACAATCAAAATGTAGGGAACGGTCCGGACTTGGTATGAGATGCGACCGTTCCGTTTTTTGTTAATCGTATGCTTTTTAAAAAGGTGGTGTATTATGAAAGGAACCATCAAGCTCAATCGGGAATTTACTTATGCGTACAAAAAAGGAAAGAAAATTGTTTCCGATTGTATGGTCTTTCACTATTACAAGAACAAAAAAGGAAGAAACGCTTTGGGTATAACCGTATCCAAAGCAGTAGGAAAGGCACACGACCGCAATCGTGCAAAAAGGCTTATTCGTGCCGCCTTTCGGGAGTGTATGCCCGAAACCACAGGTAATTATAATGTTATAATAGCCGCCAGGGCAAAGATGGCATATGTACCTTATTCCAAGGTTGTTGCCTCTATGAAATATTGTTTGGAAAAGTCTGATATAGTATGAAAAAAATTCTTATTTGCATAATAAAGTTCTACCGCAAAAGGATTTCTCCCTTAAAGAAGCCTTGCTGCAGATTCTATCCCACCTGCTCGTCCTATGCACTGCAGGCAATAGAAAAATACGGAGCACTAAAGGGTTCATACCTTGCCCTAAGACGATTACTTAAGTGTCATCCCTTTGGGGGATGCGGATTCGATCCGCTCAAATAGGAGGAAAGAAATGAGTTATATTTACAGAGCATTTGGTTTTATGCTCAATCTCATTTACGGTATCGTAGAAAACTACGGTATATCTATAATTTTACTTACATTTTTTATCAAGCTTGTACTTCTTCCCCTCACATTGAAGCAGCAGAAGTCTATGACAAAGATGCAGCGTATGCAGCCAAAGCTTCAGGAAGTTACAGAAAAATATAAGTACGATAAAGAAAAGCAGTCTCAGGAAACTATGAAGCTCTATAAGGAGTACGGCGTAAGCCCCACAGGCGGATGCCTGCCTCTTCTTATTCAGTTCCCCATACTTATCGCATTCTATCAGGTTATTCAGAAGCCTGTTCAGTATGTACTGGGTTACAGCACCAAGAAAATTGCCAAGCTTCTTGCCGCAGAAGGTATTAAGGAAACTGCCGCAGGTGCACAGATTGCCCTCGCAGAAAAGCTCGGTGCATTAAACTTTGATTTCTTTGGTCTTGACCTTGCCGTAACTCCCTGGGACGAATTAAAACCCCTTCTTTCCGGCGAAGGAAGTGTATGGGCGCTGACAGCCCTTATTATCCCTGTTCTTGCCTGCGTTACAACATGGCTCTCCAGCAAGATTTCCACAATGATGAACGGCAAGAAAAAGGAAGAAAAAGAAGAGAAGAAAGCTCCCCAGAGAGTTCTTTCTCCTGACCAGAAAAACACCGGTAATGAAAATAGTGCAGAGTCTATGACAAAGACAATGACATACTTTATGCCCCTTATGACTTTATGGCTCACATTCACTTTCCCTGCTGCTATGGGACTTTACTGGACGGTATCAAATGTGCTCGGTCTTGTACAGAATGTTGTTCTCAACAACTATTACAACAAAAAGCTCACAGTAGAAATAGAAGAAAAAGACAAAGAAATCGAAGAGCGCATACAGGCAAAAATGAAGAAGTACAACACAAAAAAGAAAAAAAGAGGTTAATAAAATGGCTAACTATATAGAAAAATCAGCTAAAACAAAAGAAGAAGCTATTGAGCTTGCTCTTGCCGAGCTTGGTGTTTCCGAAAGTGATGTTGAAATCGAAGTTATTGACGAAGGCTCTAAGGGCTTTTTAGGTTTGGGCAGTAAGGATGCAGTTGTAAGAGTAACATTTGCAGAAACTCCCGACAGAAGAGCACAGAAATTCCTTTCCGGTCTTTTCAGTGTTATGAACGAGGATGTAACTCTTGATATCAAGACCGAGGGCAAGGAAATGAACATTGAATTAAGCGGTCCCGATATGGGTGTTGTTATCGGTAAAAGAGGCGAAACCCTTGATGCTCTCCAGCATCTTACAAGCCTTGTGGTAAACAGAGGTGACAATGAGTTTGTCAAGGTTTCCATGGATACCGAAAACTATCGTGAAAAGAGAATAAAAGCTCTGGAAAGTCTTGCTCATAAGCTTGCCAACAAGGTTGAAAGAACAGGCAGAAACACCACTCTTGAGCCTATGAATGCTTATGAGAGAAGAATCATCCATGCATCACTCCAGAATCACGAAACAGTTACTACCTACAGCGTAGGGCAGGGAACAAGAAGAAAAGTAGTAATTGCACTTAAAAAAGATTGAATTTAAAAAATAAGGTTGCCGATTGGTTTGCCGCTTTTGTCGGTAGCACGGTAACCTTTTTCATATCTTTTGCGGTTCGGGCTTTTTTTACATTCCCTAAGGAGAAGATGATTATGAATTTTGACGATACCATTGCCGCCATATCCACTCCACCGGGCAGAGGCGGCATATCCGTTATCCGCATAAGCGGCAGCGATGCCGTAGATATTGCGGACAAGGTTTTTAAAAATGAATACGGCAAAACTATAAAAAATGCCAAAACCCACACCATAACCCACGGCTTTGCAGTGAATAAAGACGGCACCGTTATAGACGAGGTGCTTTGCTCCGTTATGCTTGCACCACGAAGCTACACAAGGGAAGATACCGTGGAAATCAGTTGCCACGGCGGTCTTGTAAGCACAAAAAATACCCTTTCGGCAATACTTACTGCCGGTGCAAGACTAAGTGAGCCGGGAGAGTTTACCAAGAGGGCATTTCTCAACGGCAGGATGGACCTTACCGAGGCAGAGGCGGTTATCGACATAATTAATGCCGGAACAGACACTGCACACACCCTTTCCGTTCATCAGCTAAAGGGCAGAGTGTCGGAAGCCATTGCCCAAGTAAGGGAGAAGCTTCTTACTCTAACTGCACATCTGCAGGTTCTCATAGACTTTGCAGACGAGGACCTCGAACCCCTTTCCGACAGTGAATATCTGGACTCTTTAAAGGATTGCCTGAATAGAATAGATACCCTCATTTCCTCATTTGAGAGAGGAAGAATTGTAAGAGAGGGAGTAAATACCGTAATTGCAGGCAAACCCAATGTGGGCAAGTCCTCACTTCTCAACCTCATTTGCGGTGACGAAAGAGCAATCGTTACGGATATTGAGGGTACCACAAGAGATACCATATCGGAAAATGTTTGTCTGGGTTCTGTTATGCTCAGTCTTTCCGATACTGCAGGCATAAGGGAAACCGACGATGCAGTGGAGAAAATAGGCGTTGACAGAGCAAAAAACGCTCTTGGCGAAGCGGAGCTTGTCCTGCTTATGCTGGATGCAGCAAAGCCTCTTGAGGACAGCGACAGAGAGATAATGGAATCCGTAAAGCACAAAAAGGTAATCGTGCTTGTAAACAAGGCGGAAAACGGCATAGTTTTTGACAAATCGGAGATTGATTTTGATAATGTGATAGACTTTTCCGTAAAAACGGGAATGGGATTAACAGAGCTTGAGGACACGGTTTCCCGTATGTTTTCGGTAGGGGAGATAGGAACCGACGACAGTGCAATCATCACCAACATCCGTCACAGGGATGCTCTTCAAAAGGCAAGAGAAGCTCTTTATTCCGCAGTATCGGCAATAGAAATGGGAATAGAAGCAAATATGACATTTATAGATATAGAAAATGCAATTACCCATCTTGGAGAGATTACGGGACAGACAGTGGCAGAGGAAATTGTGGATAAAATTTTCCACAGCTTCTGCGTAGGAAAGTAGGATGATTTTATGAGAGAATATATGGCAGGCGAATATGATGTAGCAGTAATTGGCGGCGGTCACGCAGGATGCGAGGCGGCTTTGGCTTCTGCCCGTCTTGGTGCTTCCACCATTCTTTTTGTAATAAATATGGATACTCTTGCAAATATGCCCTGCAACCCCTGTATAGGCGGCACGGCAAAGGGGCATCTTGTAAGAGAGATAGATGCTCTCGGCGGAGAAATGGGCAAAAATGCCGACAAGACCTTTATCCAATCCCGTATGCTCAACAAGGGCAAGGGGCCTGCAGTGTACAGTCTCCGTGTTCAGTCGGACAGACGCCGCTATCAGGATGAAATGAAGCACACTCTGGAAAATACAAAAAATCTCACCTTAAAGCAGGCGGAAATTATAGATATTGAATTTGGCGAGGACGGAAGCGTACAGAGTGTCCTTACTAAAATCGGTGCAAGGTTTAAGGTAAAGTGTGCCATAATAGCTACGGGTACTTTCCTTAAAGGTAAGGTGATAGTGGGGGATGTCAGCTACGAGAGTGGCCCCGACGGGGTTTTTCCCTCCAATGACCTTGCAGACAGCCTGAGAAGAGCAGGAATAGAGTTAAGACGATTCAAGACGGGAACTCCTGCAAGAGTTAACCGCAACAGTGTGGATTTTTCCAAAATGGAGGTTCAGGAGGGCGACGAGGAAATTGTTCCTTTTTCCTTTGAAACCGAAAACCCCGGAGAAAACAAGGTGGTCTGCCACCTTACCTATACCACGGGGGAAACCCACAGAATAATAAAGGACAATCTGCACCTGTCACCACTGTACAGCGGTATGATTGAGGGCATCGGCCCCCGATACTGCCCGTCCATTGAGGACAAGGTGGTACGCTTTGCAGACAAGGAGCGTCATCAGCTTTTTGTGGAGCCTATGGGACTAAACACCGAGGAGATGTATATCCAGGGCTTTTCCAGCTCCCTCCCCGAGGAAGTGCAGATAAAGATGCTTCACTCCGTTCCGGGACTGGAAAATGCAGTGATGATGCGTACGGCATATGCCATAGAGTACGACTGCATAGATTCCACAAACCTGAGGGCAACACTGGAGTTTAAATCTAACCCCGGACTCTACGGTGCAGGACAGTTTAACGGAAGCTCCGGCTACGAAGAAGCGGCAGCTCAGGGACTTGTCGCAGGCATAAATGCCGCACATAGGTGCCTTGGAAAAAAGGAATTCACCCTCGACAGAAGCGAGTCCTACATAGGAACTCTCATAGATGACCTCACCATAAAGGGTACCAACGAGCCATACCGTATGATGACAAGCAGAAGTGAGTACAGACTTCTTCTCCGTCAGGACAATGCGGATTTGCGGCTTACCCCAAAGGGATATGAGCTTGGACTAATCTCCGAGGAAAGATACAACAAATTCCTCCGGAAGAAAAAAGCAATAGAGGACGAGATAGCAAGGGTTGAGAGTAAATCCTTCGGCCCCACAAAGGCGGTAACGGAAATTCTGGAAAAGTACTCCAGCACACCAATTACCACAGGAGTTAAGCTTGCCGAGCTTATACGCAGACCTGAGCTTAGCTACGAGGCACTGGCTCCCATAGATACAGACAGGCCCGAACTTGACAAGTACACCGCAGAGCAGGTGAACATACAGATTAAGTACGACGGATATATACGAAAACAGCTTGAACAGGTGGAAAAGTACAAAAAACTGGAAGAAAAGAAAATCCCTGCAGACACGGATTATTCCAAAGTGTACGGCCTCAGAATCGAAGCCCGTCAGAAGCTTGAAAAAATACGCCCCGCATCCTTGGGGCAGGCATCCAGAATATCGGGTGTTTCCCCCGCGGATATGAATGTGCTTATTGTGTATCTTCAGGGAAAAAATCAGTAAAAAGGAATCGAAAAATGACGGAAATAACTTTTACAGGTGATATAGCCTTTTCAAAGTACTTTAAAGACCATTGGCAAAAGGATTTTCTAAGCGGAGAAATTATGGATTTTCTTTCTTCATCCGACCATGTGGTTGCCAATGTGGAAGCTCCCCTTACTACTGCATCTGCATCTAACGGAAGGGAAATAAATCATTTTTCCCATCCGGAAAGTGCCCTTTGGCTTAAAAACATTTTTGCAGATGTATGGACTATCGCAAATAATCACATCCTGGATGGAGAAGAAAAGGGCATGGAAGACACTATAAAGGCGGCAAAATCCGTAGGCTCTGTTACTCTCGGTGCAGGAAAAACCAAATCGGAAGCAATAAAGCCCGTTTGTATAGACAACATAGGCATACTGGCAGTTACATACAAAAGAGGAGAATTTATCCGTGCTACGGAAAATTCACCCGGATGTGTGCTTTTTGAGGATACAGACGCTATAAAGCAAGCGGTTTATGAAATAAAAAAGAATAACAGATGGTGTGTGGTTATTGCTCATGGTGGAGATGAGTTTGCTTCGCTCCCCATGCCGTATATAAGAAAAAGATACCGCAGTTTTTTGAAAATGGGTGCAGATGTTGTCATAGGTCATCACCCACATGTTGTTCAAAGCTATGAAACCGTTGGCAAAAAACTCATATTTTATTCCTTGGGAAATTTTGTGTTTGACACGGACTATCAAAGAAAACAGCCCCACTCGGAGTATGGTGTTCTGGTAAAACTTAAATTTGCAGAGGATTCACTTTCCTGGGAAAGCCTCGGAACCTGTATAAATCGTGAAAATAATACGGTTAATATGTGCAATCCTCCTACGATTTTCAGAAATCTTTCCGGAAAACAGTATGCTTTGCTTTGGCACAAGGCAGCAGAGGAATTTTTGAAAAGCTTTGTGGTTGCAAAAACCTTTGTAATGCCCAAAACAAGGAGCTACACCTCACGGAAATGGTTTGAATTTCATGTGGAAAAGATAGGGCTTAAAAATGCACTTTGCGTATATGTCGGAAAATACTTTTCCAAACTAAAGCTGTGGAAGCTTGCAGACAAGGAATTGACTGCATACATTTGCGAAAGGGCTAAAAATTCCGAGAATTCTGACGCAGGACATACGGAATTACAAAAAACTTGACTTTATTATCAAATTTGTGTATAATATTGTAATTATGCTGTATATATTAATCAGCAGGTAAATATAAAGGAGAATTAGTAAGATGGCAGTAAAACCAATCATTTTGACACCTGAGGGATACAAGAAGTTAGAAGAAGAATTAAGAACTCTCAAGGTTGAGGGAAGAACGGAGATTGCCGAAAAAATCAAAGAAGCCAGAAGCTACGGCGACCTTAGTGAAAACGCAGAATATGATGCGGCTAAAGATGCTCAGGCGGCTATGGAACAGAGAATAACAACAATAGAAAATATGCTCAAAAATGCACAGATAGTATCAGACAGCGATGTTTCCACCGACGAAATCAGCATCGGCTCCAGAGTAAAGCTCTACGATGTTGAGTTTGAAGAGGAAATGGAGTACACCATAGTTGGCTCCACCGAAGCTAACCCCGATGAGGGAAGAATTTCGGACGAATCGCCCATCGGAAGTGCCATAATCGGCCACAAAGCAGGAGATATGGTGGATGTTGAACTTCCCAACGGGGAAACAATCCAGTTCAAGGTGCTTGAGATAAACAAATAGAAAGGAAAGTTTCTATGGAAAATATTCAAAACACAACGGAAAACCTTAACGAGCTTCTTCAGGTAAGAAGAGACAAGTTAAAGGATTTGCAGAGCGAGGGCAGAGACCCCTTTCAGATAACAAAGTTTGAAAGAACTCACACCTCCAAGGAAATTGCAGAAAACTACACAGAGGAAGAAAGACAGATTACAAAAAGGGGCAGCGAGGAAACAGAAACCATCATGGCAAAAATTTCTGCTCTTGACGGTCAGATTGTTTCCGTTGCCGGAAGAATTATGTCAAAAAGAGGTATGGGTAAGGTGGGCTTTGTTCACATTGCTGATATCAACGGCAAAATTCAGCTTTTTGTAAAGAAGGATATATTAGGCGAGGAAGAATACAACCGCTTCAAGAAGCTCGACATAGGCGATATCGTTGGTGCAAAGGGTGAGGTTTTCACCACTCAGACAGGCGAAATCTCCATAAGAGTTGACGAGATTACACTTCTTTCCAAGTCTCTTCGTCCTCTCCCCGAGAAGTTCCACGGTCTTTCCGATCCTGACCTTCGTTACCGTCAGAGATATGTGGACCTTATTATGAACGACGAGGTTAAGGACACATTTATAAAGAGATCACGCATCCTCTCCTCTATCCGCCGTTATCTTGACGGTCAGGGATTTTTGGAGGTGGAAACACCTATGCTTGTTTCCAACGCAGGCGGTGCGGCAGCTCGTCCTTTCGAGACTCACTTCAACGCTCTTGATGAGGACTTTAAACTCAGAATTTCCCTTGAGCTTTACTTGAAACGCCTTATCGTAGGCGGTCTCGAGAGAGTTTACGAAATAGGCAGAGTGTTCCGTAATGAGGGACTTGACACCCGTCATAACCCCGAATTTACCCTTATGGAGCTATATCAGGCATACACAGACTATCACGGTATGATGGACCTTACCGAAAACCTCTACCGTCATGTTGCTATGGAAGTTCTCGGCACAACCAAGATTGTGTACAACGGCATTGAGATGGATTTGGGCAAGCCTTTTGAGAGAATTACTATGGTAGATGCCGTTAAGAAGTACTCCGGCGTTGACTTCTCCAAGGTAGAAACACTGGAGGAGGCACGTGCTCTTGCCAAGGAACACCATGTGGAATATGAAGAACGCCATAAGAGAGGCGATATACTTAACCTCTTCTTTGAGGAATTTGTAGAAGAGCATCTTGTTCAGCCTACATTTGTTATGGACCATCCTGTGGAGATTTCTCCCCTTACCAAAAAGAAACCCGAAAACCCCGACTATGTTGAGCGTTTCGAGTTCTTTATGAACGGCTGGGAGATGGCAAATGCCTACTCCGAGCTCAATGACCCCATAGACCAGAGAGAACGTTTCAAAGCTCAGGAAGAACAGCTTGCTCAGGGCGACGAGGAAGCTAACACAACTGACGAAGACTTTATGAACGCTCTGGAAATCGGTATGGCACCCACCGGCGGTATCGGATTCGGTATCGACCGTATGTGTATGCTCCTTACAGATTCTATG
>JAZQBI010000051.1:0-6546 GCA_045545635.1 Clostridia bacterium | reverse complement strand
AATAACTTATACAAGAAGCAATGCATATATAAAACATTATCAAAATGTCTGAATTTACACTAAAGCTTACACTTCCTCCAAGGATATATCCCACTATTAGAAGAACTATTCCTCCAAAAAGCTGTGAGATTCCGGTTGATGCTACAGGGTTTACTTTTTCAAAAACTTTTTTGCTTATGACATTTGAAAATACTGTGCAAAATGAGGCACCTATTATAAGGGCATCACCAATGTGAATTTTAAATGTAGCTCCTGAGATATTAACTGCAATTATCCCCATAAATCCAAGAACAACACCTATAAGTTTTCTTACTGTGAGGTGGTCATCTTTAAAAAACAAACCAGAAAAACAAACATAAAAAAGAGCTCCAAGTTGTTTTAATATTGCAGTTTTTGAGCTATCAGTATATTTGAGACCGATATATGTAAATGCATAGTGGAGAATAATAGCAAAAAGTCCTGATGCAAATATAAGCATAATAGAAGATTTAGCACCTGTAAAGCTACCTTTATCTTTTGAATAAGAAAATGCACTTATCAGCGCACCGCAAATTGTGAAACGAATACCAGCAAAAAGCAGAATATCCGCCACGCTCTCAACATTATATGCCTCAAATCCAAGCTTAACCACAGGAAAGAGCGAACCCCATAAAAGCATTACAAAAAGTGAATATAATAGTACTTTTCTGTTATTCAACTTTCAAAACGACCTTTCCTATGTTTTCGCATCTTTCCAGGATACCGATTGCGTCATTAGCATTTTCAATTGGTAAAACCTTATAGATTGACGGTGTCATTTCGCCACTTTCAATTTTAGGCCAGACTTTTTCTACAAGCTCAGAAAGAAGTATTGCTTTTTCTTCGGAAGATCTTTTTCTGAGCATACTTCCGACTAAATGCAAGCCTTTGGTTAAAAGAGGACGAAGCATAATTTTTGTTTCTACGCCTGCTAAAGTTGAAATTACTACCCAATAGCCGCCCTCTGCCATAAAGGGAAGACTTTTTCCAAGAGTTTCACCACAAAGGCAATCCATTGAAACGCTTACGGGAGTGCCATTTTTTTCTTCTTCTTCAAGAACATCTTCCACATTCTGAGAGGATGAGTCTATTATTACATCTGCTCCAAGATTTTCTATACGTTTAGCTATTTCGGAGGACAAAACAGAGGTGATAACTCTGGCACCAAAAGCTTTAGCCATGGGAATTGCAACAGAGGCAAGACCTGATGCTCCGGCAGGAATGAATGCTGTTTGCCCTTCCTTTAAATGACCTTCATAGAAAAGATTAAGATATGATGTAGCGTAAGCTTCAGGAAGGGCTGCAGCCTCTTCAAAGCTTAGATTTTTTGGCATTGGCATAACCATTCCGTATGGTGCACATACATACTCTGCATAGCCACCTCCGCCAAGAAGAGCACAAACCTTGTCTCCTATTTTTAATTTGCTTTTTTCTTTAACCTCTTCTCCCATATCCTCTATTATGCCGGCAACTTCAAGGCCGGGCCACTCGGGCCATCCTTTCGGCGAGGGATATGTACCATTTTTTTGCAAAAGATCGGCACGGTTAAGTGCTGCCGCTTTTATTTTAATAAGAATTTCGTTATCTTTTGGTGTTGGTTTTTCAACCTCAGACACTACAAAATTTTTATTATCATCTACAAGTATTGCTTTCATATCAATCAGTTCCTTTCATAGATAATGTTCTTCCACCATCACACACATAAGTCTGACCTGTAATAAATCCCGCTTTATCAGACACCAGAAATTCAACCAAATCTGCAATATCCTGTGCGGTGCATTTTTCACCCAAGAAATTTGTTCCCAATGTTCTTTTTGTATCACCATCTTCTCCCGGCCGTTGAACCAAACCCGGTGCTACAGAATTAACATTAATTTTGTACGGACCAAGTTCCTTTGCAAGTGATTTTGTTAAGGATGTGACGCCACCTTTCGAAGCTGCATAATCACAACATGTCGCAAGTCCGTTAAAAGCTACAGCAGATGAGAAATTAACAATTTTTCCGCCTTCACCCTGATTAATCATAACTCTTGCAGCAGCACGACTTGCCCAGAAAGCACCATAAAGATTTATCTTTAATACCTTATCAATAACATAATCTTCTTGTTCAACAAGTGGCAGGTATTTTGCATCTTTCCCTGCTATTCTGGCACTTCCTCCAGCAACATGAACCATAATATCAAGTCTGCCAAAGTCAGAAACTATTTTGTCAACGGTTTCGTCAACACTCTTTGAATCTGTAACATCAAAAACATATCCTTTAGCTGTACCACCAAAATCTTCAATTCTTTTGATGGTATTTGATATTGTTTCTTCGTTAATATCACAAACTGCTATTTTAATTCCTTGCTTTGCAAGAGTTACGGCAGTTTCACCACCAATGTATCCTCCCGCACCTGTAATAAATGCTACTTTGTTCATATGTAGACTCCTTTCTATCTTTTATACACAATTTCACCGTTCGAAACAGTTAGTACACACCTGTATCCGTTTTTATCATTTAATACATTTCCTGCTTTATCATAAAGTGAATAAGCTTCATCACCATACTCAAATACAGAAATATCTGCACATCTGCCTGCCTTTAAATATCCCCATTGGCTATCCATACAAAGTGCTTTAGCTGCCGATGAGGTAACTGACTTAAAAATATCATTTTCTTTCATACCGAGTGTTTTCGCCATACTCATACACATTGTCATTCCATAATTGCCACCTCTTTTATATGCGCTGAGTTTAGTTATATCTGTACTTATAACATCAGGGATTACCCCTTTTTCTATGGCTATTTTCAGCACGTTAAAGTCTGTATGAATATGACCTGCAAAACCTGCATCAACAATAACACCGCGTTTTTTTGCTTCAATCAGACAAGCAAAATCATCTTCCATTGCAGCATTGACTCCACCATGATATGCATGGGTTAATATATCACCCGGACGAAGACAATTTACAATTTCCGCCATAGAGGAAGGTGAATTCGTAGAATGAACCGTAACAATGAGTTTATATTTGCTTGCAAATTCTACTACCTCTTCAAGCGGTGAAATATTATGTATGTCGGACATATATGTGTCAAAGTACACCTTTACTCCCACTACCCTGCTACCATATATTTCAATAAGTCTTTTTGTGTTTTCAAAATATGCACTGTTATTTTTAAAATCGGCACACACAAAGACCAGCGTTTTAACATCAAGGTAGTTAAAAATTCCTGTATCTCCAACTGATGCCGCTGCATCAGCAGCAGAAGTAACACCAAAGGGAATACTACTCATTGATGCACTTGTTCCAATATTGTCATCTGATATTCCTTTAAAATGTGTGTGTATATCTACAAGACCTGCTGAAACAATTTTTCCTGATGCATCATACACATAGTCTGCATTATCGTCCATATTCTTTTGAATTTTATGTATTTTTTTATCTTGTGTCAGGATATCGGCACAAATAAAATTTTCACCGTCCCACACGGTGCCATTTTTTATAAGAATACTAGGCATATCAGTTTTCTCCAACTACACGACACAGGGTTTTCTGTACAATGTACTCATGTTCGTAAGAATAAGGATTTTCTTTTTCTCCGGTAACTGATTTATATAAATCTATTACCATATCATCATATCTTGAAAGTGTTGGAACATCGTCAACCGGAACAGTCATTTGCATATTCTTATATGCGTCTGTAGCATAGTCATCTGTTGACAAGGTCATTTTTACATTTAATTCTATCGGTTTAATTTCAACTGTTCCCTTACTTCCCATTACCGCAAAACGTCTCATCCCCCAGCCGTTTACTTCGGCTGAAAGAGTGGTTATTCTGACTATTGCCTTTTCGTATTCCAGAACTGCAAAACAGTTATCATCGGAATATACATCATTTAAACCTGTCTGTTTTATAAATGGAACAACATTTTTAGGTTCTCCCAAAATGCTTACAACAAGGTCTATAAGATGCGAACCGAAAATATACATTGTGCCACCCTTAAAGTGTCTTAGCCAGTTGCGGTATTCATCTGTATGGTATGTACTCATTTCGGCATCAATCTGATATATTTCACCAAGTCTGCCAGAAGATATCATATCCATACATTTTTTTATTGCATAATTGTAGCGATACATATAACCAAGCTGAACTGTGAGATTTTTTTCTTTTGCATCATTTAAAAGCTTTTGAAATTCTGAAAGTGTGCCGCTCGCAGGCTTATCTATATGCACATGTTTTCCTGCATCAATGCATTTTTGAGCGGTTTTTGTAAGCTCCCACACATTAGTTTCGATAATAAGAAGATCGCACATTTCTATTAGTTCATCTTCAGTATATCTTTTTAAATCTTTATAGCAATCATCATTGCCGCGTTTTTTTATCCATTCTTCATCTTTTTCGCTATAACCCACAACATCAAAGAATTCAGGAAATTTGCGTATAGCTTGCATTTTTCCTTCGCCATGATTGTGAGCTATGCCTATTTGCCCTACCTTTATTTTTTTCATCATATATCTCTCCAATCAAATACAGTTCCCATAGGAAAGTTTTTGTCATCGCAAAGCTCGTTAAATATCTTTTCCGCATCATTCGGTGAAACAACGCGGGAAATTATTGGTGTAACCTGAACCCTTTTTGAAGCAATCATATCAAGTATTGCCTTGCAGTCATCCTGATGTGTCCAATGATGAGGATATGATTCAAACAAAGGTCGAACCATATTGTGTGCACCTATGAGCTTTACACCGGGTCTGTGGATTTGCTGATAATAGTCAACCTGACTATCAGAAACTCTTGTACAGCCAAGAAGAGATATCCTTCCCTGACGTGAGGCACACTCGAGTGCCTGATTCATAGCTTGTGAGATACCTGTAACCTCAACACAAGCATTGACACCCTTTCCTTTTGTTAATTCTTTTACTTTGTTTACAAAATTTTCATCTGATGGATCCAATGCATAGTCAGCACCCAGACTAAGAGCAAGCTCTCGTCTTTTTGGATTAAGATCTGCTGCAATTACAGGATTTGCACCTGAAAGTCTTAAAAACTGTGTTGCAAATATTCCAAGCAATCCCTGTCCCATAACCATTGCACTTTCGCCAAGTTCTATTTCAAGTTTTCTTACACCACCAAGTCCCATGGAAGCAATAATAACAAATGCAGCTTCAAGTGAGGAAACAGTATCATTTTCAACCTTGGTAATATAGTGTTCAGGACGTATATTGTATTTTGCATGACAACCGTGATAAACCAAAACCCTGTCGCCTACACCTACCTTTTTTACATCTGCTCCAATTTTTTTAACATACCCCACTCCGCAATATCCCAAAGATATAGGGAATTTTTGAGGCGTGTTATTCATACCCATAATACAAGCTCTTTCCGTGCCGCCGCTTACAACGGTATATTCCATTTTGGTTAAAACCTCATCCGGTTTTATTTCATTAATTTTGCAGTCAACAAGCTCTGCTTTGTGAATGTCCGTAAATAAAATCTTTTTGTTCATAATTTACCTCACTTTATTTTATTTATATTATCTATTACACTTTTGGCTGTTTTTAAATCAAGCTGTTCAAACGTGCTGTTTTTTGTAAATCTGTCAACACAAAATACCATGCAGCTGCCAAGAAGAGGATTAACAATTCTTGAAAGAGAACCTGCCTTTCCGCCGGCATGATAGCTCACCTTGGTTTTAACCTCTCTTTTTAAATACTGCATTGTTTTAAAGCTTTCAATAAGCTCATCTTCGTTTGAGGCAATTGTTACAATTTTAATTATATCGGGATTTCGTTTTTCAAGAAACAAGGCAAGGTCAACAACCTGAGTTGCATCCATAAAAATTCCCGGATGGCACGAAAGCAAAACCTCTGCATCTTTTGAATGAACTTTTTCAATAAAATCTGTTTGTTTTGATATGATGCCTTCGTCAGTTACTATTTCTTTTGGATTTCCTTTAGTAAAAGTAAATTTATCTTCACCACAAAAATCATCCTTTGACGAAAGATGAAATGTATAGCCCTGCATATCAACCCCGGCAGCTCCGGCATCAATTGCTCTTAAAAAGCTTTCGGCTCTTTCTTGCTCTGTGAATCCTGCTTCGTTCCAGGAAGAGTCCATGTTATAATTTAATGCCAAAACAGGAAGCTTTGATGAAGAAATAATTTCACGCAGTGTATCTGTATCCGTGTTATCAAGACACGACATATGTAAATCTATCATGTCTGCACCATCATATATACAATTTTTTATTTCAGCTATTGCCTCCCGGGCTGTTGATTCCCGCACAACACCTGCAATAGCCGGTGAATTTAACTGGCTTATTTTTTTCATTACACCACCCCTTTGGTATATATTTATCACATAACTGGTCAAAGGTAAATAGCTTATTTGCTAATTTTGTGTTATTTGCTGATTTATGTTGACAAAAATTACGCTATATGATACTATTTTTAACGATTGGAGTGGTTTTATGATGGAGAACGTTTTATCTGATTTGATTATAAATAATGTTACCGGTATATACACATTATACTCCGGTGAAA
>JAZQBI010000050.1:0-10485 GCA_045545635.1 Clostridia bacterium | reverse complement strand
AGCGACTATGCGGGATACTCTCAGGAGTATTTCAGCAGACAGTTTAAAAAATATATGGGTACGGGATTCTTGAACTATCTTACGGAGCTTCGTGTTACATATGCAAAGCACCTGTTGGATAATCAGGAAATAACTGTCACGCAGGCTTGTTATGAGTGCGGATTCGGTTGTTTGCGTAGCTTCCGCAGGGCATTTAATAAAAAATACGGCTATTCCCCCAATGATTTCCGATGTCAAAAACTGTCCCTATAATATCAAAATATGACTTGTGCCAAATGATAATAGGAGGTATTATTTGTGATATAGAGTGTTAGGGGGTTATAAAGTGGAATTTGTCAATTTAAAAAGCTGTCTTGACAGACTGGTGGATACTTACAATACTCCCGGAGTGGACTGCATAGTCTGCATGGGAAATGAGCAGGTATTCAGGTACTACACAGGAATGAGCGACTTGGAAAACCAAATACCAATGAACGGTAAGGAGCTATACCAAATATTTTCCATGACAAAAATGCTTACATGCACCTGTGCACTTCAGCTTTTTGAAAAAGGCAAGTTCTGTATGGATGATCCCTTGGCGAAATTTTTCCCTGAATTTGCTCATATGAAAATAGCAGGAAGTAATTCGGAAAGCAAAAATCCCATCACAATCAGAAACCTTTTTACAATGACCGCAGGCTTTGACTATAATGTGAGAGCACCCTACATAAAAGATGCAATATCCCAAGGCAGGGTGCACACACTGGAGCTTGTAAGGGAGCTTTGCCACGCTTCTCTTATGTTCGAGCCGGGGACAAGGTTTAAGTACAGCCTTTGCCATGATGTACTTGGGGCTCTTGTAGAGGTCTGGTCGGGAATGAAGTTTGGCGATTATATGAAAAAGAACATTCTGGAACCTTTAGGGATGAATAACACCTTTTTCGGAACACCAAAAGATGAAGAAACTCTTTCCAAAATGGCTGCTCTGTACACCTATGAGCTTGAGGGTGAGGGTTCCCGCTGCGATAGTAACGGTAACAGACTGCCCATAAGAATTCCCCTTGGCTGCTACTTCAATCTGACCGATGAGTACGAAAGCGGCGGTGCAGGACTTGTTTCCTGTGCCGAGGATTACTCGGTATTTCTGGATGCTCTGGCAAACGGCGGTGTTTCCAAAGATGGCGAAAGAATACTGAAATCATCCACGGTAGAGTTAATGCATACCAATCAGTTGTCAGCTATGGCATTGGAGGATTTCTACAAGCTTCGTAACGGTTACGGCTATGGTATGGGTGTAAGAACTCATATTGACAGCAGTGCGAGCGGTTCGATGAGTCCCTTGGGCGAATTTGGTTGGGACGGTGCCGCAGGAGCATTTTCGCTTGTGGATACAAAAAACAAGCTTTCCCTCACATATTTTCAGCATGTTCTCGAATGGGATTTAAAGATTCAGGAAGAATTACGAAATGCACTCTATACGGATATAATTAATCAAGGAGGAATGGAAAATGAAAAGAATTGATTTGCCGTCAAAATGGCATATGACAGGAAACGGATATGATATTTACGGAACTATCCCGGGCTCGGTATATTCGTTTTTGTTGGAAAATGACCTTGAGGGCGATCCATACTATCGCAACAACGAGCTTAAATTTCTTGAGCTTATGGAGCACGAATATGAGTTCTCCGCTGACTTCAATTGGGAAGAAACAGAGGGCAGGGTGCTATTGCACTGTGACGGTCTGGATACCCTTTGCGAACTGTATCTCAACGGCCGGAAATTTGCATATACGGACAATATGCACAGAACTTACGAATTCGATGTTACCGGACTTTTAAATATCGGAACAAACAAGATAACCGCAAAGTTTCTGCCCATTAACCCTTATATAAAGGAAAAACACGAAAAAAATCCGGTCAGATATTTTCCCTATTCTCTAAAAGGATTTACTCAGATAAGAAAAACCCACTGTATGACCGGATGGGACTGGGGACCGATGCTTCCCGATGCCGGTATATGGCGTGATATATATTTTCTTGTGGAGAATTCCGCAAGAATTCAGGAAGTCCACATAACTCAGCGTCATGCAAACGGAGAGGTTTTTGTAACTCCCCTTGTTTGCGTATCGGGTAATGCGGAAATAAAGGTTGAAGTTACAGCACCGGGTGGAAAAACTTTTGAAATAAATGCAAATGAAGAAACAAAAATAGAAAATCCTCTTCTCTGGTGGCCAAACGGATTGGGCGAGCAGAACCTCTACACAGTAAAGGTAATACTTCTGGAAAACGGAGTACCCGTAGACGAGTCCACAAGAAAAATCGGTCTCAGAAGCATAGAGCTTGTTCGTGAAAAGGATTATTACGGAGAGAGTTTTTACCACAGAGTAAACGGAGTACCGTTCTTTGCAATGGGCGGAGATTATATACCGGAAGACAACATTATGGCAAGAATCACCCCTGAGCGTTCCCGAAAGCTTCTTACTCAGTGCAAAGACTGTAACTTTAACACTATAAGAATATGGGGCGGAGGCTACTATCCCGACGATTGGTTCTTTGACCTTTGCGATGAACTTGGTATAATGCTGTTCTTCGACCTGATGTTCGCTTGTGTAATGATACCAACCGACGATGAATTCATAGATAACATTTCCATAGAGGTTGAGCAGAATTTAAAGCGAATACGCCATCACGCTTGTCTTGCAGTAATAAGCGGAAACAATGAGATGGAAGAAGCAATGTTCTATCCCATCTACACAGATGAACAAAAAGACGGTTATATTCGTATTTTTGAGGATATATTCCCCAAGATAGTTAAAGAAGTTTGTCCCTATCTTCCATATGTTCCCTCGTCACCGAGTACCTGCGGACACTTTATCGATCCCGAAAACGAAAATTATGGGGACAGCCACTACTGGGATGTATGGCACCAGAACGAACCTTTCAAGGAATACAGAAATCATCATTTCCGTTATCTCAGCGAATTTGGTTTCCAGTCATTCCCCTGTGAGAAAACAGTTAACCAGTTCACTCTGCCAGAGGACAGAAACATATTCAGCCGTGTTATGGAGTGTCATCAGAAGAGCGGAGTAGCAAACAAAAAAATTCTTGCATATCTTGCCGATACCTACAAATACCCCACAGAATTCGGTACTCTCCTGTATGCTTCTCAGCTTCTTCAGGCAGAAGCGATAAAATACGGGGTAGAGCATATGAGACGAAACAGAGGAAGATGTATGGGAACTCTCTACTGGCAGATAAATGACATCTGGCCTGTTGCATCCTGGGCGAGCATAGACTACTACGGAAGATGGAAGGCTCTTCAGTATATGTCAAAGCGTTTTTATGCTCCTGTCATCATCTCCTGTAAGGAAGTAGGAGAGACAGATACCCGTTCCAGCGTAAACCTTGAGCGCAGTGTTTACGGCTACGAAACCAAGGCACAGCTTTGCCTTACAAATGATACTTTCTCCGAAGTTTCGGGAACAGTAAGATGGCAGTTAAGAAGCTCCGATGCGAAAATCATAGATAGCGGCGAATGTGTAGTAAGTGTAGATGCGTTTTCCGTTAAATGGCTTGAAGAAATGGATTTTGACCGCACCGATGTCAATAACAACTATATGAGCTATGAGTATGAGGTGGACGGTAATGTGGTATCAGAGGGCACGGTACTGTTTACAGCACCCAAATACTTTGAGTTCAAAGATCCTAATCTCACATATGAGCTGGATGGCAACAAAATAACCGTATCTGCAGATGCCTATGCACGTATGGTGGAAATTGATTCCCCCGACAGCGACTTTATCCTGAGTGATAACTATTTTGATATGAACGCAGGAAAAGTGACAGTTGAAATATTGGAGGGCACACCCAAGACCATCCGCTTAAGATCGGTTTACGATATAAAATAATTAGGCTTGTGTAACTGCATTCAGACAAAAAAGAGGGCATTGCCTCAATTTAGTGATAATCACTTATTGAGACAAGCCCTTTTTCAATTAGTCTACTATAGCCTTAAAAGCCAAAGCACCTTTAGTGTTAGTCGTCGTTAAGGATACCCTCAAACTTGTATCCGAGTTCGTTGATTTTTTCTTCTACTGCAACTGCATCTGCAAGCTCATCGCTTTCGATTGATGCGGTTTTTTCATCAAGGTTTACGGTTACATTACCAAAAGCGGATAACCCTTCTGTAACTCTTGCGGCACATTTTTCGCACATCATACCCTCAATTTTTACTGTGAGTATGTACTTGGAAACTTGCTCTATGGGTTCATACTGAGCTTTTTGGCTATCAGCCTGTGCCTTGGATTTCTTGTAGAAATAGTAGGTTACAGCAATGAGTACTACAAGTACAATGAGTTCAATGGTTTTTGACATTTTTCATTCTCCTTATCTGCTATATAATTTATAAAGGTCAGCATATTTGCCGCCAAGTTTTAAAAGTTCGTCGTGAGTTCCGGTTTCCTCTATTCCGCTTTCCGTCAGTACTATTATGCGGTCTGCATTCTTGATTGTGGTAAGACGGTGTGCAATGGTAAGAGTGGTTCGGTTTTTAGCCAGCTCTTCCAGAGATTTCTGAACTATAAGCTCACTTTCGTTATCAAGAGCACTTGTGGCTTCATCAAGAATAAGTATTGGAGGATTTTTTATAAAAACTCTTGCTATGGAAAGTCTTTGCTTCTGACCGCCTGAAAGTTTTAGGCCTCTCTCACCTATATAGGTATCATACCCTTGCGGCAGGGATTCAATAAATTCCTCCGCCCCTGCAAGTCTTGCCGCCAGACGGATTTCTTCTTCTGTGGCATTGGGGTTTGCGTAGGTTATGTTTTCTCTCACCGTACCGGAGAAAAGATACACATCCTGCTGAACTATCCCTATGTTGTCACGGAGAGATTTTAATGTTATATCCTTTATGTTCATACCGTCTATGAAAATATTGCCGCTGTTTATGTCATAAAAACGGGGGATAAGGTTACAAAGTGTGGTTTTGCCTCCGCCGGATGGTCCTACGATTGCTATATGTTCGCCTTTTTTAATGTCAATATTAAGGTGAGTCAGTACATTGTGTTTTTCTCCCTGATAGCGGAAGCTTACATCCTTAAATGATATATTTCCGTCAACTCGGGATATTTCCTTTGCATCGGCACTGTCCTCAATTTCCACGGTAGCGGTCATTATCTGGTTGAATCTGTCAATGCCGGTGATTCCTCTCTGGAACTGCTCTGTAAACTCCACAATTTTTCTTATGGAAGTTATCAGAGTCTGAATGTACAGAAGATATGCCACAAGATCAGCCGGAGAAATCTTTTCCGCAATCATAAATGATGATCCGAGAACAATGACCATGACATACATAAGACCGTCAAAAAATCTTGTAGATGCCTGAAAATATGCCATATATTTGTAGGATTCTTTTTTTCGGTCATAAAAGGTCAGGTTTCCTTTTTTGAATTTTTCCTTTTCGGTTTCCTCATTGGCAAAGCTTTTTACCACTCTTATTCCGAGTAGTGTATCTTCAATTGAAGAGTTAAGCTCGCCAACCTGCTCTCGCTGTTTTGCAAATGCCTCTTTCATTTTCTTGCGGAAGAGCTTGACGGAAACAAGCATAAGAGGAAGAATAATAAACAGTGCCAGAGTGAGATAGATGTTAATTCCGCTTAGTATGATGAACGAGCCTGTAATCTTGATAGCCGCAATAAAGATTTCTTCAGGACAGTGATGTGCAAATTCCGTAATGTCAAAAAGGTCTGTTGTGAGTCTTGTCATTATCTGACCGACCTTGGTGGAATCAAAATAATTAAAGGATAGCTTTGTAAGGTGAGAGAACAGGTCTCTTCTCATATCCGTTTCGATTTTTGTTCCGGTTATGTGACCGATATACGCCATAAAATAGTTTGCCAGTGTATCGATGAGCTTAAGAAACAGATAAACACCGCCCAGCTTAAGAACAAGTGAATATGTGAGATATTGCGCATTATTTATTGCGGTATCTGTTATGTGTCTTACAATGAGAGGAAGCACAAGCTCGCAGCCGGTAGTAAATACCGCACACAAAAGGTCTATTATTATAAGTAGGATATACGGTTTGTAGTAGGGTAAGAATGTTTTGAATGAAGATAGTTTTTTGTTCATTTCAGATCCCTGCCTTTTGTAAGAGTGTTATATATTTTGTGAGCTCCGATTGCAAAGCATATTCCAAATACCGTGCCGAAAATAACATCGGTGGGGTAGTGTACGCAAAGATAAATTCGGGAAAGTCCCATAAGGGAAGCCGCAGTATAAAGATAAGCCCTGTGCTTTTTTAAACATTTTGCAATGCTGTGCATTGATGCAAAAGCCGCCATAGTATGCCCCGACGGAAAAGAACCGTCGTGAAGAGGCGGAATTATTATCTTTATTGCATTGTCAAAGTCATATGGTCTTACTCTGCCAATCAGGGGTTTCAGAATAATATTACCTACAGCAAGGCAAAGGATAAGTGATACTGCAGAACATATTCCCGCTTTTCGTGTTTTGGGGAATATAATGAGTACAACGGAAAGGATAATCCATATTGCTCCTTTATCCCCAAGTTGTGATATAAATTTAAAAATAAAATCCAGAACTTCACATGAAAAAACAGAGTGTAGGAATTTTAGGATTTCTGCTTCGAATGTGTTCATTTTGTTTTCCTCATGTTACAAAATTCCGGTACAACTTTGAATATAAAATTGTACCGGATTTTACTGTTTATATTTAGTTGGTGTAGTTGTCAAAGTATCCCTGAATAAATACTACAGGAGTACCCTTGTCGCCCGAACCGCTGGTAAGGTCGCAGAGTGAACCGATAAGGTCAGTAAGCTGTCTTGGGGTAGTTCCCTGAGATGCCATATTTCCTACAAGGTTACCGTCCTTTGCGCGGATGCTTTCAGATATGGCTTTTTTGAGTTCTTCGCCGGAGAGGTCTTTAAAGTCGTTGTCTGCGAGGTACTTGAGCTTAAGCTCGTTGGGAGTACCTATGAGTCCGTCGGTAAATGCGGGAGATACAATGGGGTCTGCAAGCTCCCAGATTTTGCCCTGAGGATCTTTGAATGCACCTTCACCGTACACCATAACCTCCACATGCTTACCGGTTTCTTTAAGGATTACTTCCTGAATATCCAGCACAAGCTGTTTGCAGTCTCTTGGGAAGAGCTTTATAGTTTCCTCGGTGGATTTGTTGGAACCGAGGAGTCCATATTTTTCATTACAGCCGCTTCCGTCTATGGAAGAAGTAAGGATGTCATCAAGACCGCACACAATTTTTGCACCGGCACTTTTAAGGATACGCTTTGTGCGTGCTCTTGTGTGTATATCACATGTCAGAATGCAGTCTGCATAGTTAAGAATGGCCTTTGCCTGATTTGCAAAAATAATTTCTGCTTCGGCACCCTCTTCTCTGATTATGTTTCCGTAGTATTCAACATAATCTACACCTGTAAACTCATGCTTGTTCTCACCAAAGAGTTCGCGGTATTTATTAAGGTCAAGTACATCGGAATAGGGGTTAACACCTGCAGCGTCTATTTTGTCAAGGCTAACCAACTCATTTCCGACTTCGTCAGATGGGTAGCTAAGCATAAGAACAACTTTTTTGCAGCCTCGTGCGATACCTCTTAAGCAAATTGCAAATCTGTTTCTGGAAAGTATGGGAAATATAACACCCACAGTTTCACCGCCGAGCTTTGCTTTAACATCGGAGGCAATATTGTCAACGGAGGCATAGTTGCCCTGAGCTCGTGCCACGATGGATTCTGTAATGGATATAATATCGCGGTTGCGGATTTCAAAGCCTTCATATTTTGCCGCTTCCAGTACACTTTGAGATACAATTTTAACAAGGTCATCACCCTGACGTATTATGGGACAGCGTATTCCTCGTGATACTGTACCGACTCTTCTTTCATTACTTGACATAATTATCATCTCGCCTTACTGAATCAGATTTTCCCCAAAAGGGGAATGTTTTCCACCAAACAATTTTATCACTTTTTTTGTCGCATTTCAATAGAAATTTTAATATATTTTTTTATTATATAAAAAAGTAATAAAATTTTTTAGTTACAATTGCATTTTTTTGTTATTTTCAAAGATACATCGAATATTTTTTCACAATGTACCAAAAATATTCCCGGAGGGATGTACAATTGAAGAACAAAATTACAGAATATATTTCTATGGCAATCGGAACTTTTCTTGTAGCATTTTCGGTAACTGTCTGTCTTGCACCCGCTAAACTGTCTACAGGTGGAGTAAGCGGAATAGGGACAATACTTTTTTATCGGGTATCTGTTCCGATTTCCGCTACGAATATTGTTGCCAATATTATTCTTTTTACATTGGGATTCAGGTTGCTTTCGAAGAGTGCGGTTGTAAAAACCGTTTTGGGAACAATTCTCCTGACACTTTTCCTTGAACTATGTACACATATATCTTCCTTTACCGATGATGTACTCGTTTCGGCACTTTCCGGCGGTGTTATTCTCGGACTTGGACTGGGTATGGTAATAAGATCCGGAGGTTCTACAGGAGGCACGGATCTTGCAGGAATACTTTTGCACAAAAAGATACCGCATATAACAGTTTCAAACCACATTCTTATTATAGATCTCGTAACAATTGCTCTTATGGCATTTGTTTTTGGCAGTATAAATGTTGCCGTGTATTCTTCAATAGCACTTTTTTCGGCAATAAAGATATGTGAGGGGGTTCTTTCCTACGGAAATGCCGCCAAAGAAATACGGATTGTTTCCAAAAATGCGGAAAGTATTGCTAAACAAATACTCACGCAGTTCAACCGAGGTGTGACGGGAATACAGTGCAGGGGAATGTACACAGGAAGGGAGAGCCTTTTGGTATTTTGCATAATAAGCCCCAGACAGCTGCCCGGTATTATAAAATTTATAAAATCACATGACAAAGAAGCCTTTGTCTCAGTATCCGATGTCCGTGAGGTAGTGGGAAAAGGCTTTCAGGGGAGAGGGTAAAAGCCATGGAAGATATGGACTGCGAGAAAAACTTTGTTAGTTATGCTCTTGGCAGCTAATTATTACACAAATTTATATTGACAAGCTTTTAATATAGTGATATAGTGTTTAAAAATCGCATACAAAAGGATGAGGCATATGCTTTTTTCCAATCACGACATAAGAAAGCTTATAATTCCGCTGATGCTTGAACAAATATTAGGTATTACCATCGGTGCGGTTGATTCTATGATGGTTGCAGGTTCGGGTGAAAGTGTTCTTTCGGGAGTGTCTTTGGTAAATACACTCAATACCCTAAGTGTTTATCTTTTTTCTGCAATGACCACCGGTGGCTCTGTTATTATTTCTCAGGCATACGGCAAAGGAAAACAGGACGATGTAAGGCGCGCGTCAAAACAGCTTGTGTGGGCATCCTTTTTTGTAGCATTGGCTATTACTATTGTGTGTATGATTTTTCACAAAAAAATTCTCACCCTTGCTTTTGGAAGTGTGGAAGACGAGGTTATGCGGAGTGCATCTGTATATTTCTTTATTATGCTGATGTCGTATCCTCTGTCAGCAGTAAACAACGGTGTTACATCTGTTATGCGTGTTGGTGGTGACACCAAAACACCACTGAAGATTTCATTACTCACAAATGTTTTGAATGTAATAGGCAATGCTGTTTTTATTATAGTACTTGATATGGGGGCGGCAGGTGCTGCCATAGCATCACTTCTTTCCCTGATAATAAGTACAATAATAAGAGTGGTTGTTATTCATCGCAAAGACAGAGAAGTTTACATAGACAATATTTTTAGCTACAAACCGGATTGGGGTATGATACGAAGAATCTGTTCAATCGGAATTCCAAACGCTTTGGAGCACAGTACTGTTCAGTTTGGCAAAATACTTACCATGAGTCTGATTTCCGGATTTGGTACATATCAGATTGCGGCAAATTCCGTTTGCGGAACACTGGCAAATTATCAGCTTATCCCCGGCGGAGCAGTATGCACCATTATGGTTATTATTGTAGGCAGATGTATCGGAGCCGGAGAAAAGCAGGAATCCCGAAGATACGTTCTTAAGCTAATAAGGCTGGCTTATTATATGACAATTCCTGTATGCCTGATTATGTGCTTGTCGTCGCCTTTACTTATGAAGCTGTACAGTCTGTCGGATGAAGCCGCATATCTGGGACAAAAACTATTACTGTTAAATAGCGTGGGTATGTGCACTCTATGGCCTTTGGGTTGTATTTTTCCAAGTGCTTTTCGTGCCGCCGGTGATGTGAAATATCCAATGGTTGTTTCCGTTATGTCGATGTGGCTTATGAGGATATCTATGAGCTATTTATTGGGAAAATATATGGGAATGGGCGTTATGGGTGTGTGGTGTGCCATGGTTTTTGAGTGGCTTGTTAAAACAATAATCTTCGGCTTAAGATTTATCCGGGGAACATGGCTTGAAAAAATAATCTGAATAAAAGGGAATGTAAAAAAAGTCCAGACCGCAAAAAGGC
>JAZQBI010000049.1:0-3394 GCA_045545635.1 Clostridia bacterium | reverse complement strand
AAACACCCCATCCGATGTCCACGCATATCATTGCGACATCGTTTATCCTTGCGTATCTTGCAATCTCGTTGATGATGTCCTCGGTAGTCACTCCGTCTATCCACCGTCTCGGCTTTCTGATAGACTTCACTTCCTCGATATGGATTTTTCCGTCACCTACTGCGGTCAGGCACAGCTCGATGTTGTCCTTGCCCTTATACGCTGCGTCCACACCCAAGAAGTATTGTGTGTACTCGCCCTTGTACGGTGCTTCGTACTTCGGTGGCATACTGTACATACCCTCGCCATCGTCATCGAGTATGCAGAGCAGATACCTGCGAAGCGTTGACCTTGTTTTCGCAAAGTCTCCGTAAAAGACCTTCTCCCTCGTCAATCTGCCCTCTTCTACTGCTGTGAGTGCGTCCATCCATATAATCAGCTCCCTCTTCCGGACATCCTCATCAGGCTTTGTCAGCTCCGTGTAGAAGAACCCCGGTTGGTGCGGATTGGATATCATTATTCGTTTGTAGTTTCGTCCGTCTATCCTTGCGAACTCGGCTCGTCCAAGCTCCGCAAACGATTCTTCGGAAACAAGCGCAGCTTCGTCTACGATGTAATTACCCGGCTTACCTACTACCTTGTTTTGAGATATGTTCTCGTTGTAGGTGTCACCCGTGGTTATCGGCTCGATGAAACCGCCATTTGCGAATGCAATCTTCTGTTTAGATACAGAAGTCGCAAGCCTTTCTATCTGATCTTTCTTGTTTACAAGTTCGTTCTGTACTTCCTGCGCTATGTCCTGAAGTGAAGCTGCCACATGACCCATAATCATCTTCGTGCCATCCTGCGTAGCTGCTACTACATAGGTCGGCTCGCCCTCGTAAGCCATGACATTGCCGATTCTTCCAAGCTCCCATGACTTCCCGTAAGCTGAAGGCGTAACTACGGTGATGTAGTCGTAATCTCCCGAAAACACAGCTCCGGCTATCACGCTCTGTGTGAAGTACAGATTCTCGTCATAGTATTTCGCTATTGTTATGAACCCTATCTCCGCAAGCCTTATGGCTTCTTCCATAGAGCAGGTCAGCCTTTTGTAGTGTTTCGGAATGTAACCTCTGCCTACCCATTTCTTCAGGTCGTGGCTCTCGCTCTCAAACAGGGTTTCAAGTTCCTTGTTTACTCCCATGTCCTCTATTTATCGGTGTTGTATTTGTCCACCATGTCCTTTAAGGCTTTCTCTTTGTCCTCTATCGACAGTTCGATAACAGCACCCTCGAATGCCACAGCCTGCTTCGTGCTAAATTCCTCGGCAGCTTTGCGCTCCAAGTACCATTTAGCCGCCTTGACATCGCCGGTCATTACCGCATCGGCTACCGTAGCTCTCGCTGCGTTGATGAGATCGTAATTAAGCATCTCTTTCAGGTCGGCAATCTTCTTGTTCTTCGAGTACAGCTTGTGTACTTCGTCAGCAGACAGATGGTCTGCACCTTTTCCTGCCTTAATCAAAAGCAAAGACACTTCCTTGTCGGACGAGCCACGCTCCCACGCAGCAATAATCGTTCGCCAAGTCAGGTCTTTTAACTCTTTTGGCTTATATTCAACATACGGGGTTGCTACTCTCATCAAAAACCTCACGCAAATAAAACAATAGTTTCCCTCAATTTGGCTAATATACATCTTTTTGTCATTTGTCAAGAGTTTACGATAAAATTTTTATCGATTTTTTTATTTTTGATTCCAAAAACCCCAAAAAACAAGAAATAGGGGCTTTGATGAAGCCCCCACCACTATATATAGTAGACCATGTAAAGCCTGCTTTACTTATGTAAACTTTCCTTTACATTTAATAATCTTGTTCTTCGTGAAGTACAAAAACTTCACGCATTTAATATTGACATTTGGCAAAATAATCTATATTAGCAAAAACAGATATTGTTGTATCTTTTATGTCCGATGCAGCGAAGCAAAAGCGTAACACGAGTACCTGCATCGCACTTCTTAATCACGAGTGCTTCTCACAGCAAGGCAACAGAGAAGCAGTAAAATAAAATAAATACCGCAGTTGAATGTCGGCTCTCCGATCTAATGGGGATGTCCTAATGTATCTGAAAGACAAAAAACAGCATGGTCTTATGCAACCGTAAAATGTATAGGCTTAAAGGTAGCCGTAGGCACTCGCAGTCTGCCCCTCAAGGGTACGGAAAGAGGGTTGTTACCACAGCAGACAGCGAACCGATGGAAGTCCATCGTGCCGGAGTTCTTCTTAATTCTTCTTTTGAATTAAATCTCCCTGATTACAGGGAGTTACTATGTCCAAAAACAGAAAGGAATACCACATGAAGCATTACTATGTAGGGCATCTCTACTACCTGCCAATATCCCACGCTATCAGCCTTATCAATAACGGTTATCCCGTAGATCAAGCCACGCAGCTCACTATCAACAAATTCGCCTACTACGGAAAAAACAACACCAAGCGTCTTAAAGCCTTTAACATCCACCATTTCAAAAAACATCTTTCAAATTTCCTCAACACCAAAGACGCTGTTCTGATGAGAAAATCCAAGAAATACAAATAAATACAGCTTATAATCGCCATAACCCTTGAAATTCCAACGATTTAGGGTTTTCAAAATTCAGGGTTTTGTGAGAAGGGAAAAGAGTCAGGACTGCCCTGCTTTCGTTCTTTGCGATTCATAGCACCCCTGCCCGGCAACTATTCCGAAAATGCTATTTTTAGGAATAGTTAGAAAATCGCTGTAATGCAGTCATTGCAAGGCTTGCAGCGTTTTTTAGTGCTACTCGTTCACATAACCATCACATAGACCGATAAAATAATTCAGTGGTTAACTTAACCGTTATGGTATAGTTTAGCGTTCGGCTGCTGATTGATTGAAAAAATATTTCTTCTCAAAGAAAAGAGAAAAACAACAGATTGACCTATAGTGATTGAGTCCGTTTTTTTACCCTCAATTAAAAATCCTGTAAATTTGAAAACTGTTTTCGGTAGGCGGACAATTGTATGCAGTAGGCGTACAATTAAAGGAATAAGTGATACATAAGGATAGGCTAATATATGGCATATAGGCTTATACGGCTGATATTCAGCTTGTGAGCGGTTTATATAGTGAAATGGTATAATATATCATTTAATAGAATTTAATCGCTTATAAGTCAAATTATGGCTTTATATATAGAATCATCAAGGAAATACGGCAATAAAAAAGAGTGCTGCTGCACTCTTTTATACCTTATTAGATTATCACACATAATACTTTGGCTTCTTTGTTGTCGTACCATTCTCCGAAGTCAGCATATATGGATGTATTCGCCAGTATACTCCGGTTATAATCTTCTTCGGTCATCAGCTCCCACTCTTTGACTTCAGAATCTTCGGAATAATCCTCAACAGATT
>JAZQBI010000048.1:0-1961 GCA_045545635.1 Clostridia bacterium | reverse complement strand
ATGAATTTAAAAGTAAAAGCGACTGCTCCGGTTTCATCTGTTGTCGCAGATGGGAAGCAGCCACTTGTAAATAACAAGAAGGAAAGTATAGCAGATTTGCCCCCAAAGGGCAATCTGCAAGCCACCGAAAGTTGTCCGGTGGAGTCAGAAAAAATGCAGAATAATGATGAATTACAGACGGTATCCATGACGGAGCTTTATGATACGGTTTATCCGCCTAAAATCCCGATTGTGGACGGTCTGATATATGCAGGTACTTATCTCTTTGTAGGTGCACCAAAAGTAGGTAAATCCTTCTTTATGGCACAGCTTGGCTACCATGTAAGCATGGGGCTTGATTTATGGGATTATCCGGTGCGAAAGGGTACAGTTTTATACCTTGCCCTTGAGGATGATTATGCAAGGTTACAGAAGCGTTTATCAAGGATGTTCGGTATGGAAAGCAGTGAAAATTTCTACTTCGCCACACAGTCCAAAAACTTAAATGAGGGCTTGGAAGAACAATTAAAGCAGTTTGTAAAAGAGCATACGGACGCAAGGCTGATTATCATTGATACTTTGCAGAAGGTAAGGGAAGTTGGTGGAGATAAATTCAGCTACGCAAGCGATTATGAGATTGTAACCAAGTTGAAAGCCTTTAGTGACGAACATGGTATCTGTCTGTTGGTGGTACACCACACAAGAAAGATGGAGTCCTCTGACAGCTTCGATATGATTTCCGGCACTAACGGATTGCTGGGAGCTGCGGACGGAGCATTTGTCATGCAGAAGGAGAAGAGAACGGATAACAAGGCTGTGTTAGAGGTGGCTGGGCGTGACCAGCAAGACCAACGGTTGCTCCTTGATTTTGACAGAGAGCAATGTGTGTGGAAGCTGACAAAGGCAGAAACAGAACTTTGGAAAGAGCCGGCTGATCCAGTACTGGAAGCCGTTACAAAGGTGGTATCAGAGGAGCAACCATTGTGGTGCGGAACAGCTTCGGAATTGTTACAGCTTCTGCCGGATTTGGATATGCAACCGAATGTACTTACAAGGAAATTAAACATTGGAGCAGAGCAGTTGTATGTGAATTATGGTATCCGTTATGAGAGCAACAGAAAATGCACCGGACGAATCATAAAATTGGAATTATTGCAATCGTAGGTGTGACGATATATGACGGTTATGACGGTGTTTTATATAGCGGTGTCGATGTGAAAAATATCGTCATTATCGTCATAACCGTCATGGATGATGATGGAAAGGATGGATTGATAGATTGAAAAATGTGCAGATTTCCGAGGAATTATTTTTTGCACTACTGAAATATCATTTGGTGGAAATAGATGCTGTTTTACCGGAGATAAAGAAAGGTTTGGAAGAAAAATTGGAAGCTATGGTAAAGCGGGATTTATATACAAAATATAAGACCGCACCAACAGAGGAAGAAAGAGAAAAGGCAAGGCAGGAGTATCTGGAAAAGGTGGGAATGCGCCGGAGCTTCCGATGGTAAAATTTATCCTTCGGTGTGTAGGACGGGAGCGTGGCACGCTCCTGTATATGGTAGTCAAGGAGAAAGTCGAGGTAGGGCGTAATGGCAGAGGTGGACTACACTCACAAGCCCTCGGCGTTTGAGAGCGAAATACACCCATCGCACAAATCGGAGATTTATACTCTGTGTATTTCGCCCTTGCAGGGGGCAAATTTACGCAAGCGTAAATTATAAATGCTGTCGCATTTATGGTTGTGCCGGATACGGCAGATGGTTCGTAAACGGATGCCTAAGCATCCACTCACGATAGCAAAAGTCGCTATCATTTTTCAAAGAAAGAGGGCTATGCCTATTGTAAGAAATTCATTTATACAGATGTCAAAACTGCCTAATGTGAAAGGCAGAATCAGCTATATATCGAGCAAAGCAAGACAGGAAAATTTGTACGCTGTTTATGAAACAACTGACCGCAAATTTTGGACGGAGCTTT
>JAZQBI010000047.1:0-20093 GCA_045545635.1 Clostridia bacterium | reverse complement strand
AAATCAAAAATATAAAACCTCAAAATTTTACCGACCATTGCGGAGGAGGCGGTCTCGCCTCTTGTCCTCATTAAATGCCGCTTGCATAATGGAAAAAGATTATGTGCAAGCGGCATTTTCGGTAATTTTGAGGTTTTCTCTTTTTGCTTTTTATCCCCCGTATTTTTAATGCGGAATAAGAAGCTACTGATTATGGAAATGTATTTTGAAAACAGATTAAAGCAGGTTTCCCCTGCGTATAAAAAATTGTTCCTACTTTCTACCTATTATATACAACACACGTTTAAAAACCACATTTCCGACAGGACAGCAATGCAGGTTTACATAAGGCGAAAATTCATCCAAATGTCTTTCAAACCCTTGCATCATGGGCATTTGCAGAGGTTATTATGTCGGAATTTCCTTAAAAACAATGTACAAACTGCACAAAGCAAAGCAAATGATACTGTACAAAGTTCACGAAATTTTAAAAATTTAGCCAAAATATGCCCTCTAAAGAAAAAAAAGCTTGCAATGGCAACCTATTTATTATATAATAATCAAGCGTGGCATGACATACGATGATGTGGGAGGTTACCAATCGCAGGAAGTAACGGACTTTGCGGTTAATTTCCACGGAGAATGTCCGGATCGTGAATTCGGGCGGCACAGTCACTTGATATAGGTGTATTATGTCCCGGATAGCTTGAGGTAGACTTAGGTTGCCGGGTTTTATAATGCATTGAGTACGACACACCCGGGAGGGTGTTAGTTTTCATGACTGCCGGAATGGCACCAAGAAATATCAAAAGGAGGTACTATCCATGGCTAAAAGTCAGAAAATCAGAATTAAGCTTAAGGCTTATGACCACCAGTTAATCGATCAGTCCGCAAAGAAAATTGTTGAGACTGCAGAGAGAACAGGTGCAAAGGTTGCAGGTCCTATCCCGCTCCCCACTAAGAAAGAGGTTGTTACAATCTTAAGAGCGGTACACAAGTATAAGGACTCCCGTGAACAGTTCGAAATGAGAACTCACAAGAGACTTATCGACATCTTAGAACCTACAGCAAAGACTATCGACAGCTTGCTCAAGATTACATTGCCTGCAGGTGTTGATATCGAAATCAAGCAGATGTAATTTCTGCCTTGATGAGCGTGTGCTCACGCACGCCAAGGGAGCTGATACCCGAAGTTATCAGCAGGTCATGTTGAGGCACCTTAGCTTCAACCAATAACCATAATAGGAGGAAAGCTAAAATGCAGAAAGCAATTTTAGGAAAGAAAATCGGAATGACTCAGATTTTCACAGAAGACGGTCTCGTAATTCCCGTTACAGTAATTGAAGCCGGCCCTGTAACAGTCATTCAGAAGAAAACAGTTGAAAACGATGGCTACAATGCTATCCAGGTTGGTTTTGTTGATGCCAAAGAAAAGGCACTCAATAAGCCCGAAAAAGGACACCTTGCTAAGTCAGGTGCGGCAAAGAGATTCCTTAAGGAATTCAGACTCGAACATGATTCCGCTTACAATGTAGGCGATGTAATCAGTGCCGAAATATTTGCAGAAGGCGACAAGATTGATGTAACAGGCATCAGCAAGGGTCACGGATATGCAGGTACAGTTAAGAGATGGGGCACACACAGAGGTCCTATGACTCACGGTTCCGGTTATCACAGAGGCGTTGGTTCCATGGGTGCTTGCTCAACACCGTCCAGAGTTATGAAGAACAAGAGACTCCCCGGTCACATGGGTGTTGAACAGGTAACAGTTCAGAATTTAGATGTAGTTAAGGTAGATGCAGAAAAGAACATCATCCTTGTTAAGGGTGCAGTTCCCGGTCCTAAGGGCGGCGTTGTAACTATCAAAAACTCAGTTAAAGCGTAATTGACTAAGGAAGGAGGACTAACAATGCCTAAAGTAGCTTTATACAATATGGAAGGTAGCCAGATTGGCGATATTGAATTAAATGAAAGCATTTTCGGTTGCGAGGTTAACGTAAGCGTACTTCACGAAGTAGTTAAGAACTACCTTGCAAACCAGAGACAGGGCACACAGAGCACAAAGACCCGTTCCGAAGTTCGCGGCGGCGGTATTAAGCCCTGGAGACAGAAGGGTACAGGTCGTGCAAGACAGGGTAGCATAAGAGCTACACAGTGGATTAAAGGCGGTATCGCTTTAGGTCCCAAGCCCAGAGATTACAGATATTCTGTTAACAAGAAGCTCAAGGCTCTCGCTCTTAAGAGTGCACTTAGCTCCAAGGTTAACGATAGCGCATTTATCGTAGTAGATGATATAGCACTTGCAGAAATCAAGACAAAGAGCATCAGCAATATGCTCAAGAACTTAAAGGTTGAATCAAAGGCTCTCATCGTTACTAACGAAAAGAATGACAACGTTGTTAAGTCAGCAAGAAACATCGAGGGTGTTGCAACAACATTTATGGGCAGCCTCAATGTTTATGACATATTGAAGTATGATGTAATGGTTATTACTAAGGACGCTGTATCCAAGATTGAGGAGGTGTACGCATAATGAATAAGTATGATATCATTATAAAACCCATCATTTCTGAAAAGAGTATGGATCAGTCCGCAGGCAGGAAGTACACCTTTAAGGTTGCTCTTGGTGCAAACAAGATCGAAATAAAGAAAGCTGTAGAAGAAATCTTCGGCGTTAAGGTAGAAAGTGTAACTACCCAGAGAGTTCTCGGCAAGATTAAGAGAATGGGTGCTACTTTCGGAAAGAGAGCAGACTGGAAAAAAGCTACTGTTACTCTTACAGCCGACAGCAAGACCATCGAGTTCTTTGACGGAATGGCGTAATAAACCTATTAGAAATTAAGGAGTGAAAAGGAATGGCAATTAAAAAATTTAATCCTACATCTCCCGCACGCAGATTTATGACAGTTTCTACCTTTGAAGAACTTTCTAAGGTTGCTCCGGAAAAATCCTTGCTCGAACCCAAGAAGAGCAATGCCGGCAGAAACTCTTACGGTAGAATCACAGTTCGTCACAGAGGCGGCGGAAACAGACAGAAATACAGAATTATAGATTTCAAGAGAAACAAAGACGGTATGAATGCAAATGTTCTTACAATCGAGTACGATCCTAACAGAACAGCAAATATTGCACTCATCCAGTACGAAGACGGCGTTAAGAGCTACATCATAGCTCCCGTTGATCTTAAGGTTGGCGATGTTGTTCGCTCCGGAAGCGATGCTGATATTAAACCCGGTAACGCTTTGGAAATCAACGATATCCCCGTGGGTACACTTATCCACAATATCGAGCTTTTCCCCGGCAGAGGCGCTCAGCTCGTAAGAGCTGCAGGTAACGCTGCACAGCTTATGGCTAAGGAAAACGGCTATGCACAGGTAAGACTTCCCTCCGGTGAAGTAAGAATGGTTACCTTAAACTGCAGAGCAACAATCGGTCAGATTGGTAATGTTGACCACGCTAACATTTCTATCGGTAAAGCCGGCAGAAAGAGACACATGGGTTGGAGACCTACCGTTCGTGGTGTTGTTATGAACCCCTGCGACCATCCTCACGGTGGTGGTGAAGGTAAGTCACCTATCGGTATGCCCGGACCTGTTACTCCTTGGGGTAAACCTACACTCGGTTACAAGACCCGCAAGAAGAACAAGCATTCCAACAAGTATATCGTAAAGACAAGAAAAGGCAGATAATCAAAAGTGATTATCTCATATACAACCATTATTTGGGAGGAGGTTTTCTAAATGGGAAGATCAGTTAAAAAAGGACCTTTCGTTGATGCGAAGCTTTTAAAGAAGATAATTGATATGAACAGTTCCGGTGAGAAGATCGTTGTTAAGACTTGGTCTAGAGCTTCTACTATATTCCCGGACATGGTTGGCCACACAATCGCAGTTCATGACGGAAGAAAGCATGTTCCGGTATATGTAAGCGAAGACATGGTTGGCCATAAGCTTGGTGAGTTTGCACCCACAAGAACTTTCAAAGGTCATGCAGGTGCCAAGACCACAGGCGTAAGATAATTAACAAAATAATTTTCAAAATCCGGGAAGGAGGATTCACGCATGGAAAACATGGAAGCAAGAGCTAAAGTTAGCTATGCTCGTATTTCTTCAAGAAAAGTTAAAGCAGTTATAGATTTAATCAGAAATAAAAATGTTGGCGAAGCTATGGCAATCGTAAAGCTTACTCCTAAGGCAGCAAGCGAGATTGTAGAAAAGCTTCTTAAGTCCGCAATTGCAAATGCTGAAAACAACCACGGTATGGATGTAGATAAGCTCTACGTAGCAGAGGTATTTGCAAATCAGGGACCGACCTTAAAGAGAGTACAGCCCAGAGCACAGGGCAGAGCTTTCAGAATCAGAAAGAGAACAAGTCACGTAACTATCGTTCTCAAAGAAAGAGATTAATGTAAAGGAGGAATAACCTTGGGTCAGAAAGTACATCCCCACGGATTAAGAGTAGGCGTTATCAAGGATTGGGATTCCAAGTGGTACGCTGACAAGAAAACTTACGGTGATAATCTTGTAGAAGATTACAATATCAGAAAATACCTTAAGAAGTCTCTTTATGCAGCAGGTATCTCTAAGATTGAGATCGAAAGAAGCGACGATAAGGTAAGAATTCATATCCACACTGCAAAGCCCGGTATCCTCATCGGTAAGCAGGGTGCAGAAAAGGATAAGATTAAGGCTGCTGTAGAAAAGCTTATAAAGAAGAATGTTATCATCGACATCATCGAAATCAGAAATGCAGATGTTGATGCACAGCTTGCAGCAGAAAACATTGCCGCTCAGCTCGAAAGAAGAATTTCCTTCCGCCGTGCTATGAAGCAGGTAATGCAGAGAGCAATGAAGATGGGTGCTAAGGGTATCAAAACTACCTGTTCCGGTCGTCTCGGCGGTGCGGAAATCGCAAGAAGCGAGCACTATCATGAAGGTACTATTCCCCTTCAGACCTTAAGAGCAGACATCGACTACGGTTTTGCAGAAGCAGATACCACATACGGTAAGATCGGTGTTAAGGTTTGGATTTACAAGGGTGAGGTTTTGAACGCAAAAGAGCAGTTCACAGCTAAAGAAGCTAAGCCTCAGGCTCCTAAGGGAAGAGGACCAAGAAGCAAAGGAGGCAGATAATCATGTTGTTACCTAAGAGAGTTAAATACAGAAGAGTTATGAGAGGCCGTATGAAGGGCCAGGCAATGCGCGGTAACAAGGTTAGCTACGGTGAGTTTGGTCTCCAGGCTTTAGAGCCCTGCTGGATCACATCCAACCAGATAGAAGCTGCCAGAATAGCTATGACTCGTTATACAAAGAGAGGCGGTCAGGTTTGGATTAAGATATTCCCTGATAAGCCCATAACAGAAAAGCCTGCAGAAACTCGAATGGGTTCCGGTAAAGGTTCACCCGAGTACTGGGTAGCAGTTGTTAAGCCCGGCAGAGTTATGTTTGAAGTAGGCGGTGTATCCGAGGAGGTTGCAAGAGAAGCACTTAGACTTGCTGCTCACAAGCTCCCGATAAAGACCAAAATCGTTGTCCGCGAAGACGAGGAAATGGAGGGCGATTCTAAATGAAAATCAATGAAATAAGAGATCTCACAAATGAAGAATTAAATCAGAAATTAGAGGATTTAAAGAAGGAGCTTTTCAATCTTAGATTCCAGCATGCTACAAATCAGCTCGACAACCCCAGAGTAATTACTGATGTTAAGAGAACAATTGCGAGAGTAAAGACAATCCTTCGTGAAAGAGAATTAAATCAGACTGCCTGATTAGAGAGGAGAAGCTATAAGATATGGAACGTAATTACAGAAAAACTCGTATCGGCACAGTAATAAGCGATAAGATGGAAAAGACTATCGTAGTTGCCATTAAAGAGAACGTTAAGCACAAATTATACAGTAAAATCGTTAAAAGAACTTATAAACTCAAGGCCCATGACGAAGAGAATGTTGCTAAAATCGGCGACAGAGTAAAGGTTATGGAAACCAGACCTCTCTCTAAGGATAAGAGATGGAGACTGGTTGAGATTGTTGAAAAAGCTCGGTAATTTTACAGGAAGGAGAGAAGTCAAGTGATTCAACAGCAGACTTTATTAAAGGTTGCCGACAACACAGGTGCAAAAGAACTCATGTGCATCAGAGTGCTCGGCGGCTCCAGAAGAAAATATGCCAATATCGGTGATGTCGTTGTTGCTTCCGTTAAAAAAGCAACACCCGGCGGTGTTGTTAAGAAGGGCGATGTTGTTAAGGCAGTTATCGTTCGTTCTGTAAACGGCCTCAGAAGAAACGACGGAACTTATATTAAATTTGACGAAAACGCAGCAGTAATAATCAGAGATGATAAAAACCCAAGAGGTACTCGTATATTCGGACCTATAGCTCGTGAGCTTAGAGATAAGGATTATATGAAGATTTTATCATTGGCACCTGAAGTTCTGTAAGGAGGGTAACGGTTATGAAAAATAAAATTCATATCAAAAAAGGTGATAATGTAGTTGTTATCTCCGGTAAGGACAAAGGTAAGAAGGGCAAGGTATTGTCCGTAGGCGCAAATAAGAGAACCGTCCTTGTAGAAGGCGTAAACATGGCTACAAAGCACACCAAGGCAAGAAGACCCGGTGAAACAGGCGGTATCGTTAATCAGGAAGCTCCTATATATGCATGCAAAGTAATGCTCAGCTGCCCCAAGTGCGGTGAGAAGACCAGAGTTGGTTACAAGATTCTCGCAGACGGCACAAAGTCCAGAATGTGCAAGAAATGCATGGAAGTTTTGGATGACTAATAGAGAGGAGGATTTTCGCACATGACAGTTATGAGAGCGAAATACGAAAACGAAGTAAGAAAAGCTCTTATGGAAAAGTATGGCTACAAGAGCCCTATGCAGATTCCTAAGCTTGATAAAATTGTTATAAACATCGGTGTCGGCGAAGCTAAAGATAACGCTAAGGCATTAGAAGCTGCAGTTGCAGACTTAGCTGCCATCACAGGTCAGCAGCCTGTTATCACAAAGGCTAAGAAGTCCGTTGCTAACTTCAAAATCAGAGAAGGTATGAATCTCGGATGCAAGGTTACACTTCGCAGCGACAAGATGTATGAATTCTTAGACAGATTATTCAACATTGCACTCCCCCGCGTAAGAGATTTCAGAGGCATTAACCCCAACGCTTTTGACGGCAGAGGTAACTATGCTTTAGGTATTAAGGAACAGCTTATATTCCCCGAAATCGACTACGATAAGATTGACAAGATAAGAGGTATGGACATCATCTTTGTTACAACAGCAAAGACCGATGAAGAAGCAAGAGAGCTCCTCACTCTTATGGGTGCTCCGTTTACAAAGGCTTGAGAGGGGGTAATCACAAGTGGCAAAGACTTCTATGAAAGTTAAGCAGCAAAAAGTGCAGAAATACAAGACCCGTGAATACACCAGATGCAATATCTGCGGCAGACCTCATTCAGTACTCAGAAAGTTCGGCATTTGCCGTATCTGTTTCAGAGAACTTGCATACAAGGGTCAGATTCCCGGTGTTAAGAAAGCAAGCTGGTAAGATTTAATTAAGATAAAAGGAGGTAGCATCATGCAAATTACAGATCCTATCGCTGATATGCTTACACGTATCAGAAACGCAAACTCTTCAAAGCATGAATCTGTAAATGTTCCCGCTTCCAAGCTTAAGATCGAAATCGCAAGAATCTTAAACGAAGAAGGCTACATTAACGGATATGAAGTTATAGACGACGGTCTGCAGGGTGTTATAAAGATTACACTCAAGTATGCAGCCAACAAACAGAAGGTTATCACCGGTTTAAAGAGAGTATCTAAGCCGGGTCTCAGAGTATATGCAGGCAAAGATGAGCTCCCCAGAGTTTTAAGGGGACTTGGTATCGCCATCATTTCTACTTCCAAGGGCATTATGACCGATAAGGAAGCAAGAAAGTTAAATGTCGGCGGCGAAGTATTAGCATTTGTCTGGTAAGAATTAGGGAGGTGAATTAATTGTCACGTATTGGTAGAATGCCTATCGCAATACCCCAGGGTGTTGAAGTTAAAATAGGTGCAAACAACGAAGTTACCGTAAAGGGTCCCAAGGGTACACTTTCTAAGGTTCTTCACAAGGATATGATACTCAAGCAGGAAGGTGCTGAGGTTATCGTAGAAAGACCGGATGACAAGAAAGAAAACAGATCACTTCACGGTCTTACAAGAACACTCTTAAACAACATGGTTGTAGGTGTAACAGAAGGTTACACTAAAACTCTCCAGATAAACGGTGTCGGTTACAGATGCCAGAAGCAGGGCAAGAAGCTCGTTCTTACACTGGGCTACTCCCATCCTGTTGAAATGGAAGACGGCGACGATTATACTTTCGAAGTTCCCGATCCCAACACTATCATAGTTAAGGGTATCGACAAGCAGATCGTAGGACAGATTGCTGCTGTTGTAAGGGAAAAGAGATTGCCTGAACCTTATAAGGGCAAGGGTATCAAGTATGATTACGAAGTAATCAGAAGAAAAGAAGGTAAGACCGGCGCTAAGAAATAAGCCAGGAAAGGAGTAAAGAAAAATGATTAGTAAGAAAAGCAGTAATGCACAGAGAATAAAAAGACACTTAAGAGTCAGAAAAAACATTTCCGGTACTCCTAATCGCCCCAGACTTAATGTTTACAGAAGCCTTAGCAATATCTATGCTCAGGTTATAGACGATGTAGCAGGCAAGACCTTGGTTTCCGCTTCTTCTCTTGATAAGGAAATCGTAGAAAAGGTTGGCTACGGCGGCAACAAGGCTGCTGCAAAGGAAGTAGGTCTTCTTGTAGCAAAGAGAGCACTCGATGCCGGCATAAAGGCAGTTGTGTTCGACAGAGGCGGTTATGTATACCACGGCAGAGTTGCAGAACTCGCAGAGGGCGCCAGAGAAGGCGGCTTGGAATTCTAATAAGGAGGTAAAAGCTTTTATGGTAAAATTTAATGCAGACGAATTAGATTTAAAAGAAAAGATAGTTAACATCAATCGTGTTGCTAAGGTTGTAAAGGGCGGTAGAACCTTCAGATTTAGTGTTCTTGTCGTAGTTGGTGACCAGGACGGTCATGTAGGCGCAGGCACAGGTAAGGCTGCTGAAATTCCTGACGCTGTAAGAAAAGCTATTGATTCTGCAAAGAAGAATATGATAGCTGTTCCCAGAGTAGGAACCACAATCGCTCACGAAGTTATCGGCGAATTCGGCGCAGGCAGAGTTCTTATGAAACCTGCCGGCGAAGGTACCGGTGTTATCGCGGGCGGCGGTGTTAGAGCAGTATTAGAGCTTGCCGGCATCCGCAACGTGAGAGCAAAGTCTCTCCGTTCCAACACTCCTAACAATCTTGTTAACGCAACAATCGAAGGTCTTAAGAGCCTTAAGGTTGCTGAGGAAGTTGCAGCACTCAGAGGCAAGAGCGTAGAAGAGCTCCTCGGTTGATTTTAGTGGCGTTATAAAAGTTCAGGAGGAATTAAAATGGCTAAAATTAAAGTTACTTTGACAAAGAGCATAATCGGTTCCAAAAAGGATCAGATTGCAACAGTAAAGGCTCTTGGTCTTAAGAAGATAAGAGACGAAAAGATACACGAAGCTACACCTGCCATCAAAGGTATGGTAGCTAAGGTATGTCACTTAGTAAGTGTAGAAGAAATATAAATCTTAAAGGAGGTGCCTTAGATGAAATTATTTGAACTCACTCCCGCTGAAGGTTCCACTACGGATTCAAAGAGAAAGGGCAGAGGTCACGGTTCAGGTAACGGTAAGACAGCAGGCCGCGGACACAAGGGTCAGAACGCAAGATCCGGCGGCGGTGTAAGAATCGGTTTTGAAGGCGGACAGATGCCTATTTACAGAAGACTTCCTAAGCGCGGTTTTACAAACATTTTTGCAAAGACTTATGCAGAGGTTAAGGTTTCTGATTTAAACAAGTTTGAAGATGGAGCAGTAGTAGATGCTTGTGCTCTTAAAGAAGCCGGCATTATCTCCAAGGAGCTCGATGGAGTTAAGGTTCTCGGAAACGGCGAACTTTCCAAGAAGATTACTGTTAAAGCAGCAAAATTTACAGCTACTGCAGCATCTAAGATAGAAGCAGCAGGTGGAAAGGCAGAGGTGATGTAAAGTGTTTAAGACTCTTAGAAATGCCTGGGCAATCCCGGATTTAAGACACAAAATGCTTTACACCTTGCTTATGATTTTTATATTCAGACTCGGTTCCTTTATTCCGGTTCCGGGTTTAAGAGAGGGTGCTCTTGCAAGCCTTCTCGGAGATTCAGGCAGCAATAACCTGTTCTCCATGCTTGATGCATTTTCCGGTGGTGCTTTTGCAAATGCTACAATCTTTGCAATGAGTATTACCCCTTATGTTAACTCTTCAATTATAATGCAGCTTCTCACAGTTGCTATTCCCGCTTTGGAAAGACTTTCCAAAGAAGGCGAAGAGGGCAGAAAAGTTATTGCAAAATGGACACGTTTCGGTACAGTTATCCTTGCCTTTGTTCAGGCAACCGGTCTTTACTTTGCTCTCAGAAGCTTTGTAAGTCTTCCCGGTGTATGGGGATACATCACAGTAGTATTCACATTCACTGCAGGTACTGCATTTCTTATGTGGCTCGGTGAACAGATTACCGAAAAGGGTGTAGGCAACGGTATTTCAATAATAATCTTTGCAGGTATCGTTTCCGGTATTCCTACAACAATAAGCCAGATTTCCAAGAACTTTGCAGCCGGTGCGCTCAACATCTGGGGAATAATCGCAATTGTTGTTGTATCTCTCGCTATGGTTGCATTTGTAGTATTTATGGACAATGCTGAGAGAAGAATTCCCGTTCAGTATGCAAAGAGAATGGTAGGAAGAAAGATGTACGGCGGTCAGAGTACACATATTCCGATAAAGGTAGCTATGGCAGGCGTCATTCCGATAATCTTTGCCATGAGTATCTTAAGCTTCCCTGCAACAATAATGGGCTTTATGGGTTACACACCCGGTGCTACATTCTGGGGTAAGTTCTGGAGTCTGTTTACTCAGACATCCTGGCTGTATATGGTTCTTTACTTCCTGCTCATAGTGTTCTTCACATACTTCTATACAGCAATTCAGTTTAATCCTGTTGAGGTTGCAAACAACATGAAGAGAAACGGCGGTTTCGTTCCCGGTATCAGACCCGGAAGACCTACCAGCGAATACATCAGTAAGATTCTTACAAGAATCACACTTACCGGTGCGCTCTTCTTAGGTGTTGTTGCAGTACTTCCTATGATTCTTTCTCAGGTTATTAACTACAACTTCTATGCAATAGGCGGTTCATCCCTCCTTATCGTTGTAGGTGTTGCACTTGAAACCACAAAGCAGATAGAATCTCAGATGCTTATGCGTCACTATAAAGGATTCTTGGAATAATAGACAGGTGGACTAATTATGAAACTCATCGTGATGGGTGCACCCGGTGCGGGTAAAGGCACCCAGGCAGAAATAGTCAGTGAAAAATATAACATACCGGCGATATCTACCGGAGCCATAATTCGCGAAGCTATTGAGGAAGGAAGCGAATTTGGACTTATGGCAAAAAGCTATATAGACAAAGGAGCTCTTCTTCCCGATGACGTTGTTATAGATATGGTAGTACAGCGTCTCAAAAACAGCGATTGCAAAAACGGCTTTATTCTGGACGGTTTTCCAAGAACCATCCCTCAGGCAAAAGCAATGGAAGAAAATGGCATAGAGGTAGATGCGGTCCTCTCTCTTGATGTGGAAGATGATGTCATAGTGAGAAGACTTTCCGGCAGAAGAGAATGCAGTCACTGCAGAACACCTTATCATGTGGACAACAACCCTCCCAAAAAGGAAGGCATATGTGATAAGTGCGGAGCTCCTCTTATTAAAAGAGAGGATGACAACGAAAAGACAGTTCTTTCAAGACTCGAGGTTTACCACGAAAAGACAGCCCCCCTCAAGGAATACTTTGCAGGTACAGGCAAGCTTAAGACGGTACAATCTGCAGATACTATTGAAAAAACTACAGACAATGTGATTGCAGTTCTTCAAAGTCTTTGATTTTGGGGGAAGATGTTATGATATATATCAAATCTTCAACCGAAATAGCAAAGATGAAAGAATCCGGCAGAATTGTGCACTCCGTTCTGAAAGAAATGGAAAAACACATAAAGCCGGGGATTACTACCAGAGAATTGGATAAAATTGCAAAGGAATGTATCTTAAGTCAAGGAGCAAAACCGTCGTTTCTGGGCTACAACGGATATCCGGCAAGTATCTGTGCTTCGGTAAACGAAGTGGTGATACATGGGATTCCTTCCGACAGAGAGCTTAAGGACGGCGACATCATAAGTATTGATGTCGGTGCTGTAAAGGATGGCTACCACGGCGATGCCGCAAGGACATTTGCAGTGGGCAGTATCGATCCCGAAGCACAAAGACTCATAGACATTACAAAGCAAAGCTTCTTCGAAGGACTTAAATATGCCCGCCACGGAGAGAGACTTGGTTCAGTTCAAGCCTCTATACAAAAGATGGTGGAAGAAAACGGATTTGGAATTGTCAGAAATTATTGCGGACACGGAATAGGCAAGGATATGCACGAGGATCCGGAGATACCCAATCATGGTACTTTCGGACGGGGCATAAGACTTGTAAAGGGTATGACGATAGCGGTAGAGCCTATGGTAACCTACGGAGGCTATCAAACAACAACTCTTTCGGATAACTGGACTGTGGTAACTCTTGACAGGAGCCTCAGTGCTCACTATGAGAACACAATCCTCATTACCGACGGTGATCCCGTTCTTCTGACAGCTTGTGATGAGGTAGAATAAATATATGGATATTCATCAAGGTGAATTTGTTTATGCATCCAAAGGCAGAGATGCGGGCGAATGTTTCATTGTAATATCTTGTGAGGATAACTACCTGTACCTTTGTAACGGCAAGGGACGTAAGGTGTCTTCTCCCAAAAAGAAGAAGATAAAGCATGTAACCCTTACCGGCGACAAGGATGAGTTTATTGTAAATAAGCTCCATACAGTAGGCAAGATTACCAACAAAGAGGTAAGATACTCCATTATGAGATATACAAACGAGATATCAGAATAATAAGAAAGGGAGGTTTTGTACTTGGCAAAAGAGGATGTTTTGGAATTGGAAGGAACAGTCATTGAGGCACTGCCCAATGCAATGTTTCAGGTAGAATTTGAAAACGGACACAGAATACTTGCTCACATTTCCGGAAAGCTTCGTATGAATTTTATAAGAATCCTTCCCGGAGACAAGGTGACAGTTGAGATGAGTCCCTACGACTTAACAAGAGGACGAATCACCTGGAGAGCAAAATAATTACTTTGCAATAACAATTAGTTGATTTATTTAAGTTAAAGCACGTTTTATAAGGAGGTAGCCAAAATGAAGGTAAGACCATCAGTAAAACCCATGTGCGAAAAGTGCAAAATAATCAAGAGAAAAGGCAAGATTATGGTTATTTGCGAGAACCCTAAGCACAAACAAAGACAGGGCTAATAACCCATATGCTGCAAAGCAGCAAAAGAACTCATTTAGGCTTATAGCCGTGAGGGTGCGGCTGCACAGTAGGATAACTGTGAACCCTTTTGGTTATGAAATATACTATTTGCAAATATCAAAACAGGAGGTGCAATAAGCTAATGGCAAGAATAGCAGGTGTAGACTTACCTAATGAAAAGAGAGTTGAATACGGCCTTACTTATGTATATGGTATCGGCGTAAAGAGCTCCAACAAGATTTTAGCAGAAGCAGGAGTTAATCCTGACACCAGAGTTAAAGATTTAACAGAAGATGAGCTTTCCAAAATCAGAGAAATCATCGACAGAGATTATACTGTTGAGGGTGACTTAAGAAGACAGATTGCTCTTGATATCAAACGCCTTATAGAAATCGGTTGTTACAGAGGACTCCGTCACAGAAGAGGACTCCCCGTAAGAGGACAGAACACCAAGAACAACGCAAGAACAAGAAAAGGTCCCAAGAGAACAATCGCAGGCAAGAAGAAATAAGAGGGAGGGAAATTAAATGGCTCAGGTTAAGAGAACTCGTAAGAGAAAAGAAAAGAAAAACATTGAACGCGGAGCTGTTCATATTCGCTCCACTTTTAACAACACAATAGTAACAATTACTGATGTGCAGGGTAATGCACTTTCTTGGGCATCTTCCGGCGGTCTCGGTTTCAGAGGCAGCAAGAAGAGCACACCGTTTGCATCCCAGATGGCAGCAGAAACAGCTGCTAAGGCTGCGATGGAACACGGTCTCAAGTCCGTAGAAGTTTATGTAAAAGGCCCCGGTGCAGGTAGAGAAGCGGCTATCCGTGCTCTCCAGACAGCAGGTCTTGAAGTAACAATGATCAAAGATGTAACTCCGATTCCTCACAACGGTTGCAGACCGCCTAAGAGAAGAAGAGTCTGATTTTAGAGGAGGTGTAATACATGGCACGTTATACAGGCGCGGTATGCCGTCTTTGCAGAAGAGAAGGTCAGAAGTTATTTTTGAAGGGCTCCAGATGCTACGGCGAAAAGTGCGCATTAAACAAGAGAGAATATGCTCCCGGCCAGCACGGTCAGGCGAGAAAGAAGCTTTCCGAATATGGCTTGCAGCTTCGTGAAAAGCAGAAGGCTAAGAGATACTATGGTGTATTGGAGAGCCAGTTTGCTCACTATTTTGAAATAGCTAACAAGAAGAGCGGTGTAACAGGTGAAAACCTCCTGCAGGTACTTGAAAGCCGTCTTGACAATGTTGTTTACAGACTTGGATTTGCTCTTTCCAGAGCAGAAGCAAGACAGCTTGTTGTTCACGGTCACTTCCAGATTAACGGTAAGAAGGTTAACATTCCTTCATATCTCGTTAAGCCCGGCGAAGTAATCGCACTCAAGGAAGGCAGCAGAAGCCTCCCCAAGATTAAGGATATCTTAGAGCAGACAGACGGCAAGGCTGTTCCCAAGTGGCTTGACCTTGACACAAACACCATGCAGGCAAAGGTTGTAGCTTTGGCTCAGAGAGACGACATCGACTTAGACATCGCAGAACATCTCATCGTCGAGTTGTATTCTAAATAATAAGGCTACCCTCATAAGTATAGTAATTATGGTATTTGAACGGAGGGCTAAAATATGATAGAAATGGTGAAACCGGGTCTTGAAAGAGTCGATGACAAGCTCGACCCCAGTTACGCTAAATTTGAAGTTCAACCTCTTGAAAGAGGCTATGGTACCACTTTGGGTAATGCACTTAGAAGAGTACTCTTATCTTCACTTCCCGGTGCCGCTCCCACAAGCGTTAAGATAGAAGGAGTTCTTCACGAATTCTCCACTATCCCCGGCGTTAAGGAGGATGTTACCGAGATAATTCTCAATGTAAAGAGAATTATTGCAAAGGTGTATACCGATACACCTAAGACCGTTTACATTGAAGCAAACGGTGCAGGTGAGATTTTTGCAAAAGACATAGTTACCGACCACGAAATCGATATCATAAACGGAGACCTTCACATCGCAACACTCAGCGATAAGGCAAGACTCTATATGGAAATCGTATTCGAAAACGGCAGAGGCTATGTTACAAGCGAGAAGAACAAGGAAAAATATCAGAGTGCAATCGGCGTTATACCCGTTGACTCCGTATATTCTCCCGTAGACAAGGTTAACTACACAGTAACAAACTGCCGTGTAGGTCAGATAACCGACTACGACAAGCTCACAATAGAAATCTTTACAGACGGTACCATTGCTCCGGAGGATGCACTTTCCTTAAGCTCCAAGATTATAACAGAGCACATGAACCTCTTTACAGATCTTTCCGATGATATCGCAAACACCGATATTATGGTTGAGACCAAAGAGGAAACAAAGGATAAGGTACTGGAAACAACAATCGAAGAACTCGATTTGTCTGTTCGTTCGTTTAACTGCCTTAAGAGAGCAGGAATAAACACAGTTGCAGATTTGGTTTCCAAGTCCGAAGCTGAAATGATGAGAGTCAGAAACCTCGGTAAGAAATCTCTCGAGGAAGTCGTGAACAAGATTCAGACACTCGGTCTTGAATTCTCTAAGGAATATGACGAATAAATCTAATAAATAAGGTTTAAAAACAAGTACAAAGGAGGTTTATCTAATGCCCGGTACAAGAAAACTCGGTCGTGCTTCTGACCACAGAGATGCAATGCTCAGAAACTTAGTTACATCTCTCCTTGAAAACGGTAAAATCGAAACAACCGTTGAAAAGGCTAAAGAAACAAGATGCATGGCAGAAAAGATGATTACATTAGGCAAGACAAATACATTGCATTCCAGAAGACAGGCTCTTTCTTACATCACTAAGGAAGATGTTGTTACAAAGGTATTTGCGGAGCTTGCTCCCAAATATGCAGACAGAAACGGCGGCTACACAAGAATCCTTAAGTTAGGACCCAGACGCGGTGATGCTGCAGAAATGGCAATTATTGAATTGGTTTAATAAATCATAATTAAAAAAGCCACGAAGTTTATACTTCGTTGGCTTTTTTTAAATTGCTATTGACAAAGGCAAAAAATTGTAATAGAATAATATTGCGTGGAGTATTGGAGTGCACTTATTTAATAGGGATAGGTGCACTCTTTTTCTTTATGAAACAAAACCGGAGGAGATTGAAATGGCAAAGACAAACATAGTTGACTGGAATACTATTACAAATTTTGTAATTGATGCTTTTGTAGGCTACGGAATACCCAGAGAGGATGCAGAAATTTGTGCCGATGTGCTTCTTGAATCGGACAAAAGGGGTATTGAATCCCACGGAGTAAACAGATTCAAGCCCGTTTACCTTGACCGTATCAAGGCGGGTATTCAGCAGGCAGTAACAAATTTTGAAATTATAAAGGAAACACCCACAACTGCCGTCGTAGACGGTCATCACGGTATGGGACAGGTAATAGGCCATAAGGCAATGACTATGGCAATAGAAAAGGCAAAGGAATACGGTATGGGTATGGTAGTTGTAAGAAATTCCTGCCACTACGGTATTGCAGGCTACTATTCATCCATGGCAACCAAAGCAGGATGTATCGGTATGACAGGTACAAATGCCCGCCCCTCTGTTGCACCAACTCACGGTGTAGAGGGAATGTTTGGAACAAATCCTTTTACAATAGGTGTTCCCACTGATGAAGAGTTTGACTTTAACTTTGACTGTGCTACATCAATCACTCAGAACGGCAAGGTTGAATATTATGAAAGAATAGGTGAGGATGTTCACCCCGGCACAATCATCGGAACAGACGGTGAGGCGATTGAGGGTGATGCAGGAGTTGCACTAAAGAAAATCCGTTCAGGCACTGCAGCACTTACAACTCTCGGCGGAATAGGTGAAGCTCTGGGCGGCTACAAAGGCTACGGCTTTGCACTTGCAGTTGAGTTTTTCTCCTCCATTCTTCAGGATGGAGCATATGGAAAAGACCTTGACGGAAAGGATGAAAACGGAAATATCCGTCCCTATCAGCTAGGTCATTGGTTTATCGCAATAGACACCGACCACTTTATGGGAGAGGACATTGCCCGCAAAAAGGCAGGAGACATCTGCCGCAGTATGCGTGCTTCCAAAAAGGCACCTGACGCAGAACGCATTTATACAGCAGGGGAAAAGGAATACGAAATCCGCCTTGCAAGAAAAGACGGTGTGCCCATTAATGAATCGGTACAGAAAGAAATAATTGCAGTAAGAGACGAGCTTGGACTTACACAGTATAAATTTCCCTGGGAGGATTAAAAAATGGATATCAGACAGGAATCATTAAAAAAGCATTATGAATGGAAGGGAAAGATAGAAGTAGTTTCCCGCGCAAAAATCGACTCAAAAGAAGACTTATCGTTGGCATACACACCCGGTGTTGCCGAACCTTGTCTTGTTATCAATAAGGATGTTGATAAGTCCTATGAGCTTACTCGCCGCTCAAATCTTGTTGCGGTAGTTACAGACGGAACTGCAGTTCTGGGACTTGGAGACATTGGACCGGAGGCAGGTATGCCCGTTATGGAGGGAAAATGCAGTCTGTTTAAGGAGTTTGCAGATGTAGATGCTTTCCCCCTTTGCATAAAATCAAAAGATGTTGACGAAATTGTTCGTACAATATATCTTCTTTCCGGAAGCTTTGGCGGTGTAAATCTTGAGGATATCGCCGCGCCACGTTGCTTTGAAATAGAAGCAAAACTCAAGGAAATCTGCGACATTCCCATATTCCACGATGACCAGCACGGAACTGCCATTGTTGTTGCTGCAGCTCTTATAAATGCATTAAAGCTTGTAGACAAGAAAATAGACGAGGTAAAGGTTGTTATAAACGGTGCAGGCAGTGCCGGTATTGCAATCGGAAAGCACCTTATGAATATGGGTGTAAAGAATCTTACATACTGTGACAGATTCGGTATTATATACAAGGGAAGCCCCGACAATAATCCTGCCCAGGAGGAAATAGCCAAGGTTACAAATCTTGAAAACAAAAAAGGCACCCTTGCGGATGCACTTTGCGGTACCGATGTGTTTATCGGTGTTTCTGCTCCCAATCTCGTTACACCGGAAATGGTTAAATCCATGGCAGAGGATGCAATCCTGTTCCCCATGGCAAACCCCACCCCGGAAATTATGCCCGACATTGCCAAGGAAGCAGGTGCAAGAGTTGTGGGAACAGGCAGATCTGATTTCCCCAATCAGATTAACAATGTTCTTGCATTCCCCGGAATTTTCCGCGGTGCTCTTGACTGCAGAGCCAAGTGCATAAATGAGGAAATGAAGGTTGCCACATCCTATGCGTTGGCTTCGCTCATTCCCGATGCCGAGATAAGTGAGGAAAATATCATTGTTTCTCCTCTTGACAAAAGAGTTGCATCAGCGGTTGCAGAGGCAGTTATAAAGGTTGCCAGAGAAACCGGAGTTGCAAGAATATAATAAAAATAGGGACTGTAAATTGAACCGACCCCCAAAAGTTAGACCTAAAATCTAACGATTGGGAGGTCGGTTTTTTCATGGCTAAATATAATTATGAATTTAAATTAAAAGTCGTGCAGGAGTACCTAAATGGCAAGGGTAGTTATAATTATCTATCTAAAAAACACAACATTCCTGCAAGTGTCAGACTAAAAGAATGGGTGCTACATACAAGGAATACGGCAAAGAAGGGTTAAAACGGTCAAGACGAAAGAAGAATTACTCTTTCCAATTCAAACTTTCCGTGGTAGAATTGTATCTATCAAGCGAAGTCTCATATCAGGAATTAGCACTTTCGCAAGGTGTAAGTACCCCATCATTAATTGGACAATGGGTAAATGATTTTAGAATTGCCGGACCTGATGCCTTGAGACCTAAAAAGAAAGGTCGTAAGAAAACTTTGGATATAAGTGAAAATAAGAAAATTTCTAAAACCACCGAAGAAAAGCTCGTGGATACGAGTGCAGAACACATCAAAGAACTTGAAAATGAATTGCTCAAATTAAGAATTGAAAACGCATATTTAAAAGAGTTGAGGAGACTGCGTTTAGAGGAGGAAGATCTTCTGAAAAAACAGCGAGAATCGTCCACAGTCTCCGAGGACAATTCAAATTAAAAGACGTTCTCGCAATAATTGGTTTTCCAAAGGCGACATATATGTATTGGCAAAAGCGGTTTGATAGAGAAAATCCTGACAAATATTTAGAAGATGAAATTACTAAAATACATAACGAAAACAAGGATTACGGTTACAGACGAGTATATAGAGAATTACGAAACAGAAAGATTTTTGTAAATAAAAAGAAAGTTCAAAGAATTATGCAAAAATTAGGTTTTCAAGTCACATCATTTACTCGCAAAAACCGCAGATATAATTCATACAAGGGTAATGTTGGTAGAATAGCACCTAACAGGATTAACCGGCGTTTTAATACATCTGTACCACATCAAAAGATAACTACTGATACTACTGAATTTAAGTATTATGAGATAGACAACAAAGGCAGAATGGTAATTAAGAAGTTGTATTTAGACCCGTTCCTCGATATGTTCAATGGTGAAATTTTGAGTTACAGTATAACGCAAACACCATCAGCTATCGGGATATTATCAGCT
>JAZQBI010000046.1:0-5984 GCA_045545635.1 Clostridia bacterium | reverse complement strand
GATGTTGTTGATGCAGTAAGTGCTTCCAAGGTACTTGTAATTACTAAGGGAAGCAGCGTAAAAGCAATTTACATTCTTGATTCTAATTATTGATTTTAAAAAAGATTGTAAATAAATAAAAAAGGAGCTTGTCGAAACTTTTTTGTGTTTCGACAGGCTCTTTTTGTATATCCAGAAATTTTTTGCAAAAACTAGTAGCGGTGATTTTATGATTAAAATAGCAATGTTTGATTCAAAACCCTACGATACGGAATCCTTTGAGGAAATAAAAAAGGAAAATATGAAATTCAAGTATTTTGAAACCAGGCTCACAGAGGATACGGCACATCTGGCAAAAGGCTACGATGCGGTTGTGGTTTTTGTAAACGATGATGTAACAAAAGAGGTAATCGATATACTCCATTCTCTTGGGGTAAAGCTTATTGCACTTCGCTGTGCAGGATTTAACAATGTGGACCTGAAAGCGGCAAAGGACAAAATACCTGTTATAAGAGTACCTGCTTATTCTCCCCATGCAGTGGCAGAGCATACAATAGGGATGCTTCTCACATCAATAAGGCGGATACACAGAGCATATATCCGTTCCAAGGACTTCAATTTCAGCCTGAACGGTCTTACAGGCTTTAACCTTTTCGGTAAAACCATAGGAGTCATAGGAACAGGAAAAATAGGCAGAGTTTTTATGGATATCTGCAAGGGATTTGGTATGCATGTCATTGCCTACGATTTGTACCCCGACGAATCTCTTGATGCAGAATATGTCACTCTGGAGGAGCTGTTCAAAAAAAGCGATATAATTTCTCTCCACTGTCCTCTTACCAAGGAGAACTACCATATGATTGACAAAAAATCTATTGATATGATGAAAAAGGGAGTAGTTATCTTAAATACCTCACGAGGCTCTCTTATAGATGCAGAAGATCTTATTGAGGGTATCAAGGATAAAAAAATCGGTGCTGCCTGCCTTGATGTTTACGAGGAAGAATCCGATGTTTTCTTTGAGGATCACTCCGGAAGAATAGTTCAGGATGATGTGCTTGCAAGACTTATATCCCTTCCCAATGTACTCATAACCTCCCATCAGGCGTTTCTCACCCGTGAGGCATTGGGAAATATTGCAGAAACAACAGTCAACGGAATTGATGACTATTTCCGTGACGGAAGTCTCAAAACTCAGGTTCTTTGATTGCATAACGGGAGGTGCGGTGCAATATACTTTAATATCAATCATCAGGGGAGATTATTGTGAAAAGATTTTTTTGTATATTTGTACTTGTGTTGTGTATGCTGCCCTCAACTTGCTTGGGGGCAGACATTTCTGCAAAATCCGCAGTGGTAATTGATGCCCGTCTCGGAAAGGTGCTTTATGAAAAAAATGCCCGACAGAGGATGTCTATGGCAAGCACTACAAAAATAATGACAGCACTGTGTGCTCTGGAGGAAGGCAATCTTGACAAAACAGTTACGGTAGATGACAGAGCAGTTGGTGTGGAGGGTTCATCCATGTACCTGACAAAAGGGGAAAATCTGACTCTGGAAGAGCTTGTGTACGGTCTTATGCTAAGTTCGGGAAATGATGCGGCAGTGGCAATTGCCTGTGCGGTTTCGGGCGGAGTAGAGGAATTTGCGTCCCTTATGAACAAAAAGGCAGAAGAAATAGGTGCAGTGGATACCAAATTCAAAAATCCTAACGGACTTGATGAAGAGGGGCACTATACCACCGCCTATGACCTTGCCCTTATTACGGCATATGCCATGAAAAATGACATATTCAGAAAAATCGTATCTACATATCAGACCACGGTTACCGGCCCTGAGGGAAAACGTTATCTCACCAATCACAACAAGCTTCTCAGGCGTATGGATGGGTGTATCGGTGTAAAAACCGGATTTACAAAAAAATCCGGAAGATGTCTTGTTTCTGCCTGTGAGAGAGACGGTGTAACCCTTGTAGGAGTAACCCTCAATGCCCCCGATGACTGGAATGACCATATAAAAATGATGGATACGGCATATCCGAAAATCAAGCTCAAAAATGTGTTTCAAGAGGGGGATAGCCTTGGCAGTGTAAGCATAAAAAACGGCACAAAAAAGAAGCTCGACGCAGTTTGTCGGGCTCCTGTGGATATTCCCTGCACAGAGGGAACAAAATATGTAACTTTAGTTAAATTGCCATCCATAGTTAGTGCTCCCATAAAAAAAGGGGACACTGTGGCAACTGCAGAAATCTATGCAGACGGAGAGCTTATTGATACTGCGGAATTTGTTGCCTCCGTTGGTGCGGATGAGGTGGTAGAGAGGAAAACTCCAAATTCGTTTGAAATTATATGGAATTTTTTCCTTGGTAAATAGCTTCGCAACGGTAAATAGGCTGACCGAGATTGGTAAAGTTGGTTTCGTACTCGGTCATAACATTGCCCTCAAATTTGCTGTTGTGCAGATCAAGAGTAATGTTTTTGAGCCGCAGACCGTAATCGGAAAAGGAATTTAAGGAAAATTCAAAAAGCATTTGGTTGTCGGTCTTGAAGTGTATTGCACCATCCTTTTCCAGCCATTTTTCGTATAGAGAAAGGAAGTTTGCGTGGGTTAAACGTCTTTTCGCATATCCGCTCTTTTTCCACGGATCACAGAAGTTGATGTATATAACCTCAAATTTGCTTACTGTATCAAGGCAGGAGAGCTGATTTACATCACCCTCAACAAAACGGACATTGGTAAGTCCTGCATTTTTAATCTTTTCCAGTGCAAGCACCAGTACATCCGAGCATTTTTCCACTGCAATAAAGTTTATGTCAGGGTTCTGCATGGCTGTCTCCAGTATAAACTTGCCCTTTCCGCATCCGATTTCAAGTCTCAGGGGTTTGTCATCGCCAAAAACCTGTTTTATGTCATTTTTGTAATCTTCAATATTTGCAATAAGAAGCTCAGAGCAGGCGTCGATGCGTTCTTCTCTGTGCTTTTTTCTTCTCATTCTCATAGCATTTTCTCCTGAATAATTTATTATATAGAAGATAATATCACTTTGAGGGAATAAATTCAAGACTAAATGGTTTTTTGGGTTGAAAAAAACCGATACTTACATTATAATTAAAATGACTATACTATTGAGAAAAGGATTTAAACTCTATGGAAGAAATGAGACTTCAGAAATATCTTGCTCTGTGTTCCGTGGCATCAAGACGGGCATCGGAGGAGATTATAGCTTCGGGCAGAGTCACTGTTAACGGACAGGTCGTTACCGGTATGGGCACAAAGGTTGCACAAGGCGATGAGGTGTGTGTTGACGGCAGAAAAGTAAGTCCCGATGAAAAAAAGATATATATAATGCTCAATAAACCGGCAGGTTACATTACCTCGGTAACCGATGACAGGGGAAGACACACGGTAATGGAGCTTGTGGAGGACATACCCGAAAGGCTTTATCCTGTGGGAAGACTGGACTATGACACCGAGGGACTGCTATTCCTTACCAACGACGGAGATATGGCATATTCGCTCACTCATCCCAAGTATGAAAAAGAAAAGGTCTATGAGGCACTGGTTAAAGGCATTATGTATCACGGAGCCGTGGACAAGCTTAAGGCAGGAGTGTATATAGACGGAAGAAAAACCGCCCCTGCCGAGGCAGAGGTTATTGAGCACAGACGAAACACCACAGTTGTGAGAATATGCATCCATGAGGGAAGAAACCGTCAGGTAAGAAAGATGTGTGATGCAGTAGGTCACAGTGTTGTAGCTTTGAGGCGTGTGGCTTTTGACGGAATAGAAATGGGAAATCTTGATGTAGGAAAGTGGAGACATCTTACAAAAACGGAAGTTATGAGGTTGAAAAAATGCTGACAATAAAACCTGAAGAAAATTTTGAATATGTAAAAAATGAACTTGGAATAGATATTCCCGATAGCTCAACCGTTATGGTTATGACAGACGGCAATACCCTTATGGGTGCAGGTGTCATGGAGCTTTGTGATGAGATTTGCACAATACTTGGCATTTATATAAAGGATGAGTTTGCGGATTTCTCTCTGGAATTCGGTATAGGAAAATCTCTCCTCAATACGGCAGACCTGCGTGGTGCCCGTTGGGCGGTAACTGATATATCAGACAAGGAAAGGCTTCTTTGTGCACTGCGGTTCAAAGATACGGCAGATTTAAAGGACATTGTACCCAAAGAGCTTCAGAATTTTGAAAGATTTTTGAATTTAGAGGGGTATTTTGATACGAATTGTTCAAATTGCACAAAGGAATAAAAGGATATCTGTAGAATATCTCAAATGAGGGTAAAATTGGAGTGTTGACATTTTGTGTCAACACCATTATCGTAAATAACACATCGAAAGGAGGATGACTATGAGCATAGCTTTTGTATGCATTATGGGTATAGCCACTGTTTTCTTTGGTCTTATAGCACTTATAATAATAACCACAGCTATGAGTGCCGTATGCCGTGCATTGGTTCCTGCCAAAGAGTCTGCGGCATCCGCACCTTCAGGACAGGGTGCACCCATTGCCAACAGAGACGAAATTATTGCCGCAACCTGTGCAGTAATTGCAGAAGAACTTGGAGAGGATGTCTCCAATATCAGAGTAACATCTTTCAAAAAACTTTAAGATTAGAAAATTTAAGGAGGAATTATTATTATGAAAACTTACAAGGTTAATGTAAACGGAACAGAATATGCAATATCCATAGAACTTATGAGCGAGGAAGAAGCAAAGGCTGCACAGACAGCTCCCGTTGCTGCTCCTGCACAGGCTCCCGCAGAGGCTCCTGCACAGGCTTCCGCATCTGCTCCCGCAGGCGAAGGCGAGGAAATCAAGGCTCCCATGCAGGGAACAATCCTCTCCGTTAAGGTTAAAAACGGAGACAAGGTTTCCAAGGGACAGGTTCTCTTTATTCTTGAGGCTATGAAGATGGAAAACGAAATTATGGCAGGTGCTGACGGCGTAGTTACATCTGTTTGTGTAGCTGAGGGCGCTTCTGTTTCCAACGGCACACTTCTTTGCACAATTGCATAATTAAATTTGTCGGAGGAAAACAAAATGATGAAAAGAATATTTTCTCTTTTTCTTCTTTTGATGCTTGCTTTTTCTGCATTCACAGTATTTGCCGAGCCTGAGGCAAACACGGAGGAACAAGCAGAGCTCACTCAGGAAGAAATTGAGGCTTTACTTAGTGCCCAGGCCGAGCAAGCTCAGCCTGCAGGCTATACAACATTAAAAGAACAGTATCCCGATGCCGAGGATGGCAGTAAAAGTGCAGTATATGTAAAATCAGCAAAGTATGAAGGCGATGTTCTCACTTTTGTTATTGCCAACAGAAGCAAGGAAACTTATGCCGCATACTATATGCTCGACGGTGACGAAAATGTATCCTTTAACTTCCACAACGGCGGTCAGATTACAAAGTCCAGAAGAGGCGGTGCCGCAGCAGAGGTTGAGCTTGGCGCAGGTCAGGAAATCACACTTTCGGAACAGATATTTGCTGAGGGTGGCAACAAAGCTCCCAAGGTAAACATTCTCGTTCAGTATATGCCTACCGGTGTATATACCATTACAGAGGCTATGAACACACAGATTGCTACAGTATATCACGAGGATGTACTGGCAGAGCAGGTTGTATCTAAAGCTGATGCTGTAAAGAACTTCCTTTTGCAGACAGGATTTTCCAGGACAAACATTCCATCTGTAATAATGATACTTATTGCATGCCTGCTTCTTTATCTTGCTATTGTCAAAAAGTTTGAACCTCTTCTTCTTCTCCCCATTGCATTCGGTATGCTTCTTACAAACCTTATGGGTGCGGATATGTTCCACGAAGAGCTTTTTGCAGACGGTCATGTTCACTGGGAGCTTTTCAATGCTTCCAATGCGGTAACTCCCGGTCTTATAGATATACTCTACCTCGGTGTTAAGCTCGGTATCTATCCCTGCCTTATCTTTATAGGTGTAGGTGCTATGACAGACTTCGGTCCCCTTATTGC
>JAZQBI010000045.1:0-9376 GCA_045545635.1 Clostridia bacterium | reverse complement strand
TGTATTTTTCCATGAATTCCTGCTTCTTTTAGTGTCTTTACTAAAAAATCTCTTTCTATCTTCATCTGCTATTCCTCAAATACCTCGTCCAGTATAGCCTTAATTTCCTCTTTATCCGCTTCGCTGATTCCGAGGAATGGTCTTGCCGGAATATTTACCCGGACAGATGGTACACTTACCCATTTTCCTCCAATTTGGAACTTCAAGTATTTACTCTTCTTTGCCCTGATTGTTCTCTCATCACCAAATTGGTGGGTTGCTGCATATATCAAGTTAGTTCCGACAGCTGCACCGGTACTATCTGCCTTTGCCTTTATCGAAGTTTTCAGTGCTGTTGATTTTGTGAGCGTCTTGCCACCCTTTTGCGTTGCCCGGATTGATGGCTTCCACTTAGTTCCTTCCGGAGATTCCTCCGAACCAAATCTTTCCACAGTGGAAGTTCTCAAACCTTCCGCAATAGCGTTCATTACTCCGGCTTTGTCAATGCCTGACATTTGCTCCAGTTTAGCAAGCAGCTCCTCCACTTCTCCATCTATCCTTACTGAAACGGAAGACATCTCCTCACCAACCTCTCATGCTTTCCCTCGTGAATGTACGCCTTGAACTTTTCATTGAAAAGCCATTTCTAGCAGCATCCTCTGTTGTATGTTCTTCAGGAATCCCGATGTCAATTTTGCCTTCGGCAACTTTGGTAAGGAATGCTATTGCTGCGTTATATCTCGTTAAATACGTTTTCTCACGCTCGTTTTCATCCACACCTTTTCGGGATATCAAGTTATAAAGTGCAATGTCTTTTGCAAATTTATTGATTACTTTCGGTGTCTTGGAAAATGGTACATTGTACCGCTTCGCAAGGTAACCGTCAATTTCCGCATCCGCATCTTCAACAGCTTGTTCCGCTAGTGGCGTAATGGCTTTGATTCGTTCCTCTTCATCTTCGATGTAATCATCACCGATAATCACATTCATCATATCCGCCTTAAGCATTTCCAAGACATCGCTAACAGTACAATATGCCATCTATCTCACCATCCTAACCCTGTGCTTCCTCAGTACCATCTGAGCCATAAGCCATCTGCCAAAATCCATAACCGGCATTAGAACGTCCATCTGCACCCCAAACGAATTCATCTCTCATGAATACGTTTTCATCATCATCCTTTGTAAGAGAAGTGATTTTGATTGCCTTTCTCTTCTGGAAGATAATTGGCTTCAAGAAACGATTGGTTACTAACAAGAACCATGCATCCGGCTTATCTGCAAGCTCTGTTGCCACAAGTAACTCAGCGGTGTCCTTGTAGACATTGGTTGTACCATCAATCTGATCTGCTTTAAGAATCAAACGTGCAGCCTTCTCATTTGCCGGGGATACCACCAATAAGTTAGGTACAAGGTTAAGACTCTTGCCCTTATCACCAGTAAGGCTCATGATAGCTGTTCTCGCCTCTTCATAAGCATCTGCGTCCAATTTGTCATGTGACATATTGCTTACCTTTTTCTTTCCACCCTCACCTGAAGGATGATCCTCTGCGAAAAATGGCTTTCCGTCATAACACTTCTCTGTGAATCCTGCCTTTAACGCATCAAAGCAAAGTGTATCCGGATGCTGTGCAGCAGCTTCACCCATATTAGAGAAAAGCGGTGTATAAACACCATACTGGTCATCCTCGATGTCATCTCTTGGAACAGATACGGTCATCTCAAACTTCTTGTTTGTGATGCTATAACCATGTGCTGCCAACTTCTGAATCTCTCTGTCACCAATCCACTCACGCATCTGTGGAATCTGTCCAAGCCACTTGTAATTTGTCTCTGCTGTTGTGCTTGGTACAGTTGTCGCAATCTTCTCATAATTGCTTTTTACACCTTCAAAGGCTTTGTTGTATGCTGTTGAATAACTTACATTTAAGCCTCTTAAATTTGCCTGATTTACAATCATTGTTCATACCTCCTATAACATCTCTACTGACACGCCATCCGCATCCACTGCAAGAATCTTTCCTGCCTTACATGAATCTGTGGCTGTGATTGTAACAGTTCTCTCATCTGACACATACGCATCCTTGTACAGATCTGTTTCTTTAATAGTTCCATCGTTATCCCAAACAAACACACCTCTTCTAACTGGTACACTAACCGCACCAGCTTCTCCGGCTGCATTGTCTGTGTATCTCAACGCACATCCTGCTACAACAAGCTCCGCATCCTTCGATGCCGGAACTGCATATCCATCTGCATTGATTGCAACCATCGTTGCTTCAGTAATAGTTCCTTTTGCTGCTACTGGTATGTTGATATCCATACCACTCAGCTTCTGATTACCTACTCTGTCCATCGTTTAGTCCTCCTTGTAATAAGTCTTAGCATCTTCCTCTGTGATGCCACAATTCTTCAGGATTGCCACATCATAATCCTGCTTACCAGTTGTCGGAGCATCCTTGAGTTCCATCTTGCCCTGGGGAACAACCACCGGAGCCTTATCAACAAAAGACTTAAATCCCTCTTTATCACTGAGAGCATAGGCTTTCGCCCATTCCTTTTGTGCGGATGTAATCTTGCCCTCTTTCAGAGCCATCTGCACCATGTCCTCTGCATTGCGTTCCTTTAATTCTTCCTTTAATGCAAGAATCTCATCATTTCCGGTACCTGCCTTAAGTGCCATAACAGCAGCAGCAACATCTTCTGTCTTTGCATCTTTTTCCAAACCAAGAAGCGAAAGCACCACAGAATTTGCCACCGGAACAGTATCTCCTGAACCTTCTCCCTCCTGCTTGCCATCCTTCTTGTCATCATTGGCTTTGTTTGCTTCCATCGTTGCCTTTGCTGTTGCGAGTGCTTTCTTGATATCTTCCTCAGTCGCATCCTCCGGAAGACCAAGCATAGCTGCTAATTCCTTCATGTCCATTTGCGTTTCCTCCTCGTTTTCTTCTAAATTTGCTATATCAACGGAATTTACAAGTGCGAACATTCCATCAATAGCCGGGGTGTTTGTCAAAGCCACAGACTGGATAGATGTTGCTTTTCTGTCCTTCTTTCTGACTATGACAACCGGAGACAGATAACGATATTCTCTATTTTTGAGATATTCTTTCGCTCGGTCTGTCCATTTGACTTTTGCGATTATCGCATCTTCTCCCTTATAAATTTCCTCAATCCAACCACCTGCCGGAGCCTGCATATCCTTCAGCGTTTGGTGTTCATAATCAATGACGAGATCCAAATTTCTGCTCTTGAACTGTTCGCAGATCATTTTGACGCTCTCATCATCCACCTCAAAATCACCTTTCTGTGAATGCACGTGTCCGAGTGGTAGAATCTTAATCTCCTCCGGTACATTTCCGACATCTACCATGCCACCGGAGCATATTACAATTCCCTTCACATAATCATCTCCTTTTTATTTGCCCTTTTAATAGCGTTATAACGCGTTATAACGCATTAAACAGTTTGGGGGTGGGGAAATTTACCCTAGTATTCTAAAAAACCGCCACAGACGCTTATTTTGCGTTTCGGGATTGTTTGCTACTATTTCTCTCTTTGTATGCTTTCTTCAAGTTGGAATCCGTACCTGACAAGTCAGGCTTCCATGTATCCTTTGCCGGGTTGTTTGAAAACCCTTTATCCGGATATTGATATAAAATCTCACCAGTTGAATAATCCACATCATAAGGTGGTTCTGTGCTTACTGGTTCGCCCGAACGCTCCACCTGACTTTTTGTTAAACTGACCACAGTACATCTGCATCTGAATCCGTTTGGTGGATACCACACGTTCCATATTGGATCATCCGCTGCATATATCCTTCCTTCCATCAACGCATGGGAATCTCTAACCTCTCCATCTCCTGCTGTGACATATTTCCAAAAGGGGCGTAATTTTTTGGTAGTTGGATTGGTCATACTTTTGTAATGCCCTGCATTATATGCAGTCTGCATATTCGTTCTGAATATTACATCTGCATTGAATGGATTCAGACCTTCGTATCCATTACGTTCCAAAAAGTCATTCATAATATCCATAAATTCCTTCTTGGTTTTGCCATTCTCACAAGCATCGGTCAGCTCATCAAGAAACTTTTGCAAAACTTCAAGGCTTGTATATCCTGATACAGTAAAAGCCTTTGCTCTGCTCTCTTCGTCAATCATCTTGTATTCTGAAGCGGTCAGTGGCGTCTTTTTCTTCAGGAACGCAACTGCCTCCTTGAAGATGAAGTCACCAGTAAGTCCGTAGGCAACTTCACTCATTCTTTACTCCTTCCTATCAGCTCCGACAAATATATTGCCTGATGCAAGATATCTTCCAATTCAGGAGAATCCATCTGTTCATACAGTTTCTTGATTTCTTTTTCATCCTTTAGAGCCTCCCGGAGCGTTTCTAAGTCATCTGCTTTGTCAACAATATTAAGAACCGGCTTCATCATTTCACGAAAAGCACCTTCAGCTTGTTTCATTGCTCGTGCAGCCATTCCATCAATTTGACTCTGCTCTGCATCGTCACTATTTTTCAAGCTGTGTGTTACCATTGCTCCGTCTGTTGGTGTCGGCTGTTGCATTCGGTTGATTGTATTCGGTTCTAACACCTTCTCGCCATCTTCCGGCTTTGGAATGTTGAACTTTTTATATATGTGGCTCTCCGGAATCTTTAATCCCATATCGCACACTAGGGTTTTATATATATCAACAGTTTCCTTTTGGTCTTCCGCTTCCTGACAGTCAAACGTAAAAAATGGTATATCCACGTTATAACCGAAGTTGTATTCAACCAAAGGTCTGATGATATCCCTTCTGATTGTGACAGCCAGTGCTTTTGCATCCGCAACTGTCAAATCATGTCGGACTTCATTATGTACCTTGCCTTGTGCGTAAGAACCGCCTCCGGAATCAGAGGAAAGCGTTTGTCCTAACACCGCCTTGCTTATCTGTTCATCACAATATCTTGCAAGCTTCTCATATATTTCAACACTTGTTGTTTTCTGACTTTCGATAAACTCAATCAGGGTTGTATCCGGCACAATCCCGGCTGCATCACTTCCTAATTCGTAAACCGCCTTCATAAGAGCTTGCTTATCATCTTCAGATGCTGCTGCACTGTACTTTCCTAATCTCAGTGGCATTCCAAAAACTTCACAGAATGCAACCCAATCTTTCACATCATAGTTCTTAAACAAATACATCCACGAAACAACTCGAAGGATTCCGTTTCTACTGGTATGTCCTGACTTCGCTTTATATCTGTGAACCACAAATTTGTTTTCAGGAAGCTCCACGCCTGACGGAAACTCTCTTGTGCATATCTCCATCTCATCTGTCTGACTATTCCAGACCAGTTTCTTCGGATGCACATATTCAATATTTTCAATAATATTTGTTCCGTCTGTATCAACACCCCACTCAATCTCCATGACGCTCACGCCTTTACCAATAGCATCAAGCATATCAATAAATACATCATCAAGGTTTTCTATTCCTTTGAGCTGTTCATCTATGAAATCTGCCACTTGCTTGTCCAGTTCATCATCACTAAATGACTGCACTTCCCAATCAAGACCAGTGACCGCAAGTTTTCTTGTTTGTAACTGTGAAAATAAATGAGGATCTTTTTCTTCCATCTCCTCAAACAGTTCCATCTGCTCTGACACATCTCCGTCATCCGCAGCCTTAAATATTCTTGCAAGCCTTTTAGGTGTTAATCCATTTGATGGATAGGTGGAATATTTATCATTCACATCCCCAACTGCTATCTTTGCCCGGACTGGTTTGCCCTGCCCGGTGTCGGTTTCAGGATTGAATGGTGCTTTCCTTTTCTTCTTTTTATTCGCCAATGCTCTTCACCTCCTAGTAGGCTCCCTTACCCATGCGGAACTTACGCTTGATAAGACTCTTATATTGTGTACTGGTTACAATACCCTTGATAGTTTGTGCAAGCTGCACCGCCATCTGTAATCCGTCTGGAGCATCATCATTTCTTCCCATTGGGAACTCCTGCAACTGTTTGAGGAGCGTTTTATGTTCCCGATTGAATTTTAGGTACTTATTTTTTATAACAGGCTGAAGGGATTCGATACGCAGCACCTTGTTAGCGTTGCTCTGTATTTCCTCAATCGGAATGTACTCCCCTTCCTCCACCGATTTCTGAGCCATTACTTCTTTGAAGTAGTATTGGAACTGAACCACTTCTACTCCAAACTTGTAAAAACCTTTTCCATAGTCACGCTTTAAACGCTTCGACATTTCAAAAACATCTTCAATAATTACATCCGGTTTTCTTTTTTCCACCGATGCATCAACCACATACATATATCCGGTTTTTGTAGATAATGCGACGTTGATAATGGAACTGGTGTCAGACCTCTTATTTTTTCCAAGCGAAGGATCGTTTGCACCCACAAAAACGAATTCTGAACTTTTCCAATCCATAAGTTCCGGTTCATAATAATCAAACCATTCAGGATTGAAGGTTGCGTTATCCGGATCAATCGGATCATTCTGCAACTCACTGTTAAAGGATGCCTCACCTTCTGTTACTTTTATCTCTATCAGGTCATAATAAGAAAGTTTCTCTTCCCAAAGAACTTCCACACCCTCAAGCATTTCTTCTTTGTTCGCTTCATAATATGTTCGTGCATCCGCTTCATGGTTCTCATTGAAAAGGTTGGTGTAAATGCCTTCCCATGTATCCCAAAGTTCCTGATTGACTGCCCAAGAAATAACTGCACGATATTTTTTAGCATGGTATCTTGGATTCTGAAGCACATTATTCAGCAATGAATCATAATGAAGCACTGTGCCAATATACATAATGTCCGTATATGTATCACCGGCTTTCGATACTGCCTTTTCAAACCAAGACTTGAGTTTTCTTCTTTGTTCCGGAGTATTTACATTTTCATCATTCTCAATATCATCAAGAACAATCAAATCCGGTCTCCAGTTTCTATGCTTTCGACCACGAATCTTTTTACCTGAACCAATAGCCTCTACTTTTATGTCAGTTTTGGTGAGAATAACACCTGAACGCCAAGCCTTATCCCCCTTGAGCGAACCAAAATCCTCTATGATGTCTGCATTTTCCTCCAACTCGGTTTTTATATCCTCAAGAAAGCCTTCTGCTTGTTCTGAAGAATCAGAAATCAAGATGCAATAATGCTTGTATCCATATAAAACTGCGTGAAGCGTATCTTTGAATGTGAAGTTGGTACTCTTAGCGTGTCCACGAGGGGCTGCAATAACTTGTCTTGAGCCTTTCAACCTTGAAATCTGCTTTGCTTCCTTTGTAGGATTTTTCGATTTCAACACACCCCTTGACCATATATCATCCAGTTCCTCATGAAACGCTGGAGATTTTCTTCTGAAGTAATGTGCCAAATATGCCCTTCCAAAATAACCGAGGTCAAACGCTGCTAATTCCTTCCGAAGACCATTTTCACCAGTGATTGGATCACCATACCCATAACGCTTCAGCAATTCTTTTCTTTTTTCGATATGGTCATCATTTCTAGTTACATAATCCTTAAAGAGTTGTTCCTGATAAGCTGCATGGTCGATGATTTCTCTGTCCGGTTCTTCTTCCAATTCCCGAAGCCATTCATCAATAACTATCATCTTCCATCATCCTCTCTTTTGCCTTCCTGAGAATGACCTTCAGCTGTTCAGCCGATTCCGGATCATTCTTGATAACCGCCATCATCTCAGTTTCCATCTGTTTGAAAGCAATATCCGCTTTCTTTTTCATGTCTTGTCGTACTCTGTCCTTATAAACCTTCGTTCGTGACAAGGACGCTATAAGCCTCCCTGCCTTATCCAAAGGCATCTCACTGAATTCCTCTTCTGCCATTGCCACTTTATCCACAAGACCACTCATCATCATCATGATTGCAGCCTCTGTGTAATCTGTGTCCGGATTATCCTTTACAACTTGTATCAGTTTTTCCGTCTGCACTTGTGCCTCAAGCAGTCTTTGCGTTGCTGTGTTTGTTCTGGTTGCGTATCTTCCAACACTGGACTTAGATATTTCATATCCTTCCTGCTTTAAAAATTCGCTAATATATGCGTATGTGTTGGAAGTATCTGCAAGCATTACATCCACTTTCAATCTCAACTCTTCAGGGAGCTCATCAATTTTCGAGGATATTCTTGTTCGTGTCCGCTGTTTTGCCATTAGATGTCCACTCCCGGATCATCAATAGTTCCTTCAGCAAGGTCAACGCCTAACTTTGTGAGCCTGATGACTGCATCTTTCGCATAGGCTGTATAGGCGGTGACTTTCTCACTTGTAAATTCGATATATCCTGCTCCCTGAAGATAGTTGAGATATTTGCTAATATCAGGAGAAATGATTAGACCGGCTGCCATCATCGTATTAGAAATCTGTCGGGTAAGTGCTGTGTTGTTGAACCCCTTTACCAAACAACGAATGATGTATCCCCTGATTGCCTTATTCTGATTTACCTCTGCCTGTTCCATGTCTGTCATTGCTATTCACCTCACTTATTTTCTTTATTCATCAAAAGCAATCTGTCCAGTTTTTGGTCTATGCTTCTGACCTTGTCCTCCACTCCATTCATTGACCGGAAGAAATCCTCTCGGAGTACAAAGGTTGTTGCAAAGTCACCCTTAATATCATTGATTTCCTGCTTGATATTCTGAATGTCTCGCATCGTTTTTTCTTCCAGTTTGTCAATACGCTCATTTACTTTTGCATCGTTCCGTTCAATTCTTTCCTGAATTGCCTTATTGCCCTCTTCAATTCTTTTTTGTGTCTCTGAGTTTTTCTGCTCTATTCCATTGAACCAACGCTTGACAAAAAACATCATCACGCTGCCACCAAGTGCGATGAGAGCAGCCATCACATCTGAAAAAGTGATTACATAATCCATAGAACCACCCCTATTTTTTCATTAGCCTTTGTGCAAGCTCTGTCACGTCATCCCATCCATTCATACTGACTTTCGCAACAACAAACGATGCAAGGAATGATGCAAATACCATGAACCACTCTATCGGCTGATTCAGGTAAGCCATCATTGCACAGAACACCGGGGTTGTAAGCAGCAACGCCACGATGTAACAAACAAGCTTCGTTGGAAGGTTGTTGATTCTGTCAATGCTCTTGAGAGCTTCTGTGACAATCGAAGTCAAAAAGGCACATACACCGATAAACGTCATAAGGACTCCGAGTGCTGTTGTCATGTTCTGAACTCCAACTTGTGTCAAAATTTCTGCCATAAATATTCCTCCTTCCGGGGCAAGAAGAACTGCAAAAAAAATAAGTATGTAACCTTCGTTACATACTTATTCTATGCTCTTTCTTATGAACTTTTTAGGGGAAGCGTTTCGGGAAAATATTTTCCGAAAAACCTGAAAAATATATACTTTTA
>JAZQBI010000044.1:0-50504 GCA_045545635.1 Clostridia bacterium | reverse complement strand
CATTGTATTTTGTTATGTAAAGATTATAATGTGTAGTATTGGCAGTCGAATTCCAAGAAAATGTAATATTTTCTTTTGACCAATAATTAGAATTCATATTTTTTAAGGTAGGTTTTCCAGGCGTTTTAGGTGTCTCCGGTTCTTCGGGAGTTGATTCATCATCAAAATTAAAAGAATAAGAAATTGTTGCTGAGCCTACTGGAAAACCGCCTCCGCTTTCCTGCAATGAAGATCCTATTCGTGTGTATCCGCTTGGGCACGGATTAACATTACATTCATCATTCCATGAACTCCCATAATGTATACCCATATGGAGATGATATGCATATCCTTTTTCACTTCCATTGCCTGATCCTCCGGTTGCACCTATTTGTGTGTTTATTCCAACTGAATCGCCAACTTTTACATCAACCCTGCTCAAATGCATATAGATAGAAAAATACCCATCATTGTGGTTAATAATTATATATCTGCCAGCAGCTCCACTTATACTATTTTGAACACTTTTGACTGTTCCACTTCTTGTAGGATATAGTGCAGTACCATTGCTTGCACTGATATCAACGCCTTTATGATATCTGTTATATACTTTTCCATTGGAATCAGTTCCACGATAACCATACGAAGAGGTTATCTTTGCATACGCCGAAGATGCTGATGAATAATTATGTAAAGGCCAATACCAAGTAGCACCTGTAATATTTCCTCCATAATCCCCCATTGACATGAGTTGTACACTATCATGTACAGATAGTGTTTCTTCTGCTTGAGCAAAAAAGATTGTTGGAAATATTGTTAAAATCAACAGAACACAAATTATTTTCTTCACTTATTAAACCTCCATATATTAAAAAGTGCGTAACCCCATTACAGAGTTACGCACAAAAAACGCATTCTCTGAGTTGTAGGGTTGTCACACACTTACAATACACATTGGCGTAGATAAAAACGCGAGAATACGTTTTTATCTAAATAGTGTTGCCAACGTATAACAATCCTATTATATTGTAAGTATGTGACTTTAATATTATAGCACAGAGAAGTCAAGAAGTAAATGCTTTTAAGTAAATTTTGTCATTTTGCTGACAAATATTTTTGTTTCTGCATATTCGCCTTTCTTTGATTGTGTCTTAAACGTAAGAAAATATTTTTGTTTTCAGGTGTGTAAAAATTCAATTTTGAATGTTACCTATATGAAACAAAAAATAATAAAAATTTTTCTTCATCAAGGTTGTATTTTTACAATCAAATTCGTTTATTAAGTGAAAACAAATTTATGTCAAAAAGGGTTTGGGAACTTCCCCAAAAATTAAAATGAAATTTTGCGAGTGTGGCTACACTCGCTTTGCTTGCTGTTTTCTCAAAATAGCAAGTATCAAAAATTTCATTTTTCGCAAGTGAGTACCCACTTGCTATTATATAGTTTTAAATTACTTAACGGAAAGAATTGGATAGGAATGGATAAGCAACAAAAAGACTACGGCTATATTACAAAATATATAATGGGCGGTACAACATACAAGATTGAAACTACCTTTTCGGGAACGGAAACTTTGAATAATAAAATTATTCGTTTAATACTCTCCGAAAAAATAAAATCAAAAATGGCTGACAATTCAGGAAAAGCGCGTTATAATTCAAATATACACTCTGTTTTGTCGGGCGACGAAAAGGAGGATTTTAACAATGAATAAGCTCGACACAATTACTGCTCTCTATTGCAGATTATCGCAAGAGGACGCATTGGACGGCGACAGCAACAGCATCATAAATCAAAAAGCAATTTTAATTAAATATGCAAGTGACAACAATTATCTCTCACCGAAATTTTACATTGACGATGGCTGGAGTGGTACGAATTTTGAAAGACCGTCTTTTAAGGAAATGATAAAGGATATTGAGGACGGAAAGGTTAAAACTGTCATTGTAAAGGATATGTCAAGACTTGGGCGAGATTATCTCAAAGTCGGCTATTTCTCGGAGATATTTTTTCCTGATAATGATGTCCGTTTAATTGCAATCAATGACGGAGTTGACAGTATCAAAGGCGATAATGATTTTACACCATTCCGTAACTTATTCAATGACTTTTACGCAAAGGATACAAGCAAGAAAATCCGTGCGGTGTTTAAGTCAAAGGGAATGTCGGGAGAACACTTGGGACAGCCTATATTCGGATATATGAAAAATCCCGATAATAAAAAGCAATGGATAATTGACGAGCCTGCGGCTGAAATTGTAAAAAATTTATGATTTACGTATTGAGGGAAAAGGTTCTACACAGATAGCAAAAATTTTGAGAAAAGAAAAAATACTGACAACAAAATCATACTATGCACAAGTCAAAGGTAAGCCGTTACCTGACAATCCGTTTCATTGGAACGAAAACTCTGTTATACATATTTTAGAGCGAATGGAATACGCAGGCTGCACAGTAAATTTTAAGACTTATACAAAATCATACAAATTGAAAAAACAGATATCAAAATTTCAAAAAAGAATAACGGATCTTGACAAGATTTTCAAGAGAATTTATGAGGACGATATAACAGGAGCAATCTCTCATGAACGGTTTTTGAAACTGTCTGCTGAATACGAAAACGAACAGATAGAATTACAGAAACAAGTTAAAGTTTTTGAGGAAGAAACAAATAATTTTGACAGGCAGCAAATTGACTTTAAGCAATTTCACGAAATTGTCAAAAAATATGTCGGCATCAAAGAATTGACACCGACAATCGTAAATGAATTTATCAAGAAAATTATTGTTCACGCTCCTGATAAATCAAGCGGACACAGAGTACAAAAAATACAGATTATTTTTAATTTCATTGGGGAATTTACTCCGCAAAAAGAGTTTATTCCCGATAAAAAGGAAATTCCGCAAGACTATTTCTAATCTTGCGGAACATACTTCCTTATTAACCCCGTACTTTTGCGGGGTGATTTTTGCTTGAAAAGTGAAAGGTATGGTTGTATAATATAATTATTGGTTTTGTCTGAGCTTCATTTTCTGCCAGCAGATGTAGCTGTATATGTCGTTTGCAAGGAATGCAAAAAAGCACACAACAACGGAAATATAGCGGATATCGGTCAGGGATGCCAGAATCCACAGAACTATCAGTACAATGTCATTAAAGGCATATGCCAGTGCAAAGTACGGACTTCTGAGAAATGTGAGATACACCGCAAGAAAGCTTGTTGTTACGGATATTGTACTGGGAACTATGTTGGCAGTTCCGAAGTATTTCAGTACAAAATAAAAGATAACCGTAACAATCGCAGTCAGTATAGGGATGAGCAGGGCTTGCTTGGGAGCAATGTTGCTCACTTTAACTTCCATCTTGTTGCCTTTGTATGGGTTTCTGAGCCAGGATATCAGTGCAAAAACCGACATGGGCAGTGTCATTCCCAGATATGTCAGCATTTCGCCGTAGTAGGAAAATGTGTACGAAATAAATCCGTAGAAAATGCTGAATATTACCATCAGAACCTGTCCTACGGGGTTTCCTTTGGCACAGAAAATGAGGGATGTAATCCCTATCAGCGATGCACAAAGCGTCATATAGTTTTCCCTGTCAAAAAGGCAGAAGAATACTACAATAATAAACACAGATGATGACCAAAGAATTATATCGGTTTTTGAAAAGTAGTTTTTAATCTTATGCATAATGACCTCCGCAAAAAAATAAACATCCGTATGCATATCTTCAAAGACCTAACGATATACAAACGAATGCTGTCTGCATTCACTACCCGGTGGCAGTTATGTTATTTAATTTAGTATATTATAACATATAGCTAAAAAAATATCAAGGTGTAATTTTTGAGAATGAGGCATTTTTATGAAAAATCTTACAGAAGGAAACATCTACAAAAATTTTATGCTTTTTGCAATACCCATTGTCTTGTCGGGACTTTTGTCACAGCTATACGATGTTGTTGACGGGATAATAGCAGGGAAGTATCTTGGTGAAACAGGGCTTGGAGCAATAGGAGCAACATCGGCTCTCATAACATTTTTTTCGTCAGCTTTCTGGGGCTATGGTACGGGGGCATCTGTGCTTACTGCAACCCTTTTCGGATCAAAGGACTACCGTGCTCTCAAGGAAAATATATACAATAATGCAATGGTTATTATATGTGCTACCCTTGCAGTGAGTATAATTTCAATAATTTTCAGAAATTTGATATTCGATTTGCTCAGGGTGGATGATGCAATCCGCAAAGATGCACTTACATACTTTTTGGTGTACATAGGCGGTTTTGCATTTTTTATGCTCAGCCACTACGGAATCAGTGTTATGTATGCTCTTGGAATAAGCGGATATTCCCTCAGAATGTCGGTTTTGTCCACCATTATTAATATATCAGGAAACATTCTCAGCGTTACCGTATTCGACCTTGGAGTTCTTGGTATTGGTATAGCCTCGGTTGTTGCGGCACTTGCAGTATGCGTATGCTACTATTTCAAACTCCGGAAATGTTTCATGGAGCTGGGAGTACATAAATATAGGGTGAAACTATCCTTTGGATGTGTAAAAAAGACCTTTGGCTTTTCGCTTCCCGTGATGGTTCAGCAGTCTGTTATGTATGTGACATCAATCCTTGTGGCGCCCATAGTAAATTCCATAGGCAGCAGTGCTACAGCAGCTTACAGCATTGCCATGAGGATATACAACATTAATGCAGGCGTGTATCAGAATTCATCCAAAACTCTCACTAATTACACAGCTCAGTGTGTTGGTGCCGGAAAAACCGGTGAGATAAAAAAGGGAATAAGAGTAGGACTGATTCAGGCACTTGTTTTTCTTGCTCCGTTCCTTATTGTGAGCGTTGGATTTGCAGAGAAGTTTTGCAGAATATTTTTTCCCTCCGGTTTTGAGGGACAGGCATTGGACTATTCTGTAAGCTTTGCAAAGTTCTACCTGCCGTTTATCGTTTTTAATGTAATAAACAATCTGTTTCATTCGTTTTTCAGGGGAATAAAGGCTATGGGGCATCTGGTTGCATTTACCGCCATTGGCTCTGTTTCAAGGGTTGTTGCCACGTTTGTGCTGGCTTCCTACGGAATGAACGGTGTTTATTGGGCGTGGGTGTTTTCCTGGATTTTTGAGTCAGTAGCCTTAATAACTCTGTATTATGGCAAAAACCGAAAAAAAGAAAGCGGGGATTAACGTATGTACAGTTGCACATTTGTAAATTCCTTTATGTTTAAGGAAGTAAGCTACTCAGCTCGGCATAAATCTGATATGATGCTAAAGTCAGGACACAATTATGTCTTGTATCTGCAGAAGGGAAGTGCGGCAATTACCGCCGGTGACGAGGTATTCCGGCTTGAACCCGGTGATATTCTTCATATTCCTCGTGGCTCAAGGTATTCTACTGAGTTTTGGGGAAGTCCCGAAATACTTTTTGGATCATATGCCTACTTAAACTGTCCGGGACTGGAAATACATAATTACAAAATACAGAAGGTACACAGAACAGAGAAAATAGACAGACTTATTCGGCTTGTTTTGGAAAGCAGCGGTGTAAAGAGTATCGGGCACTTTTATCTTTTTCTTGGGGAAATGGCAGAAAACATGATTCCGTCTTGTGTTGACAAAAAAGATGCCCTTTTGCGGACTGCTATGCAATATATAAGGCAGAACCCTCAAGCAAGAACCCCCGATGTGGCAAAACAATGCGGTGTGAGTGAGGCAGGGCTCTACAATCTTTTCAGGGAGTATACCGACACGACACCGGGGGATTACCGTATGAATGTCAAACTTGAAAAAGCACATAGCTATCTTGTTTCTACCGATATTACCATAGAGGAAATAAGTGATATCTGCGGATTCAGCTCGTCGTCGTATTTCAGAAAGAAATTTACTGCTTCTTATGGTAAGACACCCAGAGAAATACGGAAAAGTTTATAGAAAATTACCTTGTTTTTTGTAGAAAAATACATTTTACACACCATCCTTATGTGTTACAATTCACCTAAGGATGGTGATTTTTATGCGTAAAATAGCTTTGGTAGGAGGCAGAGGGGTTTTCAGAGATTTTTTGAAATCCTGCGGTGCCGATTTTGATATTACAACAGTGGATAAGGCTATTACCGACATCTCATATGACGGTATGATACTTTTGCCTGACTATGACAATGGTGAAGAAACAGTCGAAGCTCTGGATCTTGATTTGTTGGAATTTCTCGCTGAACGTAAAACAAAGGGTTTCAGGATGTATTCCGAAAACTATCTTTCCAACAATTCCTACAACGATTCCATATTCGGATATGAGGTTCTGGGCAGTGTTTGTCACACAAACAGTCAAACTCTGTGTGCTGTAAACGGTTTGCAGTATATATTGGGTAACGGACGAATTATTCAGGCGGCGGAAAGGGCATATCTTCCCTGCAGGCCAAGTTTTGGCGATATGGATTTTCTATTAAAAAAGGTTCTTCTCTTTCTGGGTGATTATGTGGGTACCTCACAGGTTACAACGCTTAATGTGGAAAATTCTTATCCGGCACTTATAAGAACAGCAGACTTCATTACGTCATCTGTTGCATTGACCGATTATGATACTGTAAATATGCGTCCCAACTGCCGTTTCAAAAAGCTTTTCGGCTATGTGTTTTCCTTTGTTACAGGTGTGGACGAAAAAAACGTGGAGGCGGCTTTTGAAAAGTGCTATCCGCCTTTGCAGACAAGATTTGATGTTAACGAAAGTCTCAAAGGCGTACCAATGAAGGAGCATTACGAAAAGGCTCTCCGTGATGCTGTAAAGTGGCATTTTGACAGCGGAATGATACTGGGTGACCACGGCGAAGAAGGTTCCATCGAAATGATAATGTCAAACAATAAGCAAAAGCCCTACACTAACCGCCGTGTTGATGCAGGAATGTACACAGGATGGCTTTTGTATGCGGCAGGAAACTATTTTGGCAACGAAGAATGGAAGCTCACAGGTAGCAATGTTTTCGGCTACTATATGGAACATGCTCAGCTTCAGGGCGGCATTGTTGACGGTATGTTTGATTGGTATTACAACAAGTACGCATCTCCACGTCAGGTGTATTCCATAGATGTAGGCCGCGACGGAATAGCACTTTGCAATATGTACAGACTTACCAAAAATGAAAAATATCTTTCCGACATAAAGCGTCTTGCAGAAAGCCTCTGCGGTTGGATTAATGATGACAGACTATACTGCTCGCATATCCGCTACGGCGAAAGAGGTACAGAGAAACACACAGTCGGCACAGGAACCTGTACGCCGGCAATTTATGGGGAAATAAGCTCCTTTATGGCAATGGCATCAAAGATAACCGGTGACCGAAAATATGTACAGAAAATGGCAAAAATTACGGATATGCTGAGGAAGATATACCCTGAATATGATTACTACGGTCACACCACCAGCTCCCGTATGGCGAGACTTCTTATGACAATGCTTCCCGTACATCTGTCAGGAGAACGGGACTATACTGATATAATCAATGAGGCAATAGATTATCTTTCTTCAATAAGTATGCCTTGCGGCGGAATATACTCGGAGGATAATATTTCCTTTGAGCGTTCCAAAGAAAAAAATCGTGAATGCGGAGTTACAACCACCTGGGATAACGACCGCATTTCCGATCAGCTTTATTGTGTGAATAACGCCATTGCGGCATTGTCACTGTTAAAAGAGCTTCCCGACGACAGCGGAATAAACAAGAAAAAAGGTCTTGAGCTTTTCTACGGGCTTCTTGAGTACATAGTAAAAATTCAAATAGTCAGTGATGACAAACGCTTTAATGGTGGTTGGATGCGTGCATACAGTATGACACACGGAGAATACTACGGACTGGATGCCGATGTTCTGTGGAGTTGTTATTGTATAATGGCAGGCTGGACTATGGGGATATTGCCCCTTGCGTTACTTTCTGAGCTTGAGGGCAAGTGTTCTTATTACATAAGCAGGTGATTTGATGGATAAATATATCATTACCGTGGAAAGCGGCGGTACAAAATCTCACATCAGTGTTTTTGACTATGAGGGCTCTCTTGCGGCGGAGACACATTGCGGAGGTGTAGGCTCTGTAGGAGATGCGGACCTTACAGAATTTATGGCAAAAATAAATGCTCTTGATATTCCTTTTGACAGAGTATCGGATGTTATAGTCAACCTTGGCGGAACCAATGATACTCAGTTGCAGGAGGCTATTGCACCTTTGTTTCCAAATGGGCAAACCGAGGTGTACAGGGAATCCTCAGGAGTTATTATGAAGGCAATATGTGAAATGGAGGGTGCCGATGTACTGCTGATGGCAGGCACGGGAACAATCTGCCTTGCAAAGGGCAATAAGGGCTGTATGATAGCAGACGGCTGGGGCATCAATATAGGTGACAAAGGCAGTGGCTACTGGATTGGAATGGAGACGGTTTCCCGATCGCTTATTGCCATGGAATCCGGTGGCGAGCTTTTTCCTCTTGCAGGACACATAACAGGCAGAACAGAGCCGATTGGAGCTATGGATGATACTCAGCACATAATGAAAATCAGGGACGAGGTAAGACGAAATTTTCTTCCTGCAGAAAGGGCGAAAATTGCAGGCTTTGCAAAAGATGCGGCTCGATTTGCCGGAATGGGCGACAAAATGGCACAGAAAATTTTTCACGATGCAGGAATTTGCCTTGCACAAACAGTAATCCGTGCATCCGATGCGGTATGTCCGGAGGATAATTTTTCACTTCTTGTATCGGGAGGACTTACCAATTGTTATGATTTGTGGGGCAGTAACTTTGAGCAAACCCTCTCGGCATCAGTGAGATGTAATGTTCGTGTGGGTGAGGCTGATATGACCAAGGGAATGCTTTACTATATAAAAAATATGAAAAGAGGAGTGTAATATGGTTATACCGAAAGGACTTGTGGTTTCATGTCAGGCAAGAGAGGGTAACCCTTTCAGGGATTCTGAGCTTCTTGCAGTTATGGCACAGGCGGCAGAAATGGGCGGTGCCGTGGGAATTCGTGCGGATGGTGTGGATGACATCAAAGCAATGAAAAAGAGGGTAAAAATACCCATAATAGGCATAAACAAGCGCTATGATGCCAATCACAGAATTGTCATTACGCCCGATTTTGAGAGTGCAGCGGAAATAGCGGCAGTGGGAGCTGACATAATCGCGTTGGATGCAACCTTTGAAGAGAGCGATATCCGTGAAGATGTGGAGAAAACAATACACCGTATAAAGACAGAGCTGGGACTTCCCGTTATGGCAGATATAAGTACATTGGAAGAGGCAGAGCGTGCTGCAAAGTGGGGTGCGGATATTGTTGCAACTACCCTGAACGGTTATCTGCCGGGCAAGGAATACCCCAAGGATGAAAAATATGTTCCGAATTTTAAACTTCTGCAAAGCATAATTGACTCTCCCTATATTAACTGCCCCGTAATAGGAGAGGGAAGATTCTGGCGGGCAGAGGATGTCAAAAAAGCCTTTGACATGGGTGTTCACGCCCTTGTAATCGGCAAAGCGGTAACAAACCCAATCGCAATAACAGAATACTTTGTAAGTGCAATAACTGAATAAAAAAATCACCTTCGGAGAAAACTATTCCGGAGGTGATTTTTTTATGGTAGAACAAGATACCGTTAAACTTCTGAGAGAGTGTGATGCCGGGGTAAAAATGGGTATTTCCTCCATTGAAGAAGTGCTGGATAATGTGTCTGACAAGGAGTTTGAAAAAATTCTCACAGACTGCAAAAATGAACACAACAAGCTGGATAAGGAAATTCAGTCACTTCTTGGTAAATACAATGATGAGGGAAAAGAGCCTGCCGCCATTGCAAAAGGGATGTCGTGGATAAAAACCAATGTAATGCTGGCAATGAATGAGTCTGATGAGACAGTTGCCGACCTTATGACAGACGGGTGCAATATGGGTGTCAAATCTCTCAATAAGTATCTTAACAAGTATAAAGCCGCAGATGAAGTTTCAAAGGATGCAGCAAAAAAGCTAATAAATCTTGAAGAAAAGCTTGCGGTGGATATCCGGAGCTTCTTGTAAGAATCCTTAGACATAACGAGGTCATTAGCTGCATAACCTACAAAGCATATTTGTTATGTAGGAATTACAAACTTTATTCATCGTATAAGTAAAAAATCTCCGTTTACAGCATCTGCCGTAAGCGGAGGTTTTGCTATTTATCGGAAGGATTTTCTGTAATCTCCGGGGGACATCCCGGCATTTTTCTTAAAGAATGTGTTGAAGTAGTACTCATTGCAGAAGCCAAGCCTTTCGCTTATTTCCTTGAGCGAAATATCGCTGTCCATAAGGAGCTGTTCGGCGGCTTCTGTCTTTACATTTGTAATATATTGCATGAGTGTAATGCCTTCATATTTGAGAAATATTCTCGATAGCTGCTTAACACTCAGGTAGCAGTGCTGAGCAACCTGAGTACAGGTTATGTTAAACACAAGATTGTCTTTTATATACTGTTTGGCATCAGCAAGACGAACATCGGGAGTGTCATCGTCCATATCCTCTATCTTGGAGTCGAAGAAGCTGAACGGCAGTGAGCAAATAAGTGCATATGCTTTGGCGCTTATTGTCAGGGGACCGTTCGGCTCCGAAGCAGGTTTTGCTTCCGCCAGATATTGAAGTCCCTCATAAATATCTTCGGTAATTTTGCCCTTGTAGACCTTATTTCCTGACATATTTTTGAGTATTGTTTTGTTGTTTGTATCACCAAAGGAGAGCATAAGGGAGCATTTTACCACCTTTTCACTAACATCCACTATACGGTGATTGGTTTTCGGGAGTAATAGAAGAATCTGCCCCTTTTCAAGATGTATTGTTTTATCATCTGCTTCATAAACCAGACGTCCATCAAGAACAAAATGTATTTCAAAGGTGGAGTGGTGGTGAAATTTTCTGTTAACATGGGTGTACCTTGTGAATATGTGTTCCTTTTTAAAGCAACATGATGATATTTTATAGGCGTCGGAGAGAAAAGGAAAAGAAATGTGTTTGCAAGCGTTTTTCGGTTGAGACGGCAACATATCTGCACACCCTCCTTCTATAGTAAGATTCCAACATTACAAGCGAATTATAGCACATTAATTTTTGGTTTTCAATAAAATGTCTCTTTTTTGTAAAAAAAGGTCTGTTTTTTGTATCTGTTTGCTTGAGTTTACTGGTTTTTCTTTCCTTGCGGGTTTTCGGCGGTTTGTCCCTTTTCTATAAAATTAAGTCCGTTATGTGTATTGTTGAAAAACGCGGATTTTGTTATAATAATTAGTGTCATAATAGGTAGCAGTGCCGATTAATAAAATCATATATTTAACTTTAAGGAGGTACCTTATGAAGCGTTTTATACTATTTCTGGTTATCATTTCAATGCTTTTTTCTTCTTTGGGCATTATGTCTGCAATGGCAGATGAACCAGAAAGGACAAAATTCCCTTTCACGGATATTGCCATGACAAAGGAATCCGGCTATCTTAATGTCAAAGCCTTGTGGCAAAAAGGCATAATAGACGGAAAGACCGACACCTTGTTTGCTCCCAAGGATCCCATTACCAGGGAAGAGGCAGCAAAGATTATGTCACTTACTGCCAGCCTGCCGGATTCTTCAAACAGTAACACTTTCAGTGATGTTGTTTCCGGTGCATGGTATGAAAAGAATGTTGAAGCTGTAAATGAATCCGGTCTTATGAAGGGTATCGGAAACGGAGAATTCGGTACGGGCAAAAACATTACCCGTCAGGATGTTGCAGTAATGCTTGTCAGACTTGCAGACTATATGAATATCAAAATTGAAAGTATTACGCCATACGATATAGCAGATGCGGCAGATATATCTGACTATGCAAAGGATGCCGTAAAAAAGCTCGTTGAATTTAATGCGATTGACCTTACAAACAGCAGGTTTTATCCCAAGGATGCCATAACGAGAATTGATTTTTGTATGTGGCTTGACAGACTTCTTATATCCGATGTAAATGCATACGATGACTACATTCAGGATTGGATTCCCGTGGATAAAGATATATCCGAATACGATAACGAGTCTGTTGCTTTTGAAGATTTTGATGGCGGAATACACACTCTTGGTGATTATGAGGCAAGACACGGCGGAAACCCTGCTACCGATTATTTGGTTAAGGATGCCGGCGTAGATGGCAGCGGTGCTCTGGTACTCGAGGGCGACGGCGATGATTACTCGTCATTTGAGCTCTATCTTTATGATTATGATCCCAGCACCAACTATATTATGAGCTGGGATATGAAGACCGAGGGGCTTGGCGATTGCTATGCCCGTGTAAATCTTGAGTGGGTAACAACATCAGGTGTTGCTTTGGGCGGTTCCTACATAAAGACAGCAGATACCTATGGCGATACAGATTGGAAGACCTATCAGGGTTCAACCACATCCCCCTCACCGGATAAGCCTCCTGCGTATCTTCGTATAGTAGTCTCCATAAGAGGAAAGACCGACGGAAAGGTTTACATAGATAACCTTGACTTGTACAGAATTGTATTTGAACCTGTCAAATCATATCTCAAAAAGCCTGCATACAAGGGACTTATCACCGATCCTGCAGGTGAGAGTGATATTCATCTTACAACATATATAGAAGGACTTGGTGCTTCCTATGATCCTGCCAAATGTGAACTTATCACATCAATTGAAGATATGGAGGGCAAGGTAATAGCCGAGTCAAAAACCAAAGAGCCTACAAAAGAAATGGATGTTACATTTTCTTCAAAAGGTCTGGCTATAGGTGACTATATCCTTTCTACAAAGCTTATGGATATTGAGACGGGAAGACAAATCGGCTATAATGGCTACGTCATAAGAAAAAGAGAGCCTGACTTCAAATCAACATACAGCTTTGACGAATACGGAAGAATGCTCAGAAACGGCGAGCCGTGGTTTGCAATAGGTGTATATGCAAGAAACACTCATCCCGATGCAGTTGAGGACTTCAAGGATTCCCCGATAGATTTTGTTATAGAAAATTCCTTCAGCCGATATTGGACAAGCAAGGCTGTTATGGATAAGCTTGCAGAGTACGGAATGACATCAATGATGAGCACAGAGTCAATGTTCAAGGATGCATTCAGACGTGAGTATCAGCATCAGGATGTCACAACCATTGCCAGCGAAAGAGTACTTGTAGAAAGAACCATTGAAGACCTTGATCTTATAAATCACCCGGCTCACCTGGGATATCAGACGAATAACGAAAGTCCGGCAAACGAATGGGCAGAAAGACTTGCATGGCAGCAGAAGATATTTGATGCCGTTGATTTTAACCACCTTACTTACGGTGTTGGTGCAGGCGGAGCGAGTGCGGCAATTGCATATGCAAGATGTCAGGATGTGTATGCTCCTGACCTTTACCCCATAGAAGGCTTTGAAACAGACGATGTAAGAGGGGTTTATGATCAGGCAAAAGGCTTTTACGATAACTCTTTCAACCGTCCTATGTGGTTCGCACTTCAGATTTCCGACCTTGGACCTACCATGGGCGGAGCTTATGCTCACAGAAAAAGAGGACCTAACGAAACGGAACTCAGAAATATGGCATGGCAGTCAGTTTGCGGAGGAACACAAGGAATCATCTGGTACGCACATTTCCATCTTGACGAAAAGGCATATCCCAATATCTCTCGTCCCAAGTCGGAAACAATGCCGGAGTATTTTGGCGTAACAGAGGAGATTCTGGAATTCAAAGATGCAATTATGTCTGTGGAAGATGCTCCCGATGTATATCCCAAAGCATCAATTCCGGAAGAACTGGTACATCTTGTCCGCAGATATGACGGAAAGACATATGTATTTCTTGTAAATATGGAGGAGAAGAAGCCCCAGACGGTAAGTGTAAAATTTGATGATGCAAAATCCGTTTTTGGTGTATATACCAATAAGGAGTACAAAATCGACAAAGACGGATATGTGGATATTGGTCTTGATGCTCTTGGTGTAGAGGTGCTTGTTGTGGATCAGGGTGAACAGCTTTCTCCCGATTGCACTCTTGACAATGTCGGCTTTACAAATGGCGGAAAAAGTTTATTTGTTTCCAAGGGTGATGATGAGAATACACTTTTCCTGCCTGCAGGTATTGCGGATGTAAACTATGATGTTATAACTCATAAGGATGCAAAAGTATTAATAAACGGCAATGAGGTTTCCAAAAGTGGTACACTTTCCTTGGAAGGCCTTGAAAAAATTGTATTTACCGTTGTTTCGGAAGACGGCAAACATAAGGACGATACGGTGTACAATATTGCGATAAAATAATTTCACAAAAAAATGACAAAGGAGTTAGGGTATGAAAAAAACTATAACCTTGGTTCTGGCACTTCTTGTTTTCTTTTCAACATTCACGGTTCAGGCATCACCGGAAATCGCATACGACGGTGTTTCGGTAATTGTCGGAGGAACAGTGGAGGATGCCAACCCTGAGGAGCCGGTTGCGATTATTGTTGTAAATCCGACATCCGATGGTCTGGAAAGAGATGTAACGGAAATTGAAAATGCCAACAGCCAAGAGACATATGGCGATATACTGGAGTATATAGGAATAGTAGATCTGGATGATGAAAGCTCATTCGGAGACGATGGACACAAGATAAATTTAAGTCAAAAGCTCAGAAGCGGAATTTGTGCTGTCTATATTAACTTTTTTGATAAAGACGATCTTGTAAAAATAGGCACCTTTGAGCATATTAATGCAGAGGAACTTGCCGGTTTGGTTCAGAGCTTCAATGATGAGGATGCAGACTATTCAGCCATTCTCACGGAATCAAACCTTGATATTCTTTCGAGTGTGGGCGTTGATGGGGACGGATATGCGAGCATTTCGGATAAAGAGAGGTTCTATGGGATTCTGAAATCGTTTATTCCCTTTGCCGACGGCAAGCCTAACGAAAATATGTCGGCAACCCTTAATTTCAGTGTATCCTTCAATGAGGCACTTGCACTTGAGGAGCTTTTTGAAAGCGAAGACACCTTGGATATTCTGACAAAGTACAACACAAAATACTGGACTGTTGCCATAGATGAAGATGACGATTTTACCACTCTTGGCAAAGAGGCAAAGAACGCAATCCTTGAAAAAGTAAGATTGTCGGAAAATACAAGGGGCAAGACTGTTACCGAAAGCTTTTTAACTCTTACGGGACTTTCTGTGCTGAGGGACAGTGTTATTGTCAAGGGCGATGTGGAAAAATTCATATTGAATTATTGCGATGTTTTTGGTCTGGATAAAGATGAATATCTGGATGACGGCTTTTCAGACTATGACAGAGCAGACATCTGCAACTACATTCTGGAATACAGAGATGATGTAGCAGAGGCGGAGGATGTACTTGAATTGTACAATGATGCAATAGAAAGTATAGATGATGACACAGCAGGAGGCTCATGGAGCTCCGGAAGCTCCGGAGGTTCGGGCGGATCATGGAGTTCCGGAGGCGGTTCTTCCTACAAGCCGCCTGTTATAGAGGTTACACCCAAATCAGATGAAAAAGAGAAATTCCCATTTGTTGATGTGGATAACAAAAACTGGGCATATACATACATAAAGAGACTTTACGATGACGGCGTGGTTTCCGGAAAAACTTCGGATTCCTTCTGTCCGGAAGATATGGTCACAAGAGAAGAATTTATAAAAATAATTGCAGAAGCTCTGAACCTTGAAACCGGAGGCGATGTTTCCTTTGCCGATGTGAAGGACGGAGCATGGTACAAGCCATATGTGGCAGCTGCCGTAAGTGCAGGGCTTATACAGGGCAAGGAGGACGGTACCTTTGGTGTAGGTGACAAGCTTTCCAGACAGGATGCAGCAGTCATCCTGAGCCGTGCTTTGACAGATTTAAAATCCGGTGAGCTTGTGTTTGATGATAAAGATGAGATATTCCCCTATGCGTTGGAGGCTATCTCTGCAATGGTAAATGAGAGTATCATAACAGGCTATGAGGATGGCACCTTCAAACCTCAAAAACATATATCAAGAGCAGAAAGCTGTGCTATTATCTGCAGATTGCTGGATAAGAGAGGGGGAGAAAAATGATAAAGAACATCAGAAAAATAATTTGTATGTTGCTGATCTTTACGCTTTTATTGCCGTCAGCTCTTGCATTCGCCTCCTACGGTCAGGCTTCCCCTGATGTTATAGAGGAACTGGGAATAGCCAAAAAGGCAAAATTCCCATATTTCCATCGTAATTACAACAGAGCAGAATTTGCCTATATTCTTGCAAAACTGGATATTACATATATGCCGGTAAAACAGGATGACACTATAGTTTCCGATGTTGACAAGGACAATGCGGAATATGCATCCTATGCAGTGTCAAAAGGATATCTTTCCCTTGACGAAAAAGGTAACTTCAGACCAAATGACAAGGTAACATACAACGAAGCCGTAATGGCATTTATAAAACTTCTCGGCTACGACCTCGTTGTTCAGAAAAACGGCGGCACTGCATCGGACTATGCAGCCATGGCAAAAAAAATAGGTCTTACAAAGGGAGTTTCTTCCTCTGATGAAATTTTGTCAAAGGAAACGCTTGCTTCCATGGTGGTGAATGCTATGGAAATACCTCAGGCAACCTTGGTTTATGACGGCGGAGTAATAGAAGAGGGAAGCACTATACTTGAACGCAAAAATCTTTCTGTGGTGGAGGCAAAGCTTTTGGCTACTCCCACCCGCGGTATAGGTGCGGACACCTGTGATGAAGGTTATATAAACCTCGGAGGAATACTCGTAAAAACAGAAAAAACATTTGACGATTCACTTGTGGGAAGACTTGTTCATTGCTATATTTCCACAGACGGAAGAACAAACAAGGCTGTTTCTATGGTTAATATGAGTGGTGATAGCATTGTGTTGGAGCCGGAAGATATTTACGATATCAACATCACAAGAACACAGGTTTCTTTTAAGTACGGCGACGGCAAAAAGGTTAATATACCTCACTCAGCTACCATCATTATAAACGGAAAACCCGGTGACCTTACAAAACAGATTTTTGATGTTTTCAGATCCGGTGTTATGGAGGTAATTGACTCCGATGACGACGGCAGATTTGATACCGTTGATATGGCTCTGTGTGTTACCGAGCTTGTGGAAAGCGTCAGTGTTTCCAGTAATGCGGTAAATACAAAGTACACGAACAAGAGAATAGATTTTGACGGAAACGGCAATAACTTCTCTGTATATGAAAATGATGTAAATGTGGGTATGTCTGCCATCGGGCAGGGATCTGCGATAAATATCGCCTGCGATGCTTACACAGTATCCGGCGGAAAGCTTACCTTCGACTATTCAAAGGCGAAATTCATAAGAGTGTATGTGAGCAATCATCAGCTGACAGGTATGCTTGAGTATATGTCAGACGAAGAGTACGTGATCGATGGCAGAGGCTTTGCTCCAAACATCTTTTTGGAAGAACTGTCCGGTATGAACATCAAACCGCCTCTTGATACGACATCAACCTACAAGTTTACCATTGATGCCTTTGGAACAGTTTGTGACTATGAGCTTATAGATGACAATGCGGGAATACAGTACGGATATCTTCTCAATGCCGGAGTTACTTCTGACGGATTTAACAGCGAAATGAAGGTACAGATACTTAACACGGATTCTGAGCTCAAGGTTTACAATGTAAAGAATAAGTATATGCTGGACGGTGAAAGGGAAACCATAGAGGGCGGTTATGTTCTGCCTGCTGTATTAAAAAGCCGTCAGCTTGTAAGGTATAAGGTTTCCGATGAGCTAGTGACGGTAATAGATACTGCGGTGCTTGGCAGAAGTGAGGTCAGAGAGACATCACTCACTCTGGACTATGATGCCAAGGAAACAGGACTTCGCTTCTGGGGAGATTTCAACGGATTTGAAGATCACAGAACAGTGGTTTCATCAGATACAAAAGTGTTCTATGTAACCGACGATGCTTCTGCAGATGAATCCGCTTTCAAAGCGGAAGATTCATTGGTTTTTGCATCTTCCACCTATTACAACTACGAAAGTTATGACATCGGGGAGATGGGACAAACCGGATGCATATTGGTATATGCAAATATAAGTGACGACATAAACTTTATGAACCGCTCATATATGTTGGAAAAAGTGGCTCAGGTCACCGATGACAATGGTGATGTTGTAACCAGACTTTATCTTCACGGTTATGCCGGAAGTATCACAAAGGATCTGGCGGACAAAGAGGAACTTATATTCACGGATTCATCCGGAGCTGATTCAAAAAGTCTGTCGGATCTCAGGAAGGGCGACCTTGTCCGCTACGGCGAAAATGCAAACGGAAAAATTGTTAAACTGGAAAGAGCGTTTACTGTATCCGAGGAACCTACAATGCACATAGATGACTTGACTGCCAGCGGTCTCCATTACGAATACGGAACATTCTACAATACAAATGCAACTCACTTTGAGGCGGTGGCAAAATCTGATCTCAGCGATGTAACTGAAGATGAAAAGTTTGTTTTTGCTTACAAATATCCGTCAAAAATTCCTGTGTACAATATGATAGACAATACCATAACGTTGTATAGCGGAGATTTTCAAAAAATTCCCACATATATGAACAGTGCCGAAAAAGTAACGGTATTTATCCACATGGGTGCCTACGCGTTCTACAGTGCGGCTGTTTATATCTGGGAGTAGAGGGGAGGAAACGCAGATGAAAAAGTTTATAATTTTTTGCCTGATTGCAATGGTTACACTGCTTGGAAGTGCTCTTGCGGTATCAGCAGATACCGTTCTGGATTCATTGGATTCGTTTGAAACCTTAACCCCCGGAGTGGTTTCTGCGGCAGATGTTACAAACCATGCCAAAGCCTTTGGAAGCTGGTTTTATCCCGAGGGATCTACACTTGAAATTACAGAAGACGGCTACAACGGAGGTAATGCATTTACAATAACGGAAAATGATACTGTCAAATTCCAGTTTGCACTTTTTAACGATACTACACCTTTTGTAGCTACGGCAGATTCGCCTGTATATGTTTCGTTTAAGGTGATGATTAAGGAAAACATTGACAACACAGCAATATTTCAGATAAATTCGGGATATGATTCTCTTTGCAACATTATGCCAAGCGGCAGTGACTATGTGTTTTCACCTACAAACAAAAATGCCAATCTTATCTGTAATCCCGGTGAGTGGTATGATGTACTGGTTAAGTTTTCACCAAATCGTGCGGATATAACGATAACCGATAAGAACGGCACATCCGTAACAGGCTACAGAGCAAATAATGCAGGATTTTTGTATATGTACTCAAGCGGAGGCTCATCTTCTCCATCCAAGCCGGGACAGTCAATTGCATTTGACGAAATAAGAATTTTGCAGGGGGCTGATGCTTCTTCTGAGCCAACGGTAAAGACAGCAAAAGGTATTTTTGATCCGGATGAAAAGGTAAGTCAGGTACCCTGTTTCAGCCTTTGCTATGAACCTTTTATGAAGATTAACGAAAACGATCTTGTTTTCAGCATTTCTGATGGGGAGGGTAATCCCGTAAGTGACAGTATGTACGAGCTGAGTGCAGCTTTTGAAACGGTAAATATCAGCTTTATCGGTATGCTTAGCAAAAAAACACAATACACTGCCACTCTTTCCGGAGTGAAGGATATGGAAGGTGCTGATGTTGAACCCTATAGCTTTGTGTTTACTACCGAATCGTCTCACAGGCTGACCTTGGCAGAAGATGGTATTATGGTAACAGAGGGTGAAAATCCATCGGTTGAACTGACATTTGACGGTACATCGGATTATCCCGAAACCAATGTCAAGGTTATGAGCGCAATTTACGAAGACGGTGTAATGACCTATCTGAATTACAGAACCGATGTTATCTATAGTGACGGAAAAATAATTCTTTCGTCATACGATCTTCCGGAGGGCAAAAGAATCAGCGATATGACCATTCTGATTTTTTCCGATTCCCAAAAACTTACTCCGATTTGCAAAGCAATAAAATGCTCTGAATGATTTTTAAGTTGTTTCTTGGTGTAAAAGTTTTTATAAAATTAAGACAGGTGCTGACATTTGTTGGCACCTGTCTCTTCTTTTGAGAATCAGTTTCCTACATATTATGCGGGAAAGTTAATTTATGGAATAAAAAGCAAGAACATGTCCCTTTTTTATAAAAAGAAGTCCGTTAGCTATATTGTTGAAAAAATCATTGTTTGATATAATAAATTACAGAGTGGGCATATAGGAGCGATTGAAATGAAACAGTATGATATTTTCCCTACGATGATCACACCATACACAAAAACCGGTGGTGTGGATTACGAAACTGCAGAAAAATATGTGCAGTGGTATTTTGATAAAGGCTGCAACGGAGTTTTTGCTATTTGCCAGTCCAGTGAGATATTTTTCCTTTCACTTGAGGAGAGAATCAAGCTCAACACCGTGGTATGGAACAAGGCAAAAGAAATAGAAAAGAAAAGCGGCAAGCCTTTTACGGTTGTTTCCTCAGGACATGTTTCCGACAGTATTGAGGATCAGATTAAGGAGCTTAATATGGTGGCAGAGAGCGGAACAGATGCTCTCATACTCATCACAAACCGCCTTGATATCAATAATGAGGGCGATGACGTGTGGATTGCCAATGCAAAGAGACTTCTGGCAGAGCTTCCAAAGGATATTAAATTGGGACTTTATGAGTGTCCGTCTCCATACAAGAGACTTGTTACGCCAAGAATATTAAAGTGGTGTCTTGAAACAGACAGGTTCTACTATATGAAAGACACCTGCTGTGATGCGGCAGTTATTGCGGAGCGTAACGAAATTATCAGGGACAGCCGCTTCAGACTTCTCAATGCAAACTGCCAGACACTTCTTTCTTCTCTGCAGACGGGAGGAAGCGGTTACTGCGGAATTATGTGTAACTTCCACCCTGAACTTTATGTGTGGCTTTGCAATAATTTCATGAATGATCCCGAAAAAGCACAGATCGTGCAGAACCTTATAGGAACCGTGGGCTATACCGAGATAGGAATGCCCTATCCCTTAACGGCAAAATACAGTATGTGCCTTGAGGGAATAGAAACTGTAAACTATGCACGAAACAGAGACAGTGCAGAGCTTACCGACTATATGAAGGATTCCACAAAGCAGATGTGGGAACTGTGCAGATACTATATTGATAATGTCATAGGTGATTGATATGTCAGGAATAGTTGTGATAGGAAGTATAAATACCGATATTTCCATAGCGGTAGATTCTGTTCCGAAAATCGGTGAAACCGTAAGGGGTAATAGCTACCGTGTGAGTCCCGGAGGCAAGGGAGCCAATCAGGCAATAGCCGCGGCACATTTCGGAAAAGATGTTTCCATGATAGGTCTTGCAGGAAATGATGCATATGGCGATATGTGTATAGAAAATCTCCAAAAGAACGGTGTCAATACCATTGGTGTAGACAGGATTGATACCAACACCGGAGTTGCGGTGATAACAGTAGTCGGCGGAGATAACTTCATTATTCTGGATGACGGTGCCAATAGAGAAGTAACTCTTGAGTACATAAAATCCAAGGAAGAGATAATCAAAAAATCGGACTATGTTGTTTTTCAGTTCGAAATCCCCTTGAATGTCGTTTTCGAAGCTATGAAGTATGTTAAATCTCTGGGCAAAAAGGTGGTGCTTAATCCCGCACCCATATATGATATTCCCAAGGAGATGTATGGTTACATAGATATTATTGTTCTCAACGAACACGAAGCCGCTCATCTTATCGGATGTGATGTAGACCTTTGCAGTGCAGGAAAGGCAGTGGAAGTGCTTCTTGGAAAAGGCTTGTCACAGGTTGTCATCACTCTGGGAGAAGACGGAAGCGTGTATAACGACGGAGAAAATATAAAACACACCCCCGCACGCAAGGTAAAAGCGGTAGATACAACTGCCGCGGGAGATACATTTATAGGTGCATTTCTGGTTTATCTGGGCGAGGGGATGAGCACAGCGGAGGCAGCTATCTTTGCAACAAATGCTTCGGCAATTACTGTTTCCCGTCCCGGTGCGGCGGATTCCATTCCGTCCAAAAGGGAAGTAGAGGAGTATGCGAAACAGTAGTCTTAACAACTCTTTACTCACGAAAAGTGTTTTGATAAACAACAAAATTAAAAAAGGATGTGATTTATATGACGCTTTCAAAAAAAGCGGATGCTCTGCCAAAAAAGAAAAGAAACTATCTGGCAGAACTCTATGCAAACAGATATCTTTATCTTCTGATGCTACCTGCAATAATACTCTACATAATCTTTAATTACATTCCAATGTACGGTATCACTATTGCGTTCAAGGATTACAATGCCGGTCTTGGTATTCTGGGAAGCCACTGGATAGGCTTTGACCATTTTGAATCACTTTTTACCGACAGTTATTTCTGGTATGTTCTCTGGAACACCATAAGAATAAATTTCGGACGTATCATCTTTGAGTTTCCGGTACCTGTTATTCTTGCTGTGCTATTTAACGAGCTGCGCGGTAAGAAGAGAAAAAAGATACTCCAGACGGTATATACATTCCCTCACTTTATTTCGTGGATTATCCTTTCCGGTATCATAATTAACTTTTTGGACTTCAGCGGTCCGTTAAATGCTCTTCTTGATGCCATGGGATTTGAGCGAGTGGCATTTCTGGGCAAGGAAAAAGCGTTTGTTCCAATTCTTTATGTAACATCAATATGGAAGGATGCAGGTTATTCCAGTATCATATATCTTGCGGCGATAACAGGTATCAACTCCGAGTTCTACGAGGCAGCAGAGCTTGATGGAGCAAGCCGTATACAAAAGATATGGCACATCACACTTCCTTGCATAAGAGGAACAATTCTTATGCTCCTCACACTCTATGCAGGAAGAATATTAAATGACGGTTTTGACCAGATATTCAACCTGACAAACCCCGTTGTTATGAAGGCCGGAGATATCCTCGATACTTACATCTACCGTATTACCTTCCAGTCCGGCGGTGACTTTGCATTCAGTACAGCACTTGGACTTTTTAAATCACTTGTCAATATTACCCTTCTTCTCTTTGTAGACTATATTTCCAAAAAGCTTGAAGGCGTAGGCGTATTATCATAAGAAAGGAGTGGGAATATAATGAAAAAGAAAAAGATTGATGTTACAAACATTGTACTCACATTGCTCTTTACTCTTGTAGCAATTGTAGTTGTATATCCTTTCTATAGCAGTATTCTTATCTCCTTTATGACAGAAAAGGAACTTCTTGCAAATCCATTTCCTTATATAGTAAAGGAACCTACAATTGCGGCGTACAAACAGATATTTGCAGATTCCAAGATACCGACAGGATATGCAAACACTCTTTTCTACCTTGCGGTTGGTGTTCCGCTCTCTATGATAGTAAACACATCTTTGGCATATGCCCTCTCTCGTAAGAGCTTCCTCTTCTCCAAGATTATCAATAATCTCGTAGTGTTTACAATGTACTTTGGCGGCGGTCTTATTCCTACATACATTCTCTTGAGAGACCTTGGACTTATGGGAAGCCGCTGGGCAATAATTTTCCCCACAATAGTAAGTACATACAATATGATACTTATAAAGAGCTTCTTCTATACTCTTCCCGATAGCTTGGAGGAGTCGGCAAAACTCGACGGTGCCAATGATATGATAATTTTTGTAAGAATATTCTTACCCTTGGCAAAGCCGATACTTGCAACAGTGTTCCTCTTCTTCTGCGTAGGAAGATGGAACGAATGGTACACATCACTGTTGTATCTGAACGATGCCAATAAGTGGCCTTTGCAGATGGTTCTTCGTGAAATAGTTAACGAAACACAGAAGACTATGGAAAACGCTGAACTCGGAAGTCTGGAAAACACATTCCCCAAGAGTGTCAAGATGGCAAGTATAGTTGTTACAATGGCACCGATTATGGTACTTTATCCCTTCCTGCAGAAGTACTTTATGTCAGGACTTACAGTAGGTGCGGTAAAGGGTTAATGAGTAATATATTTATTTAAGGAGGAAATAAAATGAAAAAGTTAACAAAAATTTTAGCACTGGTACTTATTCTTGTTATGGCAGCATCTTGGTTTACAGAATGTGTCAAAGATAAGGCAAAAATGACAGATGACGGCAAGGTGATTGTTACAATAGCTGCTCCCGGACCCAGTGAAAAACTGGATGATGATATCTACAAAGCTATCTCCGACAAATTCGGTATTGAAATTGAACTTGAGGTTGTTACTCTTGATTCAATGGCAGAAAAGAGCAGACTTCGTGTTGCATCAGGTTCTCTCCCCGATCTTATGTTCGGTGACTTTACTTATCGTGATTACACAAGCTGGGGTAAGCAGGGACTTGTTAAGCCTCTTCCCGAAGATTACGAAGAAAAGTACCCCAACCTTGCAGAAGGTCTCAAGCGTACCAAGATAGTAGATAAGCTCAAGAAGGATTCCGGTGGACCTCTCTACGGTATTCCCCGTTCCATGAGCTCCATAGAGCTTTACGGATATTCTTCCGACACTCCCAACATTGACAGACACGGCTTCATATACAGAAAAGACTGGGCAGAAAAGCTTGGTTTTGAACACAAAATAATCAGGACTTACGATGAATTCATAGAGCTTGCTACTGCATTCAAGAAGGCAGACCTTGGCGGTGTAGGTCAGGAAAACAATATGGCGCTTTCCGTACCTGCATACAATGCTCCCTTTATCTTTGTTCATGCGGCAAACCCCAACTGGGATGTTTTCTATAAAAATGAAGAAGGAAAATATGTTTCCGGCTACAACGATCCCGAAACACTGGATGGTATCATAGCATACAAGGAGGCATATGACCTCGGAATTTTACACCCCACATTCTATACACAGAAGCCCGAAGATGCAACAAGCAACTTCTACTCCGGAAAATCCGGTATGTATTTTGCAGGTCTTGGTGCACCCGACCTCCAGTCCTACAAGCAGAGCTTCCAGAATGCTAACCCCGACATCAATGCAGACGAAGTCCTCGACATTTTCTGGATAGAGGGTAAGGACGGCAAGGTAAGAGCAAGAGAAATGTCCAACTATTGGTCCTGTCTCTATTTCAGACCTGACCTTGACGACGAAACATTCCACAAGATTCTTTCTATGCTTGACTACATAGCTTCTCCCGAGGGAGAAAGACTGGTTACCTCCGGTTTTGAAGGTAAGGAATACGAAGTTGCAGAAGACGGTTCTCTTGTAAACCTTATTCCTCAGGCAGAAGACGGCTCATACAAGAAAGTTTCGGATATTTATCCTTCTGCAGATTTATTTACTAACATCAAGACAGTTTCCAACTTCAACACAAATGTTAAGAAGGAAAATATAGAAACCGTAAGAAAGTTCTTTGAAGCAAAATTTGCTTCCGATCTGGAAAGCAAGAAGCTCGACCTTGAAATGGAATTCTATAATTCAGATAAATACTCCAAGTTTGTTGCAAGCCACGATAAGGCAAACATTATCACAGAAATCATAGTTGGTAAAGAAGATCCTGAAAAGGCTTGGAAAGCACAGGTCAAGAGTATGCAGAACAAGATTGATGAAATCACCAAGGAAATGAACGAAACAATAAAGTAATTTTTGCAATTTCAGGAGGCAAATAATATATGAAGAAATTAGTATCATTTCTGCTTATTTGCTCTATGCTTCTATCGGTTATTCCTGCCATGGCAGCAGAACCAAATCCCGGTCATCTTAGTTTTCCTTTTACCGATGTTCCTGTAGAAAACGGTAACGGATACCTCAATGTAAAGCACCTTTATGACCTGGGTATAATAAGCGGTAAGACAGAAACTACATTTGCTCCCAACGATACAATGACTAGAGAAGAGGTAGCCAAGGTAATCACCTTGGCTGCCAAAATGGAGCTTACAGACAAAACAGGAACATTTGCAGATGTAGAGAGCGGTTCTTGGTATGAAAAATATGTAGAAACAGTAAATGCATCCGGCCTTATGATAGGTATCGGCAACGGGCTTTTTGGCACTGGAGAAAAGATGACCCGTCAGGATGTGGCAGTTTTGCTTGTTCGCTTCGCAAACTATACGGGTATTGCACTGGAAGATGTAGATACCTATGCAGTAAGCGATCTTGATTCTGCAGCGGCCTATGCAAAGGATGCCATAGATATCCTTATATCTATGAATGTTATAGATATTGCAAATAACAAATTCAACTACGATGACGATATAACCCGTATTGATTTTTGTAAATACCTTGACAGACTCATTATTTCTGATGCCAGAGCCTACGATGATGTTATCCAGAAATGGATGCCTCAGGAAAAAGAAATAGATGAATATGACAACGATGTTGTAGTACTGGAAGACTTTGAGGACGGACTTAAGCTTCTCGGAGAGTACAAGCAGAAGCACAACGGACTCAATGCTCTGGGACAGATTGTGAAGGGTGTAGGTAAGGATAGCGATCACTCCCTCCACCTCACATCTCAGGGACAGTACACTACCATAGAAATGTATCTGGAAGATCCTGATCCCAGCACCAACTACGGCCTCAACTGGGATTGTCTCACAAAGGATCTTGGCAGTTGCTTTGTTCGACTCACTCTTCAGTGGTGTGATGCTAACGGAGTAGGTCTCAGCGGTCAGTATGTTACAAACTTCGAAGCTAACGGAACATATGACTGGCGTAATTACTCACATATGATTCTGTCCCCGACACCTGACCTCCAGTGTAAGTACCTTCGTATAATGTTCGTACTTCACGGTGTGACAAAAGGTGAAGCCTGGATAGATAACCTGAAGATTTACAAGCTCATCTATGAGCCTATTACAACTTATCTGAAGCTCCCTGCATACAAAGGTCTTATCTATGATCCCGCAGGCGAGAGCGATATCCGTCTCACAAACTACATCACAGGTCTCGGAAGCGTATATCCTCCCGAAACAACAAAAATAGTATCGAGCATTTCTGATCTTGACGGCAATGTGCTTATGAAGACAGAACAGCTTAATCCCACAGAGGAGATGGATGTAACCTTCTCCAGTAAAGACCTTGCCGTAGGAGATTACGACCTTGCCGCACAGCTCTACGATACAGTAACAGGCAGACTCCTTGGCGAAAATCACTATATGATCCGTAAGCGTGAACCCGACTACCGTCCAAAGATGTATTTTGACGAAGAGGGCAGACTCATAAAAGACGGAAAGCCCTGGTTCCCACAGGGTGTCTACGCACTTGGACCTTACGAATCCGTATGGCGTGATATGGTGGGAACACCCCTTGAAATTATGATGTCCAACTCCGTCGGAGCATTCTTCCTCAATTACGATGAAATTACGGAAATGGGCAAGCACGGAATATCTGCAATGGTAGATACTGCATACAACTTCCAGGATTCTCTCCGAAGACAGTATCAGAACAAGGATATTACAACAATAGCCAGTGAGCGTGCCGTTCAGGAAAGATTTGTAAAAGACAGAGATCTTATCAATAACCCGGGCTTTTTGGCTTACGGTATTAATAACGAATCAGGACCACTTCGTTGGGGTAGCCGAATGGGTTGGCACAATCAGATTTTTGCTGATATAGATCTGGATCATCCTACCTACGGTGTATCCGCCGGAGGCCCCGGTGTAGCTGCAGACAACTCCCGTATGCAGGATATATATGCCTGCGACGAGCCTTATCCTATAACAGGCGCGGCAACGGATGCAATCTGGGAAGTATGGGAAAAACAGAAACCCGTTGCTGAGGAAAGTGTAAACCGTCCTGTATGGGCGTGTCTCCAGATTTCCGACCTCAAGCTTATGGGCAGAGATCCATATCTCAGCCGTGAAAGAGGTCCTAATGAAGAGGAGCTCCGTAATATGGCTTGGCAGTCAATTGCGGCAGGTGTTCAGGGACTTATCTGGTATTCACACTTCCATATGGCTCGTAAAGAAGCAGGAAGACCTTATTCCGACACAATGGCAGAGCTTGTCCGCGTGTCCGAAGAAGTTGACAGATTTGAAGATGTTATTCTTTCAAGAGAAGATACACCTGACCTTTATCAGAAGGCAGATATCCCCGACAGAATTTCATACGGTGTACGCCGTTATGAAGGTAAGACCTATGTGTTCCTTGTAAATACAGACAGGAATCCTCAGACAATCAGTGTTAAGCTTGAAGATGCAACCTCTATTCACGGTGCATTTGGCGATAAGGAATATAAGACCGATGAGGACAGCTATGTAGATGTTCCTCTCGACGGCCTCGGTGTTGAGGTTCTTATTGTAGAACAGCCCGAACCCAAGTCTGCTGATTGTCAGCTTAAGAACATTCACTTCTCCAATGGTGAAAAGAACTACTTTGTATCTGTTGTGGAAGATGGTGACGATGCAATAACAGTTGCTGAATGTGCAACTAAGATAAGCTACAATGTGTCAGCACACAAGGACGCAACAATTAAGATTGACGGTGATGTTGTACCAAGCAAGGGAACACTTTCCTTAGAAGGTAAGGACAAGATAACTCTTACCATTGTTTCCGAGGATGGCAAACACTCCAAGGATTATGTGTACAATATAATAAGAGTGGCAAAAGAAGTTAAGGAGTAATTAATATGAAGAAAACCATATCAGTTTTGCTTGTTTGCATTCTTTTGCTCTCCACGTCATATACGGGAATTTCCTTTGCCGCATATGACAGCCTGCCTTTTACTGATGTCTATCACAGTAACGGGTCCGGCTATCTCAATATCAAGCGCTTGTATGAAATGGGTATAGTTGAGGGCAAAACTGCAACAAAGTTTGCTCCAAAGGACTCTCTCACAAGGGAAGAGGTTGCCAAGATTATCGTCAAGGCAGCCGGAGTACCGCTTACTGATAAAACGGGTACTTATTCCGATGTAGTGAGTGGCTCCTGGTACGAAGCTTATGCCGAGACTGCCTCTTCGGCAGGACTTATTCAGGGAATTGGAGATGGGAAATTCGGCACAGGTCAGTTTGTAACCCGTCAGGATGCTGCAGTTCTGGCTTCGCGGCTGGCAGAATACAAAAAAATCAAGCTTTACGATGTATCATTATATGATATTCCGGACATTGACACTGTAAGTGAGTATGCACGCTCAGCCGTAAAGCTTCTTGTCAATATGGATGTGGCAGATCTTACCGAAGAAGGTGTGTTTGATCCTCTCACCAATATAACCAGAGTGGATTTTTGCAGATTTATTGACAGAGTACTGGCTTCCGATACCAATGCCTATGATGATTACTTAAATGACTGGATGCCCGAGGACAAGGATATAGAAGACCTCAAAGGCGAAATCCTTGTATATGAGGATTTTGAAAACGGGCTTACAAGTCTTTCGGGACATGATTATTCCATTAATCCTTCCAATCATGCAGAGAATAATATTGTAAAGGATATGGGCAAGGATAGTCAGAGCAGTCTCAAGCTTGTTGCAAATTCAAGTGTTAAGTATGTGGAAATGTATTTTAACGACATAACTCCCGGAGAAACATATTTCTACAACTGGGATATTAAGACCGACCTTCCCGAAGATGCACTTGCGAGAGTTACCTTCCAGTGGCGTAATGCCTCGGGTGAAATATGGGGTAATTATGGAAGAAACAACGATATCTACGGTGTAAATGACTGGACAAATCAGTCCTTCACCTCACCGGCACCTAGTCCCGACACATCACCCAAGTGCCTCAGGATATTTATTGCCGTAAACGGTGCTGACGAAGGTACCATATGGATTGACAACTTCAAGATATATAAGGTTCTCTATGAGCCTCTTACCACATATCTTAAAAAGCCCGCTTACAAAGGAGTTATTACAGATCCCAATGGTGAAGGTGATATCCGTGTTACTTCATATTTACATGGTCTCGGTACAATAATAAACCCGGAGGACCATCACCTTGTTGCTGATTTGTCAGACTTTGACGGCAAAAGCTATTTTAACACTGAGCTTGATGAGCTTTCTGAGGAAGTGGACATCACATTTTCTTCAAAAACTCTTGCCATAGGTGACTATGACCTGTCGGTAAAGCTGATAGAGAACTCAACCGGAGAAATAGTCGGTGAAAACCATTGGGTTATACGAAAAAGGGCAAAGGACTATATGCCCAAGTATTACTTTGATGAGCACGGCAGACTACTGAAAAACGGTGAACCTCACTTTGTACTTGGTGCTTATGCTCTCGGATTGGACGAAACCGTTGCTGAGGATTTCAAGGATACTCCCGTGAACTTCATCATAGCAAACTCTCTTGGAAGACACTGGCAGGAAGGTAATCATCTTTACAAAAAGTTTGCCGACTACGGTATCGATGTAATGATGAGTGCCGAACACTACTATATGGATGCTATCCGCGGTCAGTACCGCGACGGTGATATTACCAATATTGCCAGTGAGCGTGTAGCATTGGAGAGAGTGGTGGATGACCTTAATCTCACAACAGAGGAGGCACACATAGGTTATCAGATAAACAACGAAAGTCCTGCCACAGAGTGGGCAGATCGAATGCGTTGGCATCAACAGATACTAAGTGAAATTGATATAGACCATCTTACATATGGTGTAGGTGCAGGCGGAAAGAAGGCGGCTATAGAATATGCCAGAAGCCATGACATATATGCTTCTGACCCTTATCCCATAACCGGTGCCGACACTGATGAAATATGGCTTGTATATGAAGATGCAAAGGGACTTGCTGAGGGAACGGAAAACCGTCCTGTATGGGTAACAGTTCAGATTTCCGACCTCAAGGTTATGGGAACAGGAAGCTACCTCACCCGGGAGAGAGGTCCCAACGAAACCGAGCTTCGCAATATGGCATGGCAGGCAATATGCGCAGGTGCTCAGGGTGTTATCTGGTATGCCCACTTCCACCTTGACAAGGCGGGTGTATCCAGACCTAAGGAGGAAACCTTCCCTGAAGTACTTCGTGTCAGCGAAGAACTAAATGAATACAAGAATGTTATTATGTCGGTTGAGGACGCTCCCGATGTAAAGCTTTCTTCAGATATACCTGACAGAACTGCACATCTTGTACGTCGCTACGACGGAAAGACTTATGTTTTTCTTGTAAATATGAGTAAGGAAAGACAGAATGTAGGTCTTACCTTAAACGATGCTGCATCGGTCTACGGCGCATACAGTAAACAGGGTTACACATTAGGAACAGGCGGCAAGGTGAACCTTACCATGGACGGTCTTGGTGTTGAAATACTGATTGTTGACCAGATCGACCAGCCATCTCCCGACTGCGAAATCAGAGACGTGCAATTTACCAACGGTGGAAATAACAGTTATTTCATAGCAAAGCAAGATGATGAGAACATTCTTTACATCCCCGAAGGTGCAGAGACACTTCATTACAATGTGGATATCCATCCCGATGCCCGCATTATAGTTAACGGATGTCCGGGTAACCCCGAGGGCAAGTTCTCACTGTCAGGAAAAGACAGTGTTCGTTTTACCGTTATTGCAGAAGACGGTCAGCACTGGAAACAAACCTGGTACAAAATTGTAAGAACAAGTGGAAAGGAGTAACAATATGAAAAAACTACTCAGTATTGCTATTTCAGTTTTGTTACTGATAACCGCGGTAACTCCGGCGCTTGCATCTACTGAAGTTGCATATGACGGAGCATCCGTTATCCTTTCCGGAGCAGTTGAAGGTGCACCGGAAGGTGCCGTGTCAACAATCATTGTAGTTAAACCCGACGAGGACGGCAACGAAGTTGATATCACTGAGGTTCTGGATGCAAAAAGCACAGAGGAATATCTTGAGCTTATTGAATATGTAGGCATAGTAAAGCTGGACGAAAACGGCTCATTTTCCGAAAAGTATACGATAAACTTAAAGGAAAGCCTCCCCAGCGGAACCTGTGGTATCTATGTTAACTACCTTGGTCAGAACGAACTTGTAAAGCTTGGTGATTTTTATCACATTAATGCTGACGAGCTCAACGCTCTGGTGAAATCATTTAACGGAGATGATGCAGACTATTCTGCACTTCTTACGGAGGATAATCTCTTTATTCTCTCCAGAATCGGAGTAGATAGTGAAAAATACGGCAGTATTGTTGACAAGGTGAATTTTGGAAAAATATTAAAGTCCTTTGCACCATTCGAAGACGGTAAGCCAAACAAAGATATGTCTGCTGCACTCAATTTCTCGGTTTCCTTCAACGAGGCACTATCCTTGCAGGAGGTAAAGGAATCCGGTGAATTGGTGATGGATGTTCTTGGTGCTTACAACGGTAAGTACTGGACACTTCCCTTGGATAAGGATGACGATATCAACAAAATCCCCAACAAGACTGAGCTTCTGGAAGATATAAAAGATGCAGACTTTACACGCGGTTCAATACTGGAAAAGTCAGTTAAGGAAAAAATCGGACTTTCCGTATTTGAACATATGTGTAATCAGAAGAGTGATATCGGAGACTTTATAAAGAACTACGGTACAGTATTCGGATTGGATGTAGAACTCTATGAGGATGAATCACTTACAGACTATGACAGAGTTGATATCTGCACATATATACTCGAAAACAAAGATGATATTAAAGATGCCGAAACCATGGCAGATGTCTACAATGATGCTTTTGATAGCCTTGAAGAGGATGAGGATGACTCTGCAAGCTCAGGCAACTCCCGTCCTTCAGGCGGTGGAGGCGGTTCATCCTACAAACCCCCTGTTGTAGAGGTTAACAAGGAAACCGAAAAAGAGCAGATTAAACCCCTTACATTCAATGATGTGGCAGTTACACACTGGGCATATGATTATATATCCAGACTTTACAATGAAGGTGTTGTTGCAGGCAAGAACGAAAAGACATTCAGTCCGGATGCTTCAATAACAAAGGAAGAGTTTATTAAGCTCGTTGTTTCTGCACTTAAGCTTGATATAAGCAAAAAAACTTCTGATTTTGCAGATGTAAATGCAGATGCGTGGTATGCACCCTATGTTACCGCTGCGGTAAATGCAGGACTCATATCCGGCAAGAGTGACGGCACCTTTGGTATAGGGGACACCCTTTCCAGACAGGATGCGGCAGTTATATTAAGCCGTGCACTTGCATCAAAGTCAGACACAGAGGTAGCTTTTGCAGATAAAGGCGATATTGCACCCTATGCTTTGGATTCTATAGCAGTTATGAACGCTTCCGGCATTATAAACGGTTACACTGACGGAACATTCAAACCTATGAATTCCATATCCAGAGCAGAAAGCTGTGCAGTTCTTTGCAGGCTTCTTGATAAGAAAGGAGGAGCAAAATGAATAAGACATTAAAGAGAGTGCTTTCAATTATTATAGTATTTACTCTTCTTATTCCTGCAAACCTGGCTTTTGCATCCTCCTATGATCCCACAAAGGTTCTTGAGCAGTTAGGTATTGCCGAAGAAGTAATGTTTCCATACTTCCACTTAAATTACACCAGAATGGAATTTGCCAAAATGCTTTGCAAGTTGGATCCCGAGTATCTTCCCGGAATCGGGGATACCAAGGCAGCCTCCGACCTTGTTCAGAGCCCGGTAAATCCTTCATACTGGACCCTTTGGAACGGTAGCGGAAGTGATACAACCTCCGCCTATGGAGATGTTGGTGCAGCCGGCGAGCACTATGTGGCATATGTTGTTGAGAAAAAATATATGTTTCTGGACGGCTCAGGTAATTTCAAACCAAACGACAAGGTTACATACAACGATGCAATAGTTGCCCTTGTAACACTTCTTGATTATGACAGAGTTGCTGTTGCAAATGGCGGCAAAATAGCAGATTATGTAAATGCTGCCAAGAGAATAGGCATTACAAAGGGCGTAAATTCCTCCAATGAATTTATCTCCAAGGAAGACCTTGCAACAATGATACTCAATTCACTGGAGATTCTTCCTGCAGAGGTTTCCTATGACGGTGCTGTTATGGCACAGCCTACCATTCTTGAAAGCAAAAATCTCATAACCGGAGAGGCTAAGCTTCTTTCCACAGACAGTTGGAGCGTTGGTGCACCCGTATGTGACGAGGGCTATGTAAATCTTGGAGGCAAGATTTACAAAGCTGAGTCAGATTTTGATGATTCAATGGTAGGAAGCCTTGTGCAGTATTATATCCGTGATAACGGTGGAAAACAAACCGTTGTTTCTCTTGCAAATATTGGCGGAGAGTCAATCACTCTTACACCAAATGATATATATGATATCAGATTTGGCAAAACTCAGCTTGAATTCAGTTATGGTGATGATGAAACCATTCGTCTCCCATACACTGCAACATTTTCTGTAAACGGCAACCCCGGAGACCTTACCGAGGAAATATTTGAGGTATTCGATTCCGGCGAGCTCAGAGTAATCGATTCAGACGGTAACGGTGGCTTTGACACAGTTGATATGACCGTGTGTGTTACAGAGGTTGTAGACAGTGCAAGTGCCGAGGGAATGAACATCAACACCCAATATACCAAAAAGCATCTTGACCTCAATGCAAACAACAACCCCGTTGTTGTTTTTGAAGGCGGCAAAGAGGTTAGTATGGCATCTGTCCGTAACGGTTCTGTTGTGAGCGTTGCCTGCGATGCTTATACCATATCCGGCGGCAAAATAGTTTTTGATTATGACAAAGCAACCATTGTCAGAGTTTATGTAAGTAACCGTAAGGTTACAGGTATGCTGGAGAGCATTTCCGACCGCTACTACACCGTAGAGGGAAGAAGCTATAAAACACACCCGAAGCTTTCTGAACTGGAAAGCGGCGGCACCAAGAATAAGCTTGATGCGGGAAATGAGTATATGTTCCGCCTGGATTACTTTGGTAATCTCTGCGACTATGAGCTTACAGCCGGCAGTTCCGAAATGGAATACGGCTATCTTATGGATGGCGGCGAAATCTCCAATGGCTTTACCGGTAATGCTCAGGTCAGAATTCTTACTCTCAAAAATGAATTTGTAACATATGATATGCGCGACAAATACATAGTTGACGGTGAACGCTATGTAATTGGTGAGGATGCGTTTCCTGCCCGTCTCAAGGATCGTCAGCTTATCAAATACAGACTTGTGGACGGCAAGGTTGCGGAAATTGATACACCCACTGTAAGCAGTGAGGAAGTTCCCGAAACATCACTCAGTATGGATGGTGAAAGAGCATCAAGACGCTTTAGCTCCAACCAGAGAGGCTTCCTTGATTATAAGATAATGACAACCGGCAATACCAAGGTGTTTATTGCCAATGAGGACACCAAAGCTGATGATGTAAACTACACCGTAACCACAACAGCGGAATTCCAGTCTATGACAGACTATAACATTGAGGGATATGACATCGGCGATATGGGTGATACCGGATGCATAGTTATGTACACTCCCTCTGTATCCACCGCAATTGACCGTTTTGCAAGATCCTATATGGTAGAGAAAATTGCCAAGGCGGTAAATGAAGCGGGAGACGATGTATACAGGCTCGTTGTTCATGGCTATGGCGGTTCACAGACTCTTGATACTGTTGAACGCACTCAGCTTGTTTACTCAGACAAATCCGGTTCTAAAAACACAAGCATAGACGATATTGACAAAGGTGATGTAGTCCGTATTGTTCAGGACAATGTAAAGCGCATAGTAAATATGGAGCGAGTGTTCTGCCTTGCAGAAGAGCCCGACTTCTTTGACCCTTACTACGATGCAGCACAGCAGTCCGGTATAGGTCACTACGGCTACGGTCAGCTCTATCAGACCAATAACACACATTTTGAATTCACTGCTGTGGAAGATATTCAGAATATTACGCCTGAAGACAGACATGTATTCTCATATTATTTCCCAAAACAGGTTGCGGTATATAATATGCAGGATAACACAATGACAACATATTCCAATAATTTCCAGGAAAATATTCCGACATACTTAAGCAGTGCAGACCGTGTAACGGTGTTCTTGCAGATGAATATTTATGAGCTTATGAGTATTATGGTTTATATCTGGGAATAGGAGGTGACATGGTATGAAAAAAATATTAGCACTTTGTATAGCAGCCCTTATGCTCTTTGTATTTGCTCAGACAGTAGCTTTGGCAGATGATCTGATATTGTACGAGGGCTTCGACGATCCTGATATAACCAACCTCCATAACTATTGCAAAAGTTCTGGTGCTCTTTCTGAACCTGCTTTCTGGGATTCCTACATAAGTTTTAAGATGCAGGATGACGATAACGGCGGATATGCACCTTATATAACAGGTATATCGGGCAAACAGTCATGTATCAGCACTAAGCCTGTGGAAATTGGCAACAACAAGGTTTTTGTAACTTTCCGTTTAAAGGTTGTTGACCTTGCCGGTGGTATTATTGCAATTACACTTAAGCCTGCAGCTCCCGGTGCAAGTAACGGTCACGATGTACTTATCCGCCAGGGCAGAATTGACACATTAGGCTACTGGGGCAGTGTGAGAGACTATAACTTTACTCCCGATATGTGGTATACATACAAGTTTGAATTTGCTAATGTAGACGGAGTAAATCAAGCTTCGGTTTATATCTATGACGATATGGGTAATGAGGTTATCAGTTCCGGTCCTATGCCGGGTGCCAAGCCTACCAACGGTAGCGACTATAATGGCGAAATAAGAAATGCACTTGTATCTGTTTATCAGTATAACGGAGCTTCCACATGGGCTATTGATGATGTTGAGATAATTACACTTGATCCATCAGTTCCTGTTGCTGTGGACAAAGACTCCCTTCCCGAAAATATCGGTTCCATGCACTGCAAGCCGGAATTTGACATAAAGTTCAATCAGTTTGTGGATATGGAAAATATGGATGCTATTGTAGCTGATGCAGCGGGTAACACTGTTTCCGCAGCAGACTACATTGTGACTCCCACAGGTGATGACAGTGCAAAGGTTACATTCTGTAACTTCCTTAACAAAAATACTACCTACACCATAAGCTTTAATGGTATTGAAGCGTGGTCAGGTGCGGATGCAAGTAATGTAACTCTTGACTTTACCACAGAAATTGCCCATATGCTCTCTGCAAAAGACAGCTCCATTGCGGACTCTGATGGCAAGGCTAAGGTTGTGATTACCTTTGAGGACACATTTGGTTATCCCTCAACTCCCGTAAGAGTTATGGCAGTTGTTTATGAAAACGGTATGATGACAAAACTCGAATATGTCAACGGCACAGTAGATGCCGACGGCAAGCTTGAAGCAGAGTTCAGTACTGTTGATGCAGATGATGATGTCACCGTGCTCGTGTTTGACGAGTCAAACTCACTCATTCCCGTAAGTGAAGCAATTTGCTTGAAATAAATTTTGAGAGGATGATTTATTATGAAAAAAGTTTGTGCATTAATTCTTAGCGTAATTATGTGCATGACTATGCTTATGGCTGTACCTTTTACAGCCCAAGCAGCAACAACAATGAGCATTTCATATGGGTTTGAAGAAGAAACTCTTGGTGTTGTAGATGTCGGTAATGGTGTAACATACCGTCAGCAAAGTCCAGTTTTCAACGATTCCCACTTCTATCCCCAAGGTTCTCCTACCTTCGAAATCGTAGAAGATGGATATGTTGGTCAGGCAATGAAGATTACCGAAGATGGCGGCAAAGCTTTCCAGGTGGGTCTTGAAGCTGTAAATCCTGCAGCGGGTGAAACTGCATATTATAACTTCAAACTCAAGATTCTGGAAGATATGGGAACTCCCAATGTTTCAATTCGTTTCGGTAGTACCCAGATGGCAATTTTCCGAAACGAAGCCAGCTATCCCAATGGCCCCGTAATCTTTATGCAGGGCAGAAAGACCGGTTACTACTACGAAAACAATGAATGGTATGATGTTACCGTAATATCCAGCGGAGACAGCCAAAGAGTAGATATGATAGTAAAAGATGCCAAGGGTAATGTATATACCGGTTACAGAAATTCCGATTACAAGTACCCCGTTATCAGATCCCACGATAGCGATACCGATGGAGCGGCTCTTGCAGGCACATCTATACTCCTTGACGAAATTAAAATAATACAGGGTACACATGATGAAGTACTCAACCTTATTTCTACAAGCCACGGAGAAATTGTAGTTCCTTCTAACAAAGAGGTAATTGCTACCGAAGGATTTGATGATGCAAGCATTACAAATATTCACAACTATGCTAACGCTTCTGCAGCTCTTTCCGCTCCTGCTTTGTGGAGTAGTTATGTAACAACAACAATGATAGACGACGGTAACGGTGGCTATGCTCCCCAGTTGACCTCTATAAGCGGTAAACAGGCTTGTGTCAGCACTGAGCCTGTGGAAATCGGAGATGACAAGACTTTTGTCTTCTTTAGATTTAAGCCTGTTGACCAGGGAACAGGTATAATTGGTATGACTCTTAATCCTGCATCTCCGGGTTCAAGCAACGGTCACGATGTTCTTATCCGTGGTGGAAGATTTGATACACTCAGCTATTGGGGAAGCAAAAGTAATTTTACCTTTACACCCAATATGTGGTATAACTTTGTATTCGAGTTCGAAAATGTAGATGGAACAAATCAGGCTACTCTCCATGTATATGATGACCAGTATAACAAGGTTCTCGGTTCTGCTCCTGTACCCGGCACAAAACCCACTAACGGTGCCGGCGCCGGTGTAATAAGCAATGCACTTGTATCTGTTTATCAGTACAACGGCGTTTCCACATGGGCAATAGATGATGTTAAGATTGTTAAGACTGCAGAAGAAAATTCCGAAGCTTTCATCCTCAACGAATTTGGCAAGAGATATTTCAAGAATGAAGTAGTTGCTACCGAAGCGTTTAATGATGCAAATATAACAAATCTCCATAGCTATGCAAATAGTTCTGCAGCTCTTTCCAGTCCTGCTTTATGGGATAGTTATGTGACACATACAATGGTGGATGACTGCAATGGTGGTTATGCTCCCCAGTTGACCTCTATAAGCGGTAAACAGGCTTGTGTCAGCACAGAACCTGTGGAAATCGGAGATGATAAAACCTTTGTTTCTATGAGATTTAAGGTTGTTGATCAGGGAACAGGTATAATTGGTATGACTCTTAATCCTGCAACTCCCGGTGGAAGCAACGGTTACGATATTCTTATCCGTAACGGTAGAATTGATACATGGAACTATTGGGGTCGTATAGAAAATTACACATTTGTACCTGATATGTGGTATAACTTTATATTCGAATTTGAAAATGTAGACGGAACAAACCAGGCTACTCTCCATGTGTATGATGACGAGTATAATAAGGTACTCGGTTCTGCTCCTGTATCCGGTAAAACACCTAATAATGGTGCCGGCAGTGGTGTAATAAGCAATGCATTGGTATCTCTTTATCAGTACACCGGTGTTTCAACATGGTCTATGGATGATGTAAAGATTATCAAGACAACCGAAGAAGATACAGAAGCTTTCATCAAATCCGAAATTTTCGGTAAAAAACTTGACCTTCCTGCAGCTCCTCAGGTTGACAACACAGTATACACAACAAAGCCTGTTATCAAGGTTGGATTCGATCAGATTGTTGGCGAAGCATCCGTTGTTGCATTCAAGTCAGAAGGCAAGAGTGATGTTGCAGGTGTAGTTAGATATGCAGGCAGTACTATGGTAGATATCTATCCTGCTACTCCTCTTGAGTATGACACAGAATATGTTCTTGATATCAGTGGTGTAAAAGGTCTTGCAGGTCAAGGTCTGGCATCAGCTTCTTCGCAGGGCATCAGTTTCCACACTGCTCCTTACTCTATGGGTACTATGACAGCAGGAGAGGAAACAATAGCAGATGGTAAGCTTACAGTTCCCGTTACATTTACCAATGAAGATGTTGAGGAACTCAATGTTACACTTATTGCAGCACTCTTTAACGGTGACAAGCTCGTTTGGACACAGACAAAGAATGTAGAAGCAGCAAAAATGGGAGAAAACACATTTACATTCACAAAACTCCCCGAAAATGCAGAAAATCTTGAATTCAGAGTATTCGCTTGGGATAACTTTGTTGCTCTCAATCCGCTTTACAAATAATATATTTTGCGCTTCAAAGTTATTTCTTTAGAACAAATCCGGAAAGGATGAATTAGTATGAAAAAAGTTTGTGCATTGTTCTTATGCCTGATTATGTGTATGAGCATGCTGTCAACTGTTTCTTTTGCAGATGAAGCAGCGGAATCCATATTCATTTATGAAGGCTTTGAGGACGAAGAAACAGGCGTTATACCTAACGGTATAGTTTACCGTGGTGCAAGTGAAGTCTTTGGTGACACATTCTACACCGAAGGTGCTACCATCGAAATCGTGGAAGATGGTTATATCGGCAAGTGCTTCAAGGCTACAGAAAACGGTGGAAGTCCCTTCCAGTTTGGTTTGGAACGCGTTGCTCCTACCAAGGACGAACCTGTATATGTTAACTTTAAGCTCAAGGTTATTGAAGATGCAGGTAAACCGAATTTAGCAGTTGATCTCGGTTATTCCGGCTTTGCACTTTTAAGAGACGAAGCTCATAACGGATATCTCAACGGTCCTGTAATCTTTATGCAGGGCAGAAAAGGTCCTTACTATTACGAAAACAATGTCTGGTATGACTGGACATTCAAGTTTATTGCAGGCGAAGGCACATCCGATGCCAGAGTTGAACTTGTCGTAAGAGACAACAAGGGCAATGAGTTTACAGGCTTTATGAATGACAGAGAGATAACCAATCTTTATCCCTTTATCAAATCTGTTTACGGATATAAAGCAGACAATGAGGAGACATATGCTCCCGAGGGAACATCCATTCTTCTTGATGAAATCAGCATTGTTAAGGGCGCCAACACAGATGCCATCAATCTCCTTTCTTCAAATTACGGTGAAATTATAGATAACAATACTGATGCCACCGATAGTATGAATAAAGAGGTAGTTGCTACCGAAGGCTTTGATGTTGCAGAGATTCCGAATCTTCATGCCTATGCAGGCACCTCCGCAGCTCTTTCCGCTCCCGCTTTGTGGGATAGCTATGTTACACATACAATGGTAAGCGACTGCAACGGTGGCTATGCGCCTCAGTTGACATCTATAGACAAAAAGCAGCCTTGTATCAGCACTGCACCCGTTGAAATCGGGGAAGACAAAACCTTTGTCTTTATGAGATTTAAGGTTGTTGACCAGGGAACAGGTATAGTTTGCATGACTCTTAATCCTGCAGCTCCCGGTGCGAGCAACGGTCACGATGTTCTTATCCGTAACGGAAGATTTGATACAATGAGCTACTGGGGATCAAAAAATGATTTTTCATTCATACCCGATATATGGTATAACTTTGTATTCGAATTTGAAAACGTAGACGGAACAAATCAGGCTACTCTCCATGTGTATGATGACAAGTATGAAAAGGTGCTCGGTTCTGCTCCTGTATCAGGAACAAAACCCACTAACGGTGCCGGAGAAGGTGTAATAAGTAATGCGCTTGTATCCGTGTATCAGCACAGTGGTGTTTCTACATGGGCAATAGACGATATTAAGATCGTAAAGACAACCGAAAAAAATACCGAAGCTTTTCTCTGCAACGAATTCGGTATAGATTATGTGGATAAGGAAGTTATTATGGAAGAAGACTTCAATGATTCCACAATAACTAATCTCCATTCCTATATGGGTGCAACTAACGGTAATGGTAAGTTTATCGATGTAGGTTACTGGAATGACAGCTATGTTTACAATTTACAGATGGTAGATGACTCCAAGGGTGGTTATGCTCCGCAGTTTGATGTGGGCGCAGGAAAATCCCCATGGCTCAATACTGTTGGTGCAGACTTCACCGACACAGGCAAGGCTTTTGCTTCTATGAGATTTAAGGTAGTAGACGACAAGGCAAGTGCCAATGGCGGTGTAGGTGTTCCGATAGCCAAGTTAGGTTTTGGTACAGCAGATTCCAGCGATGCTCTCGGTTACGAGCTTTTGGTTCGTGGCGGTAAGTTTGAAACATGGCAGTACTGGGGAAGACAGTTTGTACCTTATGAAGTTGGTAAATGGTACACAATCGTGTATGAATTCCAATATGCAGATGGCGAAAAGACGGTATACCTTCACGTATATGACGATCAGGGCAATGAAATTCTCACAGGTGACCCTGCATACAAGACAGGTAATCTCCTTGACCCCATAGGCAATGCGAAATTGGAAATGACATTGTACAGACCCACCGCAGGCCTTGAGGCAAAGGTGGCATTTGATGACTTCATGGTTATCAAGACAAACGAAGAAGACACAAAAGCATTTATCAAGTCTGAAATCCTTGGTATCGTTCCCGAAGAGGTTATTGTAGACAATACCGTGTACACAACAACACCGGTTATAACACTTGGCTTTGACGCTCTTGTAGGCGACAATTCCGTAGTTACCTTTAAGTCAGCAGGCAAGAACGATGTAGCGGGTATAGTAAGATACACAGGTTCTTCTCTTGTAGAAGTTTTCCCTGCAAAGGCTCTCTATGACGATACAGAGTATGTTCTTGATCTTAGCGGAATCAAGGGCATTAACGGACAGGGTATGGATGCAAATTCCGCCTATGAAATATCCTTCCGCACAGCTCCTCATTCTGTGGGTTCTATGACAATTGGAGAAGCGGCTATTGCAGACGGCAAGCTTACACTTCCCGTAACATTTGTTAATGAAGGTGCAAAAGAACTCAATACAACCTTTATTGTTGCACTTTTTGACGGTGACAAGCTTGTATGGTCCAGAGCAAGAAACATAGTCGGAGGCAATATGGGCGCAAATGTATTCACATTCAATGCTCTGCCAGAAGGTGCAGATGCTATGGAACTCAAGGTGTTTGCATGGGGTAATGTTGGCGGAATGCAGCCTCTCTACAAATAATATAATTCACAATATGAACCAAACAACAAAGCGTTGCCATTTGGCAACGCTTGTTGTATAATAATTTCGACAATATACAAAAATTTCCCCGGAGGTTTATACAAATGATAATTAATGATATAGTATATGACGAAAAGCACGATTTAAAGATGAAAATATACCTGCCCGATGACAGCAGGGATTTTGATGTGTTTGTATATTTTCACGGAGGCGGTCTCGAAAACGGAAGCAGAGGTGCTGCGGATCTTTTTGCCGAAGATCTTACAAATAAAAACATTGCAGTTGTATCTGTGGATTACAGATTGTATAACGATGCAAAATTCCCCGATTTCCTAGTGGATTCCGCAAATTCCATTGCATGGGTTAAGGCAAATATGCAAAAATACGGAAGCGTCAGGAGAATGTTTGTAGGCGGCAGCTCTGCCGGCGGATACATATCCATGATGCTTTGCTTTGACAAGAGATATCTTTTGGATGCAGGTGTTTGTCCCGATGATATTGCAGGATATATACACGATGCAGGACAGCCTACATCTCATTTCAATGTTCTTCGTGAAAAGGGCATTGACACAAGAAGAATTATCGTTGACGAAACAGCACCCCTATACTTTATCGGTATGGAAAAAGAGTATCCTCCCATGATGATTGTCGTTTCCGATAACGATATGGAAAACCGCTACGAACAGACAGAGCTTGTTATGTCAACACTAAGGCATTTCAGATACGATATGTCAAAGGTTACCTACAAGGTAATGAACTCAACCCATTGCGGTTACTTAAATAAAAAAGACGAAAACGGAAATAATCTGTTTGCCGATCTGGTGTTGGAGTTTATACAATAAAAGGAGATATATAAAATGAAAGATATTAAACTTTTTTACAAACTCATAGTTCCCGATAAATCGGAATTACTTCTTGACTACAAACCCGGCGAGGACTGGCTTGACTACTTTGTGCCCAAGGGCGGAGAGTGGGAACAAAAGGACGGATGGCTCATCGGTACAGAGCGAGGAAACAAGGGGGGAATCCTTTTTACCAAGGATTATTACGAGGATGACATTATGCTCTCCTTTACCGCAAAGACGGCTCTTCCCGCAACCCGTGATGTAAATGCGGTTATCTGCGGTCACTGGAATGATGAGATTGACTATTTGGGCGAGGCATACATCTGCGGTGTCAACGGTTGGTACGAGCACAAAAGCGGTATTGAGCGTCACAGACGCAGACCACGCTCCATCAACACAATGTTTAACTACACCCCCGGAGAAGAAATTCAGATTAATTTCGGCTCCGTGGAGGGACACCTTTTTATGACAGTAAACGACATCCTTGTGTGCGAGCTTGAAGATCCCGACTACTTAAAGGGCGGACACGCAGGCTTTTCACCTTTCTGCACAAGACTTATGATAAAGGATATTCAGGTACGCAAGATTTATCACGAACCGCTTATACAGTCTTATGATTTAGAATTTTAGGGGGATATATATGATAAATGTAAAGGATTACGGTGCAAAAGGTGACGGTATTACCAAGGACACTGCCGCCATTCAGCGTGCTATTGATGTAGGTGGTATTGTGTATTTTCCTCCGGGAACTTATGTCAGCGGCACACTGTATTTGCACTCCAACGGCGGACTCAATCTTTCTCCCGGTGCAACAATTTATGCCAGTCCGGACAGAGAGGATTACAATGCCGACGATTTTTGCCCTCAAAACGGCTTCAGTATTGCAGAACACGCATCCGGTGCACATCTTATCATCGCACTGGAGCAAAAGAACATCACCATTTGCGGCGGTGGAAAAATTGACGGAAACCGCAGTGCTTTCTATAATGAAAATGAGGTTGACAGATTTGGTAAACATTCCATTGGTGAGTGGCGTCCCGGTCAGATGATTTACATCTGCGAATGCTCCGATGTTACAATTCGGGATGTGGAGCTGACAAATCCTCCTTACTGGACTTGCTTTCTTCACGGATGTGAATTTGTAACCATCGACGGAATAAAAAGCCGCAATCCCGTATGCGGACATCAGACAGACGGTCTGGATATAGATTGCTGTCGCTTTGTTACGGTATCAAATTGTCACATTGATTCTGCGGATGATGCTATTACGCTTCGTTGCAGTGACAAGCGTCTGGTTAACAAAAAACCTTGTGAAAATATCACGATTTCAAATTGTGTGCTTCGTTCTTTCAGCAATGCAATAAGAATCGGAGTCGGAAGCGGTGATGTGAGGAATTGCACATTAAGTAATATTGTAATCCATAAGTCCCGTACAGGTGTCTGCATGGTGGGACGGTATGTCGGCACGGCACCCTATGCACGGCTGGAAAATATTATGTTTAGTAATATTGTGATGGATGCGGAAATCCCATTTAATATCGTAACTTCAATGCTGGAGGAAGGACCGGAAAAAACCGATAGATTTATCCGTAATATTTCCTTTTCTCATATCCGCGGAACATGTACAAAACCAGGTGTAATTCTTGGCAATGAATCTGTAACAATTCATAATATCTCTTTTGACAATGTTGAATTTACAAAAAGAAAAGCAGACGACATCAGTTTTTCCGATGCTCCATATCCCCCAAGAGGCAGTGATTCCTACGGATTCGGTGTGCCGCCTGCGGGAGTATTTGTAGGTAATGCCTCGGATGTCCGTTTCAGAAACTTCCGTATAATATGGCAAACAGATGACAAGAGATGGAAATACGGTCTTATGACACACAATGCACATAATTTATCTGTTGCGGATTGTGATTTTGAAAATAAGGAATGTAAGGCTTGACATATCACAAAAGAAATGAGTGCTGATATTTTAAAAAGGAGCAATTTACAAATGAAGGTTAGTATAATATCAGGCTTTGTTTATACATTGACTTAAATTTTCTCAGCAATGTGTATTTATTAAAATAAAATTGCCTTGAGAGTTAATCCGGCGTTATAACAGAAAGGAGAGAGGTATATTTGTAACGGTGAGATGAGCCAATTACATTATACCGGAAATAATTATGAGTAAATATTCAGTTGGTGTTGATTTTGGCACCTTGTCCGCAAGGGCAATACTTGTTGATATGGAAAACGGCAATACGGTTGCCGAAGCCCAGATGGAATATGCCCATCAGGTAATGTGTGATGAACCCTGTTGGAACAAAAAAGTTGACCGCAGTTCAGCATTTCAGAATCCGCAGGATTATCTTGATTGCCTTTCGTATGTGGTTAAAAGTGTAATATCGGGAGTTGATGCCGAGGATGTTTTGGGTATAGGTATTGATTTTACATCCTGCACTATGCTTCCCGTGGACGAAGACGGCGTACCGATGTGCTTTAAGGATGAATATGCAGACGAGCCACATGCGTATGTAAAACTATGGAAGCATCACGGAGCACAGCGTGAGGCGGATTTCATTACAGAAAAAGCAATCGAAAACGGAGAAGAGTGGCTGAGTACATACGGCGGAAAAGTATCGTCCGAATGGCTTTTGCCAAAGATTCTTGAAACCTTGAACAAAGCTCCCAAGCTCTTTGAGGACACATCAAGATTTATAGAAGCTGCCGACTGGCTTGTGTGGATGATTACCGGAGAGGAAAGCCACAGCAGTTGTATGGCAGGATATAAAGGACTGTGGAACAAAAAAAGCGGCTATCCGAGCAGAGAGTTTTTAAAGAAGATTTCACCGCAGTTTGAAAATATTGTGGGTACTAAAATTTCAGAAAAAGTTAAACCTACGGGCGTCAAAGCAGGAGAAATAAATGAATATGGCTCGGCTCTCACCGGATTAAAATCCGGCACAGTTGTTGCCGTTCCCATAATTGATGCACATGCGGCACTTCCGGCTGCAGGAATTGTCAGTGACAAAAAGCTGATGCTTATTATCGGAACCTCCACATGCCATATTGTAATGGATAAAAATATGTATAATGTTCCGGGAATTTGCGGAAGTGTTGAGGATGGTGTTATCCCCGGATATGTTGCATACGAGGCAGGACAAGCCTGCGTAGGCGATAGTTTTGACTGGTTTGTGAAAAACAGTGTTCCGGGAGAATATTATGAGGAAGCAAAAAAATCTTCCAAAAATATTTTTGAGCTTCTTACCGAAAAGGCAGAAAAAATAAAAGTGGAAGAAAGCAGGCTTGTAGCACTGGATTGGTGGAACGGAAACAGGACTCCCTATGCAGATTATGATTTATCGGGAGTAATAGTCGGACTCACCCTGAGCACCAAGCCGGAAGAAGTGTATCGGGCAATGATAGAGTCAACTGCATTCGGAACAAAAAGGATTGTTGAACTCTATGAGAATAACGGAGTTAAGATTGACGAGATATATGCAACAGGAGGTATTTCTCAAAAGAATTCATTCCTTATGCAGATTTATGCAGATGTCCTTGGCAAGAAGATAGTAGTTCCCGTAAGCACACAGGCAGGTGCAAAAGGAAGTGCGATTCTTGCTGCGTGTGCAAGCGGCTATTACACTTCGTTTGATGATGCGGCAAAAGCTATGGCTGACAAGGAAACATTAACATATATTCCCGACGAGACCAACGTGCATAGCTATTTGAGACTTTACGAGATTTACAAAGAATTGTCCCGGTTTTTTGGCGAAGATAACAAGGAACTGATGAAAAAGCTTAAAAAATAAAGGGTAGATTGTTATGAAAAAAGATTATCTTGAAGATCCTTTTCTTCACAAGCAACCAACATATTCCTTTGAGGAGTTAAATGCTCCGCTGTATTCTTCAAAACCCGAAAATTGGAACAGAAGACAGAGTGATAAAGACGAAGCCAAGGTATCGGGTGTGGCTTTTGATTTCTGTTTTCCGGATAAGGACAGGATTCTTGAAACGGCATATTCCGACCTTGAGCGTTTTGTAAATATCCATTGTGCCGGGGAAGGTAAGTATATAATACGAACTCGCTTTAAAGAGAGAATGCAATACGAGGAATACCTCATAGATGTCAGCTCAAAAGAGTGTGTAATTTATGCATCGGATACCGAAGGAATACGAAGAGCACTGTATTATATAGAAGACGAAATGAAAAGACGCGGCGGTGCGTATCTGCCCCTTGGGCAAATTCACCGTAAGCCTCACATTAAAAAGCGTATTACCCGAAATTTCTATACGCCTCATCAGGCAAATCTGGAGCTTAAGGATGACCGTGATTATTATCCAGACAACTATCTTTCAAGGCTCAGCCACGAAGGCGTAAACGGATTGTGGATGTTTGTAAGACTAAGAGATTTTGTTCCCTCGGATATTATACCCGAGTATGGCATAGGAGGGGAGAGGCAACTGGAAAAGCTTCGCTCCGTGGTGAAAAAGTGTTCCCGATACGGCATCGGGGTGTACTGCCTTGGGGTAGAGCCTGCCTCCGCATATGATAATCCCATCCTTGAAGAAAAGCATCCGGATATGCTTGGTGCTACATTCTGGAATACCACTCTTCGTGCTGTATGCCCGTCTACCCCCAAGGGCAAGGCTTATGCCGAGGAATGTATGTATAAGCTTTTTTCACTGGTACCCGGTCTTGCAGGCTTTATATCCATTACCACAGGAGAGGCAGTAGCCGGATGCGGTGGTGTAGGTACATCAGACGAAATCAACTGCCCAAGATGTAGGGCAGCGGGACTTTCCAAGCCGGAGGCACTTGCTCTGACCGAGGAATATATGCAAAAGGGCATAAAAAAAGCGAACCCCCATGCGGAGTTCATCAGTTGGACCTACGGTGCTCGTTCATGGACGGAGGATATGCTCAAAGAGCACTGCAGGGTGCGGAATAAGACCATTGCGCTTATGAATAATTTTGAGGACAAAGGCACAACCCTACAGCTAGGCAAGAAAAGGAAAACCCTTGATTACTGGCTGAGCTTTGCAGGTCCCGGAGAGCTATTTACCATCGGTGCGGATAATGCCGGCGGTGCTCCCGTATATGCCAAAATTCAGGTCTGCTCATCCCACGAGCTTGCCACAGTTCCCTATGTACCTGTCCCCGGTGTGCTTTATGACAAATATTCCGCTATGAAAGCATACGGAACCGAGGGTGCAATGTACTGCTGGTTTTTCGGCAACTATCCCGGTGTGATGAATAGGGCAGCAGGAGAGCTTGGCTTTTTGCCGTTTCCTCCTACAAAAACAGAGTTTCTCAAAAAACTTGCACTTCTTTATACTGACGAAAAAAATGCAGAAACTCTTGCAAGAGTGTGGGAGCTTTTTGAAGAGGGTTACACCTCCTGCCCATACAATGTGCTTTTTGCCTGGTATGGTCCCATAAACGATGCAGTGGCAAGACCTTTGCACCTTTTGCCTATAGATACGGCACTTCCCTCCAACTGGCTTCTTGACCAGAGTGTTGAGGGAGACCGCTTTGGTGAATTTGTGGGTATGGTTCATTCTCCCGAGGAGGCACGTATGCTTCTTGGCATTATGAAAGATAAATGGCATAGTGGATTGGAGCTACTCAGGGGTATCAATGTTCCCGATGAACTACGAAGTATTTCCGAGGCAATTGCAATTCTCATAGACAGTGCATACAATATGATTGATTTCTATATCCTTCGCAATGACCTTGGATATGGAAAAGGTGATATCTGTGTGCTACTTTCCCGAATGGAGACCATCATAAAGATAGAAATGGAAAACAGTAAAAAACTCGTTGATATATGTGATAACGACAAACGCCTTGGATATCATAGCGAAGCGGTAGGATTTAAGTTTTTTCCCGAAAAGCTTCGCTGGAGAATATCACGCCTTGAGGAAACACTGAACAATGAATTTCCGCAGGTGTTGGGGAGAATAGAAGAGGGAAGAAGTCCTCTCGGATTTTTTGACGGAGAGGAAAGTCGAGTGTATGATACTTCCATTGGAAAAGAGGAAAAGTTTGTGCTTGAGGACGGAACAGCAGATGACGAAACTACCGTGTCGGTTGAGTCCGCAAAGCAAAACTTTGTAATCCGCATCAATGCAAATCACAGCGACGATATTGTGATAGAGCCTGAATTTACAATGTTTGTACCCTATGTTCCCGTACGGATAAAAGCTGACGGCAGTCTTATCCTTCACGATCCTCAGGAGTACTTTCTTGTAGGAGAGAGATTCACCGAGGAAAGTGCAAAGTGGAAATGTACCAAGGTGCAAGGTCAGATAACGATTACTCTTGATAAAAAAGATTTTGGTCTTGATGACGGAAGAGTGTTCCGTATGGCAATAAAAAGAGACGGATGCAAAAAATCCTTTTGGCACATAGGTGACACGGAGTTTTTCCGCCTGGCATACGGAAGATACAGACCATCGTCCAAGGTATTTATAAAGTAAAAAATGGTTTGTAAAAAATTCTCGAAGAATTTTTTACAAACCATTCTCTTATTATATTTCAAAATCCATACAACTTCTCGATGCTGTAAAAGGTCTAACCTTTGTGTTTGCGGCTTCCACATGAATTGGATGCACTGCATAAGCTTTGAGCGCTTCTTCACTTTCCAGTGTGGAATCCAGCATCACATCACCGTTTGAACTGGGGAGGGGATCAATGTGAACCTTTATATCCACAAGACCGGGTACCTGACCTTTTAGTGCTTCAAGACTTTCCTTCATTTCCTTTTTTATCTGTGCTTTTTCCTCGGGAGAGAACTCCTCTTTGAGATTCCAGATTATCATATGCTTT
>JAZQBI010000043.1:0-3843 GCA_045545635.1 Clostridia bacterium | reverse complement strand
TTTTAAATTTTAAATACCATGAACGGAATATACATACATATACCTTTTTGTATAAGTAAATGTAAATATTGTGATTTCTCTTCGTTTCCTGACAAATTGCCTATGCAGGATGAATATATAGGTGCTTTGATAAAAGAAATGACGAATTACAAGGGTTCTCACGCTGATACCGTATATATCGGCGGGGGAACCCCCTCTGTTCTCAGCGATGAGAACATGAAAAAATTACTGTTTGCAGTAAATGATATTTTTGATTTGTATAATGACACAGAATTTACTGTTGAAGTAAATCCTGCAACAGTTGATTGCAAAAAATCGGAAATAATGAAGCGTTACGGGGTAAACCGTATCAGCATGGGGGCACAGAGCTTTGTAGATAAGGAACTCAACAGAATCGGTAGAGTACACAACAGTAATGATATCAGATCTACATTTGAAATACTACGTGATTCAGGTTTCAAAAATTTAAGCCTCGACCTTATGTACGCACTTCCGGAGCAAACAATGGATAGCCTTGCATTTTCTATAGATGAAGCTCTTAAATTAGCACCTGATCACATTTCCTGCTATGGGCTTAAGTTTGAAGAGGGGACGCCGCTTTACACGGAGCTTAAATCAGGTACGGTAGCAGAGAAGGATGAAGATACTTTTGCTGATATGTATGAGCTATTGAGAAGTAAGCTAAGTAAAAGCGGATATGGGCACTACGAAATATCCAATTTTTCATTGCCGGGTTTTGAAAGCCGTCATAATTCAAAATACTGGACAAACAAAGATTATATTGGTTTCGGAGTTTCCGCTTCATCCAGAGTCGGAGACAGGAGATACAGTCATACATCGGATTTTAACGAATATATATCTTTTTATGCATTGGATGAAGATTATATTATGAGCACGGATGAGCAGATGAAAGAGTTTGTCATTCTCGGCCTTAGAATGCTAAAAAATGGTGCTGATAAAAAAGAGTTTTATCAAAATTTTAAATTGCATATGGATGAAGTTTTTGCGGACGAAATCAGAAAAGTCTCTCCGTATATAATAAACACACCGGAATCCATAAAACTAAAAAAAGAATCATTATTAGTCTCAAATGCTGTAATGTGCGAATTTATGTAGATGCAAAGAAGTCTTTCCGGGCTTCTTTTTATTTTAAGAAAACATTAATAATTTGTAAATTTAAGGAAAACTATTGACAAAAGCCGTTGTTAGTGATATTCTACCATTGTTAGCACTCGACCTGATTGAGTGCTAAAGAGGTGAAAAACATGGAATTAAGCGAAAGAAAAGAAAAAATTCTTCGTGCCATTGTCGATGATTATATTTCAACAGCAGAGCCTGTGGGCTCCAATTATATATTGGAAAGTCACGATTTAGGTGTAAGCTCTGCAACGGTGCGAAATGAGATGGCTGCTTTGGAAGAAGCAGGCTATCTGGAAAAGCCACACACTTCAGCCGGGCGTGTACCGTCTGTTCTGGGTTACAGAACATATATCAACGGCTTGATGAAGGAATACAGTCTTACTCTCGGTGAAATAAAGCAGATTAAAAATGCACTTACAAGACAGTATATGGAGTTTGATAAAGTTATTTCTGATATCTCCGAAATGATGAGCTTTCTTACAAATTACACTGCAGTATTTACAACACCGGTTTCACCAAGACTCAACATATGTCGTGTCAAGCTTATTGCAGTTGATGAACACAGCTTTGTTATGGTTGTGGTGCTGAAAGACGGTGTTGTTAAAAACAGGACAATCCGTGTAAAAAAGCCTTATGAGCCGGAAGTAATAGAAAAACTTTCCAACTATCTTAATACAAAGTTTTCGGGAATCAACTTAAATGCTTTGACTCCGGATATTCTTGAAGAAGAGAAAAACCTCGTTCCGGTGGAAAGTTCAATTCTTGATCGTGTTTTTGACTTTCTGTCAGAACTTGTCAAGGAGACAGAAGACTGTGGTATCGTTTGTTCGGGTGCTGCCAATATACTTAATTATCCCGAATTTAATGACATAAATAAAACTAAGGATTTCCTGAATTTTATGCGTTCTGATAATGCTGATGAAATTAAGGATATTATGAAAAAAGCCAACAAGGATACAAGTGTTTCCGTAATAATGGGAGATGATAATCCCAAACTTAAGGAAAGAGGACTCAGTATGGTCGTTTCGGATTACTCCATTGGCAATGATCTTACAGGAAAGATGGCAATCATCGGACCTACCCGTATGGATTATGCCAAGGTAATATCCACACTTAACTATATGTCCTCATACCTGAAGGAACTTACGGACGATGATTCAAAGCGGTAAGGAGATGACAAAATGGCAAAGAAAAAAGAAGTTGAAAACATAGAAGAAATAACTACCGAGGATCAAACTGTAAATTACGAAGAGCTTCTTGCAAAAAAAGAAGAGGAGCTTACAGCATCTAATGATCGCTATCAAAGACTTCTGGCTGAGTACGATAATTTTAAAAAACGTACTGTAAAGGAGAAGGAAGCGATCTATACCGATAGCGTAAAGGATACAGTTGCAGAGCTTCTTCCGGTTATTGATAATCTATTAAGAGCTCTTGAAGCTTTTAAGGATAAAGATTCCGAGGAATGCAAAGGAGTTGCAATGGTTCTCAAACAGACAGAAGAAATTTTCACCAAAATCGGTGTAGAGGAAATCAAAGCAGTAGGAGAGGAATTCAATCCCGAATTTCACAATGCGGTTATGCATATCGAGGATGATTCTGTTGCAGACAACACTGTTGTTGAAGAATTTCAAAAGGGTTACATCTATAAGGACAAAGTAATCCGTTATTCAATGGTTAAAGTAGCTAACTAAAATCAGGAGGTAATAAATTATGGCTAAAATAATCGGTATTGACTTAGGTACAACAAATTCATGTGTAGCAGTTATGGAGGGTGGCGAACCCGTGGTTATTGCAAATGCTGAGGGAGCAAGAACTACTCCTTCTGTTGTTGCTTTTGCAAAGGATGGCGAAAGACTTGTAGGTCAGGTTGCAAAGCGTCAGGCAATTACAAACCCCGAAAAGACAATCATTTCCATAAAGAGAGATATGGGTACTGACCGCAAGGTTGACATTGATGGCAAGAAGCTTACACCGCAGGAAATTTCCGCAATGATTCTGCAGAAGTTAAAGGCTGATGCAGAAAGTTATCTTGGTGAAACTGTAAGTCAGGCAGTTATCACTGTTCCTGCTTACTTCAGCGACTCTCAGCGTCAGGCTACAAAGGATGCAGGTAAGGTCGCAGGCCTTGACGTATTGAGAATTATTAACGAACCCACAGCAGCCGCTCTTGCATACGGTATGGATAAAGATAATGAACAGAAAATTATGGTATATGACCTTGGCGGCGGTACCTTTGATGTATCCATACTGGAAATCGGTGACGGTGTGTTTGAAGTGCTTGCCACAAGCGGTAACAACCGTCTTGGCGGTGACGATTTTGATGACAGAATAATCAAGTATCTTGTTGATGAATTCAAAAAGGATACAGGTGTTGATTTAAGTGCAGATAAGATGGCTATGCAGAGGCTTAAAGAAGCTGCAGAAAAGGCAAAGATAGAACTTTCAGGTGTTACAACCTCCAATATCAATCTTCCCTTTATTACCGCAGATGCAACAGGTCCCAAGCATCTTGACGTTACACTTACAAGAAGCAAGTTCGATGAACTCACTGCAGATCTTGTAGAAGCTACAATCACTCCCGTTAAGAATGCTCTTTCCGATGCCGGCTTAAGTCCATCAGAAATTCACAAGGTTCTTCTCGTTGGTGGTTCATCCAGAATTCCTGCAGTTCAGGAAGCTGTTAAGAAGCTTACAGGCAAAGAG
>JAZQBI010000042.1:0-4506 GCA_045545635.1 Clostridia bacterium | reverse complement strand
CTTCCGGCTGAATTTTATGTGCAAAAAATGTAGAATTCAATAAAAAAAACAAGTTTTTTTAGAAATATTACCTATTTTAGCATTTTATCACATTTTTATTGAAATAACAACTTGATTTTAACAATTAAATGTTATATAATATTTAATTGATTGTATAATGAGGTGAACAGATGGCAATATTTACTATGTCGGACCTGCATCTCTCGCTGGATACAGACAAATCAATGGAGGTATTCGGTCCCCGTTGGGATGATTACATAAATCGCATCCGTGATAACTGGAGTGAGGTTGTTTCCGACGGCGATACGGTTCTTGTGGGTGGAGATATTTCATGGGAAATGCACCTTAAGGATTGTGTAAAGGATTTTGCCTTTATCGAAAGTCTCCCCGGCAAAAAAATCCTTTTTAAGGGTAATCACGACTATTGGTGGGAGAGTATGACAAAGCTAAGTAACTTTGCACAGGCAAACGGCTTTTACACCATATCCTTTTCCCACAACAAGGCTTTTATCTGCGAGGATATGCTGATTAGCGGAACAAGACTATGGAATCTTCCCGGTGACGGAGGCTTTGGCGATGACGATGTTGCCGTGTACAAAAGAGAACTCATCCGTCTTGAGCTTTCCCTGGAGGAGGGCACAAGGCTTTGCAGAGAGAGTGGCTTTGCACCGCACAAGATTGTATGTGTGCTCCATTATCCGCCTTTCACGAGAAACCACACTTTTGATAGTGAAACTCTGGATATTATGAAGAGATTCGGTGTTACCGACTGTGTGTACGGTCATCTGCATTCTTATCCGCCGGGTACAATGCCCGACGAGGTTTATGAGGGAATAAGCTTCAGACTTGTTTCTGCAGATTACCTCAAATTTTCACCTGTAAAATTATAACACAATTAACAAAAAATTCATCCTATCCGCCTTTTGGCGTGGTAGAATATCATGTGGAGATAATGCCGCAAAAGCGGTTTCACATAGAAACAAAAATTATAATAGGGGGAACCTAACAAATGAAATTATTAAAAAATGAAACTATCGAAAAGAACACAGTAAAACTTACTATTGAAGTAGATGCAGATGCTTTCAAGGCTGCCATCGAAAAGTCCTACAAGAAGAACGCAAAGCAGATTGCTATTCCCGGCTTCAGAAAGGGCAAGGCGCCCAGAGCTATTATCGAAAAATACTACGGCAAGGGCGTATTCCTTGAAGATGCAGTTAACTTCGTATGCCCCGATGCATATGAATATGCAGTTAAGGAGTCCGGTATTGAGCCTGTTGACAGACCTGAAATGGATATCGAAAAGATAGAAGAAGACGGAAGCGAGCTTGTTCTCACAGCAACAGTTACCGTAAGACCTGAAGTTAAGGTTGGCGAATACAAGGGCATCTCTGCAGAAAAGAAGAACTACAAGACAAAGGTTGCCGATGTTGATGCGGAAATCAAAGCAGCACGCGAAAAGAATTCCCGTATGATAAATGTAGAGGACAGAGCTGTTAAGAAGGGTGACTTTACAGTTATTGACTTCGAAGGCTTTGTAGACGGAGTTGCATTCCCCGGCGGTAAGGGACTTGACCATAACCTTGAAATCGGAAGCGGTCAGTTTATCCCCGGTTTTGAAGAAGCACTCGTAGGTGCAAAGATTGGCGTGGAAAAGGAAATCAATGTTACATTCCCCGAAGAATACCACTCAGAGGATTTAAAGGGCAAGGATGCAATGTTCAAGGTAACAGTTAAGAGCATTCAGGTTAAGGAGCTTCCCGAAGTAAATGATGATTTTGCAAAAGATCTTGGCTTTGATACTCTTGATGAATACAAAGCAGACATCAGAGCAAAGCTCGACAAGGTGAATGCAGATAAGACTGCTGCAGAATACGAAGCAAATGTAATCAAAGAGCTTGTTGCAAAGGCAGAAGTGGAAATCCCCGAATGTATGATTGATTCTGCAATTGAAGATATGATGAGAGATTTCAGCTACAGACTCTCTTCTCAGGGACTCAGCTTTGAACAGTATATGCAGTTTACAGGCACAACTCCCGAAAGCTTCAAAGAGCAGAACAGAGAAGCTGCAATTGAGAGAGTTAAGTCCAACCTCGTAATAAGCGAAATCGCTAAGATCGAAAATATCGAAGTTTCCTACGATGATGTTGAGGCAGAGCTCAAGAACATGGCAGAAATGTACGGTATGGAAGTAGATAAGTTAAAGGAATTTGTTAAAGACGGCGAGTTAGAGAGCCTCAAGAGTGAGCTTAAGCTCAAGAAGGCAGTTAACCTCGTTGTCGGTGCAGCTAAGGTTAAGAGAGCTGCAAAGAAGAAGGAGGACGAAGAATAATATGAGTCTTGTACCAATGGTTGTTGAACAAACCAACAGAGGAGAGCGTTCTTACGATATTTATTCCAGACTTCTTAAGGACAGAATAATATTTTTGAGCGATGAAGTTAATGATGTGACAGCAAGTCTTGTTGTTGCCCAGTTGCTTTTTCTTGAAGCAGAAGATCCCGACAAGGATATCAGCCTCTATATAAACAGCCCCGGCGGTTCCATAACAGCAGGTATGGCTATTTATGACACAATGCAGTATATTAAGTGTGATGTTTCGACAATATGCATTGGTATGGCGGCATCTATGGGAGCATTTCTTCTTGCAGCAGGAGCCAAGGGAAAGAGATTTGCACTTCCCAACAGTGAGGTTATGATTCATCAGCCTCTCGGAGGTATGCAGGGACAGGCAACCGACATCAAGATACACGCAGAGCGTATCATCAAGATGAAGGAAACCTTAAACAAGATTCTTTCCGAAAGAACAGGCAAGCCTTATGAAACAATTTGTGCAGATACAGAGAGAGATAACTTTATGTCTGCATACGAAGCTAAGGAATATGGTCTTGTTGACGAAGTAATAGAAAAAAGATAATTACCTTTAGCCCGCTGTTTGCGGGCTAATTTGGCAATTTATATTTTATGAGGTGTTAATTTAATGAGTGAAAAACACAACAATATTTCCTGCTCATTCTGCGGAAAAACCCAGGATCTTGTCACCAGACTTATTGCAGGCCCCAGCGGCGGTGTTTATATCTGCAATGAGTGTATCGACATATGCAACGATATTCTTGATGCCGATGTTGATATTTTTGAAGGTGATGATGATCTTGTATTGGGTGAGCTTCCAAAGCCTGCAGATATCAAGGAAATTCTTGATATGTATGTCATAGGTCAGGACAAAGCCAAAAAGAGCCTTGCCGTTGCCGTGTATAATCACTACAAGAGAATACAGCATGTTTCCGATGACGATGTTGAGATTGCAAAGAGCAATATCCTTCTTGTTGGTCCTACAGGTTCAGGCAAGACACTTCTTGCTCAGACTCTTGCCAAAATTATCGATGTTCCCTTTGCCATAGCAGATGCTACTTCTCTCACAGAAGCAGGCTATGTCGGCGAAGATGTGGAAAACATTCTCCTTAAGATAATTCAGGCGGCAGACTACAATATCGAAAGAGCACAAAAGGGTATAATATATATTGATGAAATAGATAAAATTGCCCGCAAGTCCGAAAATCCCTCAATTACCCGTGATGTCAGCGGTGAGGGTGTTCAGCAGGCGCTTCTTAAAATTCTGGAGGGTACTGTTGCATCTGTTCCTCCTCAGGGCGGAAGAAAGCACCCTCAGCAGGAATTCATACAGATAGATACCACCAATATTCTTTTTATCTGCGGCGGCGCATTTGACGGGCTTGATAAGATTATCGAAAAACGAGTGGGCAAAAAATCTCTCGGATTCGGTGCAGAAGTAGTATCCAGAACCGCAAGGGATGTGGGAGAGCTTTTCAAGCTTATGCAGCCTCAGGATTTATTAAAATTCGGTCTTATTCCCGAGTTTGTGGGCAGGCTTTCTGTCAATGTTTCTTTGGAAAGTCTTGATAGAGAAGCCATGATAAGAATTCTCACAGAGCCTAAGAATGCTCTTGTTAAGCAGTATATCAAGCTTCTGGCTATGGATAATGTGGAGCTTGAGTTTGAGGATGAGGCGCTTTGCGCCATTGCCGACAAGGCAATAGAGCGTAAGACAGGCGCCAGAGGACTTAGGTCTATTATGGAAGAGATAATGAGCGATGTAATGTATTCAGCTCCATCTGCCAATAACCTTAAAAAGTGCATTATCACTCCCGAATGTGTAACCGACAATGCAAAACCAAAGCTGGTTACCAAGGCAAGAGCCAGAATAAGCGAAAAGACAGTTTCATAAATTTCTTATACTTAAAATCCACATAAAATAGGAAATAGTGAAGAGTGAATAGGTAAAAAGTAAAATCGACAAGACTCTCAACGAATCTTGTCGATTTTGGTACGGGTGTTCTTATATGATTTACTCACAAATGCCGTAAAATCAAGGGCTTTAGACGGTCAACATAAGCACTTATCCTCTAAAAACAAAATATTTATCCCCAAAAACATCACGATAAAACCGTCGTGATGTTTTTAATTAGTAAAGAATATTACTGCATTTATAC
>JAZQBI010000041.1:0-6638 GCA_045545635.1 Clostridia bacterium | reverse complement strand
TGGAGGTGTTTGTGTGAAAAGATATTTCAAATATATAAAACCTCACCTTGTGTTCTTTATCATAGGTCCTCTTATGATGATTACTGAGGTGGCAGGCGATGTTCTTATGCCAAAGCTTATGAGCCTTATTATAAACGAGGGTGTCAAAGAACTCAGGGATATGTCCTACATTATAAATGTAGGTATCCGTATGATATGCCTTGCTCTTGTTATGATGGGAGGAGGCGTTCTGGGTAACTTCTTTGCGGCAAAGGGAGCAATCAGCTTTGGTGCGGATTTGCGTCTTGATGTGTTTAAGAAGATACAGAGCTTTTCCTTTAAAAACATAGACGAGTTCAGCACAGGTTCTCTTGTAACCCGTCTTACCAACGACATAACCCAGATGCAGAATGTACTGAGGATGGCACTTGTTATGATGCTTCGCTCTCCGGGTATGCTTATCGGTGCCTTTATAATGGCGGTGACAATGAATGCCCGTCTTGCCCTTGTTATAGCGGTAGTTACTCCCATACTGGGCTTTGGAATATATTTTATTATGAGCAAGGCACTTCCGAGATTCAACATAATGCAGAAAAAGCTGGATGCATTAAACACGGAAACTCAGGAAAACCTCACCAACATCCGTGTTGTGAAGTCCTTTGTCCGTACAGATTTTGAAAAGAAAAAGTTTGCCAAAGCCAACGAGGATCTCCGTGACAACAGTATCCGTGCAATAAAGATTATGATATGCACAATGCCTCTTATGACACTTATGATGAACATTACAACCCTTGCAGTTGTGTGGCTTGGCGGCGGATTTGTAATCAGGGGCGAAATGCTTGTAGGTGACCTTGTGGCATTTACTACCTACATCACCCAGATACTTATGTCACTTATGATGTTCTCTATGATTATACTTCAGGGTTCCAGAGCATTTGCATCGGCAAAGCGTATATCGGAGGTACTCGACACCGTTCCCGATATATCCGACGAAAATGCAAAACACAGGGACACCAAGGTACAAGAGGGCAGAATAGAATTTAAGGATGTTTCTTTCAGCTACAACGGAGAGAGCGAAAATGCAGTACTCTCCGGCATAAGCTTTGCTGTGGAACCGGGACAGACGGTAGGTATACTTGGTGCCACAGGTTCGGGCAAAACAAGCCTCGTACAGCTTATACCAAGACTCTACGATGTCACTTGCGGTTCGGTACTGGTTGACGGTGTGGATGTCAGGGATTATTCGCTCTCCAACTTAAGAGACGGAGTGGGTATGGTACTCCAGAAGAATGTCCTCTTTTCCGGAACTGTTATGGAAAACTTAAAGTGGGGTAACGAAAGTGCCTCCGAGGAGGAAATCTATCAGTGTGCAAAAAATGCCGAAGCACACGGATTTGTAACTGCAACTGAGGATGGCTACGACAGAGAGCTCGGTCAGGGCGGTGTCAATGTGTCCGGCGGACAAAGGCAGAGACTCTGTATTGCCAGAGCACTTCTCAAAAAGCCGAAAATCCTTATACTTGATGACAGCACCAGCGCTCTCGACACTGCAACAGAAGCAAGAATAAGAGAGAGCTTTGCCACAGAGCTAAAAGATACCACAAAGATAATAATTGCCCAGAGAATATCCTCGGTAATTACCTCGGATAAAATCATAGTATTAAATGACGGTACCATTACTGCAGAGGGTACTCACGAAGAGCTTATGGAATCCAGCGAGGAATACAGGGATATATACTATTCCCAGATGGAAAGGGAGGAGAAATAATATGAATAACGAAGAAAAACTCCAAAGACTTTCCAAAAGGTATTCCGCATCCGCAAGACCTATGCAGGCACCAAAAGGCCCCGGCAACGGTCCCAGAGGACAGAGGGGAGCCAATATGCGTCCGGGCGGTAAGCCCAAAAATGTGATGCCTGCAGTAAAGAGAATCCTTTCCTACCTTGCCAAGGACAAATACAAGCTTATTATAGCTTTTGCCTGCGTTCTTGTGGGAAGCATCACATCCCTTGCAGGTGCATATATGCTAAGACCTATTATAAATACCTTTATTGAGCCATCAGACGGAGTGTACAACATGAAAGGCTTTGCCCTTGCACTTTGCACAATGGGACTTGTGTACCTTGTATCAGTTGCCTGCACCTATGCTCAGTCCCGACTTATGATAAGCATTTCTCAGCACGCAGTGTGCAAGATAAGAGAGGACCTTTTTAATAAGATGCAAAAGCTCCCCATACGTTTTTTCGACAAAAACACTCACGGAGAGCTTATGAGCCGATATACCAATGATGTCGATACAGTAGGCGAAATGTTAAATAACACCATTGTGCATCTTTTTCAGGGTATTCTAACTATAATCGGAACACTTTCTCTTATGCTGTACACCAACATATGGCTATCTTTGGTAACTCTTGTTATGATGCCGGTTTTTGCCAAGGTGGCAACAACCATTGCCAAGAGAAGCCGCAGATTCTTTTCTGCACAGCAGGCGGCACTTGGTGCCATGAACGGATATATTGAGGAAATCGTTACGGGGCAAAAGGTTGTAAAGGTCTTTAACCATGAGGAGGAGGCAACAGATGACTTTGCACTTCTTAACTATGACCTTAAGAAAAAGCAGATAAGAGCACAATTTGCCGGCGGTGTAATGGGACCTCTTATGGGTAACTTAAGTCAGATTAACTATGCCCTTACTGCGGCAGTGGGCGGTGCTCTCTGCCTTGTGGGAAGATTTGATATAGGCGGTCTTGCAGTCTTTGTAAACTATTCCAGACAGTTCAGCCGTCCTATTAACGAAATATCAATGCAGGTAACAAATATTTTCTCTGCTCTTGCAGGTGCGGAGAGAGTCTTTGCCGTTATGGATACAGAGGCAGAACCTGACCTTGAGGGAAAAATATCCGATGTCACAATAAACGGCGAGGTGACTATGGAGGATGTTACCTTTGGCTATGATAACGACAGAGACATATTAAAGAATATAAATCTCTATGCAAAAAAAGGTCAGAAAATAGCCTTTGTAGGCTCAACCGGTGCAGGAAAAACCACCGTAACCAACCTTATAAACCGTTTTTATGATATAGAAAAAGGCTCTATCAAGGTTGACGGCAGGGACATAAGAGAATACAACAAGGAATTTTTGCGGAAGAATATTGCAATGGTTTTGCAGGATACCCATCTTTTTACGGGAACAGTAATGGAGAATATCCGCTACGGCAGACTTGATGCCACTGATGACGAGGTAATAGAGGCGGCGAAAACTGCCAGTGCCCATTCCTTTATTATGAGGCTTCCCAAGGGCTACGACACTGTTCTTACAGGCGACGGAGCAAACCTAAGTCAGGGACAGAGACAGCTTATAAATATTGCCAGAGCTTCCATATCCAAGGCTCCCATACTTGTCCTTGACGAAGCCACAAGCTCGGTTGATACAAGAACGGAAAAGCATATCGAAAAGGGTATGGACAGGCTGATGAAGGACAGAACAACCTTTATAATAGCACACAGACTCTCCACCATACGAAATGCCGATTGCATAATGGTGCTGGAGGACGGTGTTATAATAGAGAGAGGAACTCACGACGAGCTTCTGGAAAACAGAGGCAGATACTATGAACTGCATTCGGGTATGGCAGAGCTAGATTAATAAATCAGGGGGTTAAATTAATTCTTGAAAATTAATTTAACCCCCTGATTTGTACTATTTCGTAATAATGTGTCAATGAATTTTGGAATAATGTGTCTTTACATGGTTAAACTTTTTTGGTACAATAATTGTAAAATCAAGAGAGGGGGACGAGGCTGTGCTTAAGGTTATTTTTATTGATGATGACGAAACCAGTCTGTTTGCGTGGCAGAAGCTTATCCCCTGGAAGGATTGCGGATATGAGGAGGCAAAGGTATTTTCTTCCAGTATTGATGCTCTGGAATATGTAAGGAATAACCCCGTTGATGTTATTATTACCGATATCTATATGCCTGGACTTGACGGACTGGAAATTGTGGATATCTGCTCCAGGGAACAACCTCTCATCAAGGTGATTCTTGTCAGTGCTTACAGGGATTTTGAGTATGCACGAAAGGCACTTCGCTACAAAAATGTGGTTGATTACATTACAAAACCCCTGAAATACGACACTATAATAAGCACTCTCGGAAAAATTGTAGAGGATGTTGAGGACAACAGCACGGAGTTTTCCGGCTTTGACCATATGTATTCCAGAATGCAGTTTTTCTTCGAGCTTCTGTGCGGTAATATCGAAGATGTATCAGAAGTAGAAAATAATTTCAGCCAGATTGGTATTAACATAGCACCCGAAAGGGCAAAGTGTACATTTTTTGTATTTCAGATACAGGATTTTCACGAGTTTATCAAAAATACATCCAAGTATTCCTCAATGCAGGTTTACAATGCCATCGGAAATCTTTATCCTTTTTCCACAGAAGACGGTTACTTCTCTTTTGTGGTCCATTCCTACACCAATGTAACCTGGATTGTTATTCAGGACAGAGCTGAGGTTGATGATACAGCAAACGATTTTGCACAGGATATATCCTCAAGATTCAAAATGACATTCGGTACGGATATAGAGATAAAATCCTGCAAAAGCTACAATTCCGTTCTGGAACTTGTAAGTGCAAAAACTGTTGACGAAGAGCTTCGTGATGCTATGGACAAGGAGTCAGGAAGCGATATTATAGAAACGGCGATTTCCTATATGAAGGCTCACCTTTCGGAAAATATTGTGCTAAACGATGTGGCACGGGAGGTCTTTATGTCCCCCAACTATTTTAGCTCGTATTTCAAGATGAAAACCGGCGACAAATTTATTGACTATCTATCGGCACTGAGGATGGAAGCGGCAGCAAACCTCATCACAACCAACGAAAAACTGTCGGTTCTGGATGTATGCAATATGGTAGGCTACAACCACCTTGGATATTTTTATAAAAAGTTTAAAAAGCACTATGGTCTCACACCTATGGAATACAAGGAACAAAGTCAAAAATGAGGACTGTAAAATAAAGCACAGAATACTTTGTTTTACAGCCCTTTTGTATATTATTTAAATATTTGAAATATCTGCATCTGTTGTCACGGGAATTGTTACCCTGACCAAAGTGAGGGAATTCTTTACTTCTATGGAGCAACCGTACTCTTCACCAAAAACAAGGTGGATTCTCTTGTTTACATTAAACAGTCCAACATGATTTTTCCCCGGATTCTGGGAGCTTGCAAGCATGGTATTGAGCTTTTCAATAGTTTCGGCATCAGGAGTGGGGCCGTTGTTTTCAATCTCGAACACAAGGTTTTGTCCCACGCGGAATGCACTCACGGACAAAAATCCCTTGGATTTGTTGTGCAGATGGCGTATTCCGTGCTTAAATGCATTTTCTATAATTGGCTGGAGCGAGAATTTGACGGTCATAAGATTTCTTGTATCATCTTCCACATTCCACAGTATGTCAAAGTTGTTGTTTGATATGAGGGACTGAATTTTCACATACTTTTTGCAGTGCTCAATTTCCTCGCTTACAGTAACCATATAGTTATTCACATCGAGGGATGCGGTCAGCATTTCGGCAATGGTTTCAATACTGTTGCTCTCCGGTGTGTTTACCCCAAGTTTAAGCATAATGGATGCATTCAGGGTGTTTAATGCATTAAAGAGAAAATGAGGAGTAAACTGCATCTGCAGAGTTTTTGTCTGCATTTTTTTGAGCTCCACAAAGCTTTTTACAAGCTCCTGCTCAAGCATCTGATTTTTGCTTTTCATACTGAGGATATTGTGGTTTATGTATGCAATTTCGTCCTTTGTTCTTTCGGGGGCACTGTCATCGCTTATGTCGTTTATGGTAACGGCAATTTCCTGAATTGAGCGGTAGAGCTGTTTGGATAGAATATACGCAAAAATAAGAGAGAGAACAAACAGAATCATTATGGTTATTACCGTCATAAGGACAAGCTGTGTAAAAACAGGATGGGCATGCTCTACCACAAGGCTAACGGAAATATCCTCACCTGCTGAGAAAATTTGTGTAAATTTATTTTTATGCTTTAATTCATAATCCGAATCAGGAAGCTCAGGCACGGCATTTTCCGTATTTGATTTTCCGGAATCAAAAAACATACGGTTGTTTTTATCATACAGACTGAGATTGCATTTCTTGTCGGGAACATTCATAAAGACTGCTTTAAGCGGTGTGGTGTCTATATGAAATATGATGAGACCTGCTTTTTTCATTTCGTTTACTACATTGTAGCATATGCAAAAGGAGTCCCCGTCATTTACCATATAAAAAAGCTCGTCGGACTCTACACCGTACCATGGCTTGTGCTTTATAAAATTTATTTTTCCGCTGTTTAATGAGGAAAGCACATACTGAGATTTAATGCTGTATATATCAATTGAGCTTATGTAATCGGAATAAAATGCCTGTGTCTGCAAAATGTTGCGGAGCTTTGTTATCGGCTCGGAGCGTGCACCTGAAAAATCCTCAATTTTTTCCGCCTGCATAAGTACATTCAGACTAAGGTCTGAGGAAATCATATTGAATATATCCTCGCAATCGGACTTGGTACCTGCAATGATATTTTCCACAGAGGAAAGTATTTGTTTTGATGATGCGGAGTACTCCAGAGATATATTTTTGTAGT
>JAZQBI010000040.1:0-11302 GCA_045545635.1 Clostridia bacterium | reverse complement strand
TACAGATATTATGAAAAAAGTCAATGTTATGGAAGGAAAGATTATTTCGGGCGTCAGCTATGCCGGATGGGGTATTCCGGATACTCAAGATATCAGCAAGGAAAGACTTACATCAAACAGTGTAAATTCCATGATTAAACTTGCCAAAACAGCAGAGGAACTGGGAATTGTTTATGGTGTTGAGGCTGTTAATCGTTTTGAAGGAGTAGTGATAAATACAGCAAGGGAAGCGGTTGATTATGTGGATGCCGTAGGCAGTAAAAATGTGGGTGTCCTGCTTGATACATACCATATGAATATTGAAGAAGTTTCGTTGGGAGATGCCATAAGGACTGCAGGGGATAAACTTGTAGGACTCCATGTGGGTGAAAACAACAGGTCTGTTCCCGGAAGAGGACATCTTGACTGGGATGAAATTTTCCTTGCATTGCGGGATATAAATTTTAAGGGAAGAATTGTGGCAGAGCCTTTTGTGGTAGCGGGAGGACAAGTTGGCAGAGATATTTGTGTGTGGAGAAATCTTGTCTCTTGCACAGACGAGAGATTTCTTGATGCGGAAGCTGCTTTTATGCTTGATTTTGAAAGAAAAATGCTCAGAAAGTGGGGACTTTGATTATGAAAAGAATAAAACTTGGATATTGTCCGACACGCAGGGATGTTTTCAGCCGTGATGAGGCAATAAAATTTAATGAAATTATAAGAAGCAAAATTAATGAGTTCGATATTGAGATAATTGACCTTGATGGTATTAACGAAGAAAAATTGCTTTATCAGGATTGTGATATCCCAAAAATAACAGAAAGATTTATTGTAAATAAGGTAGACGGAATTTTCTTTCCGCATTGCAACTTCGGTTCAGAAAACCGCGTTGCACAAGTGGCAAAAGCACTTAATGTTCCTGTTCTTATGTGGGGGCCAAGGGATGATTATCCCGACAGTGAGGGTTTAAGAAGCCGCGATTCACAATGCGGAATGTTTGCCACCGGTAAGGTTCTGCGACGACATAATATTCCATTTACATACCTTACGAATTCTTGGGTAGACAGCACGGATTTCAAAATAGGAATGGAAAAATTTTTACGGGTTGTTAATGTTATTAAATCGTTAAAAAACTTGAACATTTTGCAGATTTCTACACGTCCGGAGGCTTTTTGCAGTGTTATTTGCAATGAAAATGAGCTTATTGAAAAATTCAATGTTCATCTTTACCCAATTACCTTAAATGATGTGATTATGAAAATGGAAGAGCTTGAAAAATCTGATGTAGGTGAGATAGGAGAGACAGAAAAACTTATAAAAAAAATCGGGACAACAGGCAGCGACGCTCAAATTAAAAAAGTTGCCTTGCTAAAAACCGCTATGAAAAAGTTGGCAGAACAATACAATTGCAGAGCGATTGCTGTTCAGTGCTGGACTTCTCTTCAGGATATGGCAGGCATTATGCCCTGCTTTGCAAATTCTCTCCTTACGGATGAGGGGATTCCGACAGTATGTGAGACAGATATTCACGGAGCAATTACTGCAGTTATTATGCAGGCAGTTACTTTGGGAGAGAGTGTTCCGTTTTTTGCAGATGTTACAGTAAGACATCCGGAAAATGATAACGGCGAACTTCTGTGGCATTGCGGAAACTTTCCGTATTCATTATCAAAGGATGCAGAAAATGCACGTGTCGGCAAAAGCAGATATCACGGCGATACTTATGGTATATGTGAGTGGCAGCTTAAGGACGGCGATTTGACCATAGCCAGATTTGACGGAGACCATGGAGAATATAGTCTTTTTATCGGAGAGGCAAAAACAATAAGCGGTCCCAAAAACGTAGGAAGCTATGTATGGATAGAAGTGGATGACTGGGCAAAATGGGAGCATAAGCTGGTAGAAGGTCCGTATATCCACCACGTTTCCGGAGTTTACGGAAAATATGCGGAAGTTTTGTTTGAAGCTTGCAAATACATAAATTCGCTCAACCCCGACGCTCTTGTTAGTGTGGAAGAAATAGAACGCAGGTGGAGATGATGTCTGATATTTATTTATTGCGAAACATATAGTATTGTGATATAATACAAAGTATAAAAATCAAAGGAAGGAAACCGTTATGAAAGCAAAAATATATCTGGATAAACATTTTGAAATTTCTGATATAGACGACAGAATGTATTCATCATTTATAGAACACCTCGGAAGACAGGTATACGGCGGGATAACAGATGAAAACAGTTCTGTGACAGATGAAAACGGATTCAGAACCGATGTAATTGAACTTGTAAAAAAGATGAATTTAAAAATGGTGAGATATCCCGGCGGCAACTTTGTTTCGGCTCTCAACTGGGAGGATACGATAGGTCCCGTGGACAAGCGCCCCGTTCGCTTTGATGTAACTATGAGAGAAATTCAGGACAACAGCTTTGGACTGGATGAATTTTTAAGATGGGCGGAGATTGTCGGTGTTGAGCCTATGCTGTGCATCAATCTCGGAACAAAGGGTATTGAGGAAGCAAGAAATATAGTGGAGTACTGTAATTTTGAAAAAGGAACATATTACAGTGACCTCAGAATAAAAAACGGACACGAAAGGCCGTACAATGTCAAGCTTTGGTGCCTCGGTAACGAAATGGACGGAACCTGGCAGGCAGGTAAGAAAACTGCCACAGAATACGGCAGATTGGCAAATGAATGTGCCAAGGTAATGAAGTGGGTAGATCCTACTATAGAGGTAGTGGCTTGCGGAAGCTCTTACTATACAATGCCCACCTTCGGAGCATGGGAGGCAGAAGTCCTGGAAGAGTGTTATGATAATATTGACTACATTTCTCTGCATTCTTACTATTCTAACAGCAGTGATTATACCGAGGAATTTCTCGCTAAGTCAATTAAAATGGCAAAATTCATAGAAAAGACCATTGCAACCTGTGATTACATCGGTGCAAAAAAGAAAAGCGAAAAAGAAATAAACATATCCTTTGATGAGTGGAATGTATGGGACAGTGACAACAATCCCCTGTGGATAAAGCCTTGCTGTCAAAAGGGAGAAAGAAGAATAGAACAGGACTACACCTTTGAGGATGCTCTCCTTGTAAGCTCTATGATTATGACACTTGTAAATCATTGTGACAGAGTTAAGATTTCCTGTATAAGTGAACTTGTGAATTCAATAGCTCCCATCAAAACCGAAGGTGATACAGCATATGCGCAGACAATATTCTATCCTTTCTCTCTTATGAGTAAATACTTAAGAGGAACAGCCCTCAAATCTGTTACAAAGTGCGAAAAATACAGCACAAAGGAAATATCGGATATTCCGTATATTGACTGTGCAGCTGCTTTTGACAAAGAAAATAACAGAGTGGTTATTGCGGTTCTTAATCGATCGCTTGGCGAAGATGTTGATACGCAAATCAACCTTTCCGGTTTTGAACTGTCCGGTATTGGCGGACATATCATATTCAATAACAGCGATTTAAAAGCTGTAAACACCGCACAAAATCCCGAAAATGTAATTTTCAGAGACAACGGAAATATAAAAATAGCAGATAATATATTAAAAGTCAAACTGGAAAAACACTCTTTCAATGTGTTTACAGTGGATTTGGCATAAATACGAAACGGCACTGTTCTCCTACAAAACTTTCCTACGGAAGACACAGTGCAGAATTTTGAGCATCGGACAGTGCGGAAAATATGCTTTCTTATGCCGGTATGTACAGTTTCAGAGTTGATACATATGATCACGAGATAATAGAAGTCAAAATTCCGGAACTTGTGATGAGTGATAAGATGACAATTTCGGCAAAAGTTTCGGAGCCCGAGTATATGGATATGTTTGCATATGTGGGAGTATATGATGAGTACGGAAATTTTACACATTCAGACAAAACCTGTGTTTTTGCAGCGTATGAGGAAGATGGCAAAATTGCATCGAGAATCTGTAACATAAATGAAGATGGTGCAGACGTTGTCATTTCAAACTTTACCAAAGATACATAGCATCAAATAAAAAATCCCGTGAGGTGATTGTGTGGATAAAATATCAAAAAAACCGTTGTGGCTTATTTCTACGGTTATAATAAGCTGCATTGCCATGGCAATAATTGAAACTGTAATTGAGCCTGCATATTCTGTAAAATCCTTACTTAAGATTATATTCTTCTTACTCATACCTGTTGTGTCAATAAAACTTCAAAAAGAAAAAGTATTTGATGATTCATTTTCGTTAAACGGAAAAAATATACTTAATCTGTCATTACTCGGCATAATTATTTATGTCATAATTATGGCGGCGTTTTTCTTAACCAAAGGTGTCTTTGATTATTCTGCACTGGTGAATTCTCTTTCGTCAGACCAGAATGTTTCTCCAAAAAGCTTTATATGGGTGGCACTCTATATTTCCTTTTGCAATTCGCTTCTGGAGGAGTTTTTGTTTCGCTTTGTTTCATTTATAAAGCTGTCGGAACATACGGGTAAAAAATTCGCATATATATTCAGCTCCGGTATGTTTGCTCTCTACCACATAGCAATGGTTGGAGGATCATTTCCGGTTCCGCTTATGTTGTTGGCGTTGGCAGGTCTTTTTATCGGCGGTTTGATATTCAACTATGTGGACGCAAAATCAAAGAGCATTTATAATTCGTGGATTATTCATATGTTTGCAGATTTTGCAATTATGACAATCTGGTATATTCATATATAGAAAAGGAAGATGTAATTTGCAGATAAAACCGATAGCAAAAATTCATAGCGGATTTCCCGAAAAATTCGGAATACCCCGTCAGAGCGGACTTATAGACACGCAGTCGATGATTGTGTTTGAAGAAGAATACCGCAATGCCGATGCACTTAGAGGGCTGGATGGATATTCACATCTGTGGCTCATATGGGGATTTTCTCTGAACGAAAAAAAGAGCTGGTCTCCCACTGTAAGACCGCCCCGCCTTGGCGGAAACAAAAGGATGGGCGTGTTTGCCACACGGTCACCAAACAGACCGAACCCGCTGGGGCTTTCCTGCGTGGAGATTGACAGAATAGAGAATTGTGAGGCTTTTGGCACTGTGATATATGTCAAAGGTGCCGACCTTGCAGACGGAACTCCCATATATGATATCAAACCATATCTTGCATTTACGGATTGCCGTCCCGAAGCAAAGGGCGGCTTTGCAGACGAAAAGAAGGATTATGAGCTTTCCGTCAAGGTGGATTGCCGTGCAGATATACCCGATACTAAGCTGTGCATAATAGAAGAAATCGTAAAAAGTGATCCCCGTCCGGCATATCAGAATGAGCCCGACAGAATATATAAAATGACAGTGGAAGGCTGTGAGGTGGAATTTAAGGTTGACGGCAAAAACGCAGTTATTACCAAAATACAGATACAATAAAAATTTGCCGTATTGACAAAACAGAGGCATTGGTATATAATCAACTATGGTAATAATTACATTTTACGGAGGTTTTTAGAAATGAAAAAACTTTTATCACTTGTTCTTGTTGTTGCTCTTATGGCAACATGCGTGCTTGCTTTTACAGCTTGCGGCAATAAGGATAATGCAGAAGCTCCCGAAGCTGAAGCAAAGGTTATCAAGATGGGTACAAATGCGGCTTTCCCTCCTTATGAATTCAAAGAAGGCGATGAATTCAAGGGTATAGATGTGGAAATTGCAGGTGCTATTGCAAAAGAACTCGGTGCAGAACTTGAGATTGTAGATATGGAATTCGATTCCATCATTACATCTGTTCAGAAGGGTGAAGTTGATTTCGGTATGGCAGGAATGACCGTTACTGACGAGCGTAAGCTTGAGGTTGACTTTACTTCCAGCTATGCAACCGGTGTACAGGTTGTTATAGTAGCAGAGGATTCAGATATTGCAAGTCTTGACGATCTCGAAGGCAAAAAGATAGGTACACAGCTCGGAACTACAGGCGATATCTATTCCAAAGATGATTACGGCGAGGAAAATGTAACAAGCTATTCCAAGGGTGCAGATGCTGTTATCGCATTAAAGGGTGGCGATGTTGATGCAGTTATCATTGATAATGAGCCTGCAAAGGCTTTTGTAGCAGGTAACGAAGGTCTCAAGATTCTTGATACCGAATATGCTATCGAAGACTATGCAATAGCTGTTTCCAAGGATAATACAGAGCTTTTGGATAATATCAATGCAGCACTCGAAAAGCTCACCGGTGACGGTACAATTGATGCAATAATTGCAAGTTATATCAGTGCTGAATAATTTTTGAAAGACCATTATGCTGCAAGAATGGGTTTCTTCCGTTCTTGCAGCTTGTTTTATAAGGTGATACTATGAAAAGCAGAAAAATCTATTCTGTAATTGCTCTGGTAATTGTATTGGCTTCTCTTGTGGTTTGGTGTGTATATGATATCAAATCTCAGACAGTTCCCACAGAGCTTTCTGTTGAGGAGGCACAATCTCTTGTAAACAGTCAGCTTGATGCAGCAGCAATTACAAAACCTCTTAAATATATAGCAGATAACAACGAAATTAAGGTTGAAAGTGTGTCTTACGGAAATAAGAAGGATGCACATCTTACCTGCACGGTTGATACTTTGGATGTGTACGGCACGATAAAACCTCTTTATGAAGAATTCTTAAGTGCGGATGTTAAGAAGAAAAACAGCACTATGTTTAAGTCTACTCTGGATTTTAAACTGGAATTTGAAGATAAGATTGTAGAGAGTATCAAAAATGCACAAAAGAAAACCAAACATCTTACTGTTGTGATGTACGATACAAAAGACGGCTACAAAATTTTTGCCGACAATACCGTGTTAAACGGTGTATTTGGCGGTATTGTTGATATTGAAAAGGATGTAATGAAGATAGACACCATTGCAAATGGTACAAAAAAGATAGAATCCACTAATATCAACAAGGGCTTTGTTCAGTGTTTCGAAGCCAGAGTGGCAAAAATAAAGCCGGAAACTGCTCATGGAATACTCAAGTTATGGAATGGGATAAAAAGAGATTTTGTCACGAATTTTATAAAATATGACAGATGGATAACCATTTTCAAAGGTCTTTGGGTTACAATTAAGCTTACCATATTTGCTCTGCTGATAGGTGTTGTTTTGGGATTTATAGTGGCATTCATCCGTTGCACATATCTCAAAACTACCAAGCATCCTTGGGTATTGAGACTACTTAACGGTATATGTCAGGTATATCTTACCGTAACAAGAGGTACTCCGGCAGTTGTACAGATAATGATTATATACTTTGTTATTTTTATGCCCCTTGGTGTTGATAAATTTCTTTCGGCTGTGGTGTGCTTTGGTCTTAATTCGGGTGCTTATGTTGCCGAAATTGTTCGTGGCGGCATAATGAATATTGATGATGGACAGACAGAGGCAGGAAGGAGCCTTGGCTTTAACTATATACAGACTATGGGATATATTGTACTTCCCCAGGCATTTAAGGCGGTGCTTCCCGCATTGGCAAATGAATTTGTAGTTCTTCTCAAAGAAACTTCCGTTGCCTTTTATATAGGTCTTGGTGATTTAATGTATGCCGGAAATGCAATTCGTTCGGCTACATACAGTCCTTTTATGCCTCTGGTGGCAGTAGCTCTCATTTATCTTGTGATGGTACTGGGACTTTCCAAACTTGTAAGTATTTTGGAAAGGAGGCTGAGAACCAATGAGAGATAATGCACTCATAAAAGTAAAAAATTTAAAGAAATATTATTTGGGTGATACCGTAAAGGCACTTGACGATGTTTCCGTGGAATTTGAAAGCGGAAAAGTTGTTGTGGTAATCGGTCCTTCGGGAAGCGGAAAATCTACACTGCTTCGCTCTCTCAATCTTTTGGAAGAGCCTACAGAGGGAGAGATATTTTTCAAGGAAAGCAATATTCTTGATAAGAAAACGGACATCAATCTTATGAGACAAAAGATGGGTATGGTTTTCCAACAGTTTAATCTTTTCCCTCATATGACAATACTCAAAAATCTTACTGCAGCCCCTGTTAAGCTCCTTAAGATGCCAAAGGAAGAAGCTGAGAAAAAAGCTCTCTCCCTATTGGAAAGAGTAGGACTTGCCGACAGAGCTGCTTCATATCCTGCTCAGCTTTCGGGCGGTCAGAAACAGCGTGTGGCAATTGTCCGTGCTCTTATGATGAATCCCGAGGTGATGCTTTTTGATGAACCTACATCTGCGTTGGATCCCGAGATGGTAGGCGAGGTTCTCGATGTTATGAAAGAGCTTGCTGCCGAAGGTATGACTATGATTGTGGTTACACACGAAATGGGATTTGCCAAGGAGGTTGCAGACAGGATAATATTTATGGACAGAGGCAGAATTGAGGAAGATGGCACTGCTGAAGAAATTTTTGCAAATCCCAAGAGCGAAAGACTTAAAAATTTCTTTGCAAAGCTTCTTTAAAAAACTATTGCAAATTGGTTTTTTTTGTGATAGAATACTTTTATATGAGATTTTTATACGGAGGTGCTTTAGATGCTTAATACTATTATTACAATAATCCATGTTATACTTTCTATAATATTGGTTGCTGTTGTTCTTCTTCAGTCCGGTAAATCTGCAGGTCTTTCCGGTTCCATCGGCGGCGGTGCAGAAACCTTCTTTGGTAAGAACAAAGCAAACACTCTTGATGGTATATTTGAAAAGGCAACAGCAGTTGTAGCAGTTCTTTTTATTGTTACATCCATAACTCTTGCTATGCTTGTAAAATAATCTGATTGGATTAAACAGAACGCCCGAAACTGTTCTCTTTGCGAGTTGGTTTCGGGCTCTTTTTATGCTCTTTTTTTAAGTATTCTGAGTACAGTCTCTTTTTCATCAGGACTGTATATGCCACTGTCGGCAATTCTCGTTTCCATTGTTTTGTAGAACTCTTTTGTATCGGAATAGTCTATTGTAGACAGCAGACGGATATCCCGTCGCAGTTCTCCCTCAGTTCGCTTTCGAGCTTTTCTTAATGTTTTGGATGTGAGAGTTTCTGTCACACTTCCTGTTACAAGACGAAGAAAGCTCTCTCCATCATACATGTCGGATATTTTGAAAAAATGCATGGATATATTAACCAGAATCTTTATATATTCAGTTACGATTCTCGTGGCAATGCTGGCAAGTTGTTTTGCATTTTTATCGCAGAAAACGGCCTTTGGAAGAACACTTTTTATGGCATTTTCAAATTCTTTGTGGTGTTTTCCGCCACCTTCAAAGGTAACTACGGTATTGCTTATTTTGTCCTGTGCTGTGTGAAGATACGGAATTCCTATTGAGTAATATGTGTTTGTGCTTCCGCAGTTAAGTATGGTTGAGTCGTGATGAGAACTGAAATGGCATATTATCTTGTCGCGGACATGCATCTTTTTCATTAAATCGGAAAATGCTGCCAGTCGGTTTCCGTTTCTGCATACAAAAATTACATCGTTGTCTTTTACTGCATCATCAAGGTTAAGATATGCTTTGATATTTAAGTTTATAGCCAGCTTTGTTGTGGCCTCAGGAGAGGTTGATATTACTCCGCTTAATCTGAAACTGTCGTTTCCGTTTTGTGCAAAAAGTTTTGAGTAGATGGCAATCTGAGTTTCATTGCCGATAAAAACAGCTTTCATTATGTCATTCCTTCGGGTAAATATATGGTGATTTAATGTAGTCCATGGAGGCTTTTTTGCCTGCACAAAGCGAGGCAATGTCAGTTGCAAGAATATCTTTTTCCAAAGAGGGGTTACATACGGTGCTTCCTAATTTTGTTATTACTTCGATTTTGCCTTCTTTTTTTATTTGTTTTAGTATTTTTGCACCTTTGTCATTTAGTGCAAGCACTCGGACATAGTTGGTTTCGTATGTTTTGTCAATGCCAAGAAGTGAGCAGAGTATGAGCCGTCGTATCCGGTGGCGTGTATATCGTTTGGTTACACACCCATCGACAAAATCTTCATATGTGGTCGCTTCTTTGCTTTTTTGGATAAGACGTTTTGCAAGACCGTCTTCCATACCTGATATTCTTTCAAGCTTTTTTTCATTGGCAGTACGGAAAAAGCCAAGAATATAGGGGGATAAGTTATTTATATCATAAATATCGTCGGATGTACATAGGGAAAAACCGCATATTTTGTCGTCGGATAGAATTTTTTCCCTAATTGCGGTTGCAGATGCAAATTCTCCGCTCAAATCTCCGCTGTGATAGTCACCGATTCGTTTTTCTGTATGGATTTTTATGTGGGGATTTATTTTAAGAATGTTCGCCATATAGCTTACGCCAAGTGTCGTGTTCGGACTTGATATATCCTCGCAGGATTTGCCAAGAGCACTTTCCATTGCTATTTTGCAGGCGGCGGGATATCCAACACCGCTATCCATGGCTTGTTTCAGCTTTTCGGAGTATAAGGGGGGTTCACAGGCTTTAATTTTTGCCATTTCCCATAGCAGAGATTCATCTGTACATTCACTTCCGAACGCAATGCCGTATGTACCCATTTTTTCGGCAATTTCCACTCCGCCACGGGCAAAAATATCTGCCGATTGCAGAACATAGCAAACGGGAAGCTCAACAACAAGATCAGCACCGTTTTTAATAGCTGCTTTTGCTCTTTCCCATTTGTCATATATGGCAACATCACCCCGTTGTACCATGCTTCCGCTCATAATGCACACAATGGCATCTGTATCGGTTTTTGCCTTTGTTTGTTGTATCAGGTGCCTGTGTCCTGTATGAAAAGGATTAAATTCGCAAATAATACTGAAAAATTTCATTTTTAACTCCTTTTTTTGAAAAAAAGTATTGACAAACACACTCCAAGTGTGTATAATATTCAATGTTGACGGAACGCACCATTAGCTCAGTTGGTAGAGCACCTGACTCTTAATCAGGGTGTCCCGGGTTCGAGTCCCTGATGGTGCACCACTAAAAGGCATTCACTCTAGTGAGTGCTTTTTTGTTTTATACGGAAAAGATTAGTACCATTCAGCGTTCGTGCCATGCACTCCGCTTCATGGAAGGGACTCTCGGCGAGTCAGCAAAAGTTTATCCGGGCAAGACTCCAAACCAAGGATTTTTGGATAGATTTTGGTGCGGAGGACGAAGTAAGGCTTTGTGCCTTTCGAGGACGACAAGCCAAAAGATGCCAAAAATAATGGTTTCAAGGCTGAACGGATAGGCTTTTGATGGCTCTTAAACAATGCACCGGATTGTTTTGCTCACGCCTCGTCTGATGGTGCTACCTGCAAAAACGACCTTGCATATATTCAGTTTTGAAAGTAAGCATCCAAAACAGTGATGCTTTTTGTTTTGTCGTAATTACAAGCTTCACACCATTATTCTA
>JAZQBI010000039.1:0-16153 GCA_045545635.1 Clostridia bacterium | reverse complement strand
CCTCTTCTCCAAGGAGATATTTAACAAAATGATAGGATGTGTAGAAGTTAATACCGCCGTGATGGCTTGTATCTGCCTTGGACTGGATTTTTTGGATTTCTTCATTGTCAAGACCGCTACCCATACCGTCAGGAAGTGTGGATTCCTGATATGCGGCTTTGGTGGCATAAATAAGTCTTTCTTCTCTCCAGTCATATCTTTCTGTTTCCAGACAGCCGTTTTCGCAGTTTAACCTGTACCACTTGCTTGTGGGAGGATAGCTTGAGCAGCCGGTGGTGTTGAATGTGGCACCGTTATCCATCTTTGTTATTACAGTTGCGCCAGGGCAATCCTTTAGACTTGTGGAACCTACATAGAAGTCATCATCCCTCATAGCACTGCAGTACACGGTTTTGGGGAGGGAATTTGTTATGTACATAAGAGGTCCCAGAGTGTGCATATTGTAGTAGCACACGGGCATAGTCTGTCTCCAGTGAAGGTTATCAAGGTCTATTTCTGTTATTTTTTTGGTTTCAAGCTTTGAATCTATGCTCTGCTCTGAGGAATGAATGTATTCAGCTTCTCCGTAGAGAACCTTTCCGGGGATTCCGTCGTCAAGCATTTTTTTCATCTGATATACCGATTTAAAGTAAGGGCAGTTTAGTGCAAGAGTATATTTTCTGCCGTATTTCTCGCAGGCTTCCACAAGCTCAACACATTCCTTGAGTGTTGGAGCGGCAGTTGTTTCGGAAAGAACATCAACGCCTGCCTCAAAGGCTTTTATGGCATACTTTGCGTGTTCATTAAAATAATTTGCAAGCACAACAGCATCCAGACCGGAATGGATAAATTCATCAAAATCAGTGTAGCATTTTCCACCGGGAGCAAGATACTTTTCCACATTTTCGTGGAGTTCAACCTCTTTTTCGCAAAAAGCAGTAATTTCCACATCATCCGACATAGCAACCATAGTTCCTGCGTGAGCTCCACCCATTCTGGCACCGAAAACACCTATTTTAAGTTTCCTTTTCTCCATAAAAACACTTCCTTAAGTATTAGTTCTGGTATTATTGTATCAAGTGTCAAGTTTTGTGTCAATTCGGTTTTTTTGGGTATTTAACCTTTTTGTTACGATTTTTAACTTTTTTTGATTTGCAACCTTTTTTGTGTTATAATGGTATTATAAGTAAAAGGAGTTGATTTTTATGAAAAAAATTTTGTGTTTAATTCTAACTCTAGCCATGCTTATACCGGGTGTCGGGGTCTTTGCTGATGCCGAAGCCTCAGGAAGCATGCAGGAGGTGCTTCTGGAGGTTAAAAGCAAAATAACAGTTCCGGAAGAACTTTCCAAGTTTACTCCCCAGGCTATGGAAAATCCTGAAAAAGGTACAACTTTTTACCGCTTCACATGGGAAAAAGAGGAGGGCGGAAGTTATATCGAGGTTACATCTGACGAAAAGGGCAGAATAAGTAACTATTATGCATATGATTCTTCGAGAAAAAGCACCAAAAAGCTTACGGATTACACACCCTCGGATATAGCGGATTATGCCGGAGAATTTTTGAAAAAAATTGCACCGGAAGCCTTTGGTACTGACGATGAGCTTGTACATAATGATGAATTATTATATGTAAACAACCTCAATTATTCTCTTACTTTTTCCAGAATGTACAATGGCATTGAGGTAAATAATAACTATGCAAATATCCGTATTCAGGTATTTGATGACGAAATTTTTGTAAGAAGTATGTCCCTTGCCTACGACTATGATGCACAGTTTTCAATTGAGCAAAACACCATAGAAGATTACAATTCTGCGTATAATGAGGTTTTCCCTGTTGAACTGATATATACTGATGAATACAGCTACAATTCAAAGGATAAGAAAACAGCTCTTGTATACAGAAGAAAAGACGGTGAAGATGGTTACATTCTTGCATCTGACGGCAAAAAAGCAGTGGAGGATGCTCCCGAAAGCGAACTATACCGTAACGAGGCTATGAAGGAAATGGCATCTGACAGTATGGCAATGGGAGGACTTACCAAGGAGGAAATTGCCGGACTTGAAACTGTTGAGGGGCTTATCTCCCGTGATGATGTGAGAAGAATTCTCAAAAAGCTTCCTTACACAAAGCTTACCGACACAATGAAATGCGATAGCTTTGATATATATGTAACGGAAGATGTTCACACAGTTTCGGTTTCATACAGCTCAAAGGACGGTAAACGCATTATTTCTGCAACTCTGGACGGTATGAGCGGAGATATCAGAAACCTTTATAATTCTGCAAAATTCAACAGTGATATAAAACTTACCGAAAGCAAGAAAAAATCCGGATATACCTCAATGGATAAGTTCCTTGAGGCTGCAGCTTCCGACAAGATAGCATCTCTTAACCCCAATCCCTTTGAAAGAGAAAATGCCGACAGACTTACAAGACGGTACGACAGACAGGTAAACGGAATACGGTATATAAGTGACGGAATTGATATAACCTATGATGTATCAGACGGCATAGTTACCAACTTCAGTGTTGATTTTGAAGATGACAGAGAATTCAGAAATCCCGAGGGTATTGTCAGCCTTGAAGATGGCACAAAATCACTTTTCAAAACCGCTCCCCTTAAAAAAATATACATAAAATCCGACGGCAAATACAGACTTTGTTATACACCCGATAAGTATTCCGTAATGATAGATGCCTTTACCGGTGAGGAATATATTCCTTACGGTCAGAGCGAAATCACAAATTATTCCTATGCCGATATTGACAATCACTGGGCAAAGGATAAGATAAATAAGCTTTCCGAAGCTCAGATAGGCTTTGGCGGAGAAAAATTCCGCCCTGATGATGAGATAACACTCTATGACCTTTTGCGACTTTTTGCCGCAGGAATTAAGGGTAGATACTATCTTGATTACAGTGAGGAAGAGCTATACAGATTATTGGAAAATGACGGTGTAATAACCAAAGAAGATATTGAAAAAGAAAATAGTGTAACCCGTGAGGATGCCTTTGTATATATGATAAGACTTGACGGTATCGAAAAGGTGGCAAAATTGAGCTATATATTTACTGTTTCCTATGAGGATGCGGAGCTAATTTCCGAGGGTATGATAGGGTACCCTGCAATTCTTACCGGAATGGGAATAATATGCGGAAACGGCGGAAAGCTCCGTCCTATGGATAGTATTACAAGAGCAGAGGCTGCGGTAATGGTATATAATTATATGATGAAATAGGGGGACAAACAGTGTTCGAAAGCATACAAAAAAACAAACTCAAAACAGCATTTATAGTAGCTGTAATTACTGCATTTCTGGCTTTTGTAGTGTACTATATAGCTTATGCGGCAGGGTACGGGGAGTCAGCTCTTATTCTTGCTGTTGTAGTTTCCTGTGCATCTTCGCTTTTGTCGTATTTTAGTTGCGACAAAATGGTACTTCGCATAAGCGGTGCAAGACCTGCCGATGAGCAGAGCGATGCACTTGTCCGCAATACTATGGAGAGACTTTGTATTGCGGCAGGACTTCCTATGCCAAAGGTCTATATAATAGAAGACAGTGCCGCCAATGCCTTTGCAACAGGAAGAAATCCGAAACACGCAGTTGTTTGCGTAACTACGGGACTTCTCCAAAAAATGGACGCATATGAGCTGGAGGGTGTGCTTGCCCACGAGCTTGCCCATATAGGAAACAGAGATATTCTTCTTTCCACAGTAGTTACAGTAATGGTAGGTATTGCAGTTATCATATCCGATATATGGTCAAGAAGCATTTTCTGGTATGGCGGCAGACGAAGAAACAGCAATGAAAACAGGGGAGCCAACGGAATTTTGGCAATTGTCGGACTTGTGTTTATGATAATAGCTCCCATAGCAGGTCAGCTTATGAAGCTTGCACTAAGCCGCAACCGTGAATATCTTGCCGATGCTACTGCAGTAAAGTTTACAGGAAACCCCCTGGGACTTATAAATGCACTGCGTAAGCTTGGCGGAGAAACCCAAAGTGTAAAAAGAGCGACCAATGCTACCGCAAATTTGTATATAACCAATCCGCTCAAAGCTGCAGTTGGCAAAAGAGCATCCAATCTCTTTTCTACCCATCCTCCGATAGAGGAAAGAATAAGTGAACTGGAAAAATTGTTCTAAACAAAAAGTGATGTAAAAATTCAAACGATTTTTACATCACTTTTGATTTAGGTGAAGCTTATTGATTTTTTCCTCATATATGCACTCAGCACAAGTCCTATGGCGGCAAAGTTCGTTATTATCGATGAACCTCCATAGCTGAAGAATGGCAGGGGAATACCCGTAACAGGCATAAGACCTATACACATTCCTATGTTTTCAAAGGTGTGTGCAAGAAACATGCAGGCAACACCTATGCAGATGTATTTGTTGATATCCGATTTAACCACTCGCGAATTGGAAAGGCATTTGTACACCAATGCAAAGAGCAGGGCAGTAACGATTATGCAGCCGAGAAGTCCGAGTTCTTCGCCAATTACCGCAAAGATAAAGTCTGTGTGCTTTGCAGGAAGATAGCCAAGCTGATTCTGCGTTCCCTGATACAGTCCCTTTCCCACAAGCTGACCTGAGCCTATGGCAATCTTGGATTGTATAACATGATATCCTGATCCAAGAGGGTCACTTTCGGGATTGATAAATACTCTTATTCGGTTCTTCTGATACTCTTTAAGAAACAGAAACCACACCATAGGTATAGCACCTATAACGGTTCCCAAAGCTGTCAAAATGTATTTGTATGATATTCCTGCAGCAAAAACAATACCTATAAAAATAAAAATAAATACCATAGCAGTACCAAAATCCGGCTGGAGCATAATAAGTCCCAGAAGTATTCCTAGATGTGCAAGGAGCTTTAGTATGTTTTTGGGTTCATTAAGGCTGTCGCCCATATCGGCTACTCTTCTGGAAAATGTCAGTATGAAGCCTATTTTAACAAATTCCGATGGCTGTATGCCTATGGGGCCGAAACGAATCCAGCTTTTGCTTCCTGTGTCCTCTCTGCCTGTACCCACTATGAGTACCAGAACAAGAAGAATTATACAGGCAATGTACACAACCTTCCATGCAACACTGACCTTCTCGTAATTTATAGCGGTAAATACAACCATAATGCAAAAACCAATGGCCGCAGCCACACTTTGTATCAAAACATATCTTCCGCCTGCATCCAGAGATTTAGTTGCACTGGATATCATAACAATGCCGAATACGGCACAAATAACAGATAGGGAAATCAGGACATAATCCAGCTCTTTAAATGAAAATATCTTTCCTTTTTTCTTCATGGGTGTACCTCGTGCTAAAAGTTTTTTGTAATATATTCCTCTGCATGATGAGCTGCAACAGCACCGTCGGAAGCGGCAGTTACTATTTGTCTGAGAACTTTTGTCCGTATATCTCCTGCTGCAAATACACCGGGAATATTTGTTTTTGTGCTTTCATCCGCTATGATATAACCGGAACTGTCAATGGATAAAATATTCTTAAAAATATCCGTTTGGGGATTTCTTCCGATGCTGATAAACACTCCGTCACAGACCAATTCCGTAATATCATCGGTTACTGTGCTTTGAAGTTTTATTTTTTCTATCTTTTCTCCAAAAACAAATTCCACGCAATTACTGTTCCACACAAATTCCACATTTTCAGCTTTCATCAGCGGTTCGTGATAGATTTTTGTTGCCCTGAGACTGTCACGGCGGTGTACAAGGTATACCTTTGAGCATATTTTGGAGAGGTAGAGAGCATCAGAGCAGGCAGAATTACCACCGCCAATCACTGCCACGGTTTTGCCTCTGTAAAACATACCGTCGCAGGTTGCACAGTAGCCAACACCCCTGCCTATGAGGTTCTCCTCATTTTCAATTCCGAGGTGTCTGTGGTCTGCCCCCATAGCAATTATCACGGTTTTTCCGTAGAGTGTTCCGGCGGAAGTTTTGACTTTTTTTATTTTATCGTCAAAGTCAACACCGAGTATTTCATCTCTCAGTGTTATTGCACCGAATTTTTCTGCAGCAGCTTGCATCTTGAAGCCAAGAGTAAATCCGTCTACACCCTCGTCAAATCCGGGATAATTGTCAATCCGGGATGTCTGTGTCATTTGTCCGCCTGCAGAGAATTTTTCTATTACCACGGTGTCAAGACCGCTTCGTGTGCTGTAAAGGGCGGCAGTGTAACCTGCAGGTCCGCCGCCCAGTATAATTACATCATATAGCTTGTCCATAGCAAGTTCCTGCCTTACATATCAAGCATAGAGAGAATCTGGTTCTTCGGAATAAGTCCGGCAGAACTTTTTACGATTTCGCCATTTTTGATTACAAAAAGCGAGGGTATGCTCATAACCTTGAATTTCATTGCAAGCTCCTGTTCATTGTCAACATTCACTTTTCCGACCTTGATTTCGGGATGCTCCGATGCTATCTCGTCAACGATGGGAGAGAGCATTCTGCAAGGTCCGCACCAATCTGCCCAGAAGTCCAGTAAAACAGGTTTTTCACTTTTCAAAACTTCGGTTTCAAAATTTTCCTGTGTAATTGTAATTATTTCCATAATAATTCCTCCTATGTATATATATTATCCAATAAAGTAATCCATTATAAGCATAAGGCAAAAGCCTGCCAGAAGTGTGTATGTTGCCCCTCTTTCTCCACCGTGGGCATGAGTTTCGGGTATCATTTCGTCACTTATCACATAGAGCATCGTACCGCCTGCAAATGCCAGTGCAAAGGGGAGAATAGCAGAAGAAATACTTACTGCAAAGTAGCCCACAAATGTGCCGACAACCTCCACTGCACCTGTAAGAAGAGCAATAAAGAGGGTACGCTTTCTGCTTATTCCGGCAGACATCATAGGTGCAATAATAACCATACCCTCGGGTATGTTCTGGAGTGCTATTCCTCCGGCAATGGTCAGTGCATCGGCGGTATTTCCGGTGCCAAAACCAACGCCTGCGGCAATTCCCTCCGGAAGATTGTGTATTGCAATAGCCATTACAAAGAGAAGAACCTTATTAAGGCTTTCGTTTGCGCCGGGGTGCCCTTCAATTTCTGATCCTGACAATCGGTGAAGATGCGGAACAAGCTTATCAATCAGATTGAGAGCATATGCTCCGCAGAAGATGCCCAGACAGGTTACAAATACAGCATAAGAACTTCCGTGTTCCAAAGATGGTGCCACAAGACCGAAAACTGCAGCACAAAGCATTACCCCTGCCGCAAAGGAAAGGATAAGGTCGTTTAACTTGTGGGAAACATTTTTAAACAAGAAGCCTGCCAGTGCACCGATTACCGTTGCACCGCCTACTCCAAGAGCTGTAAGAAGAACTATGAGCATAGAGTGTCACCTCAAAATTATATTTTACTGAAGATTTATGGCAAATGGGAGAGTTCCCTTTGCTTCGATTTTCCCTGCCAGCACATCTATAGCATATTCCTGTGATTTAGACATTGTATAACCGAATATGTAGCGGGGTATGTGTCTGATTTCCTCCATTGCAAATGGATTTCCAAAGTGCACTATTGCAGAAATCTTTCCGGAACGCTGGAGGGAGTTAATCCATGATTCCGTGCGTCGTGTAAGGCAGTCGGTCCCCAAATAGCAGGTTGTAGCACAGAATGTTACAACGACAACCTCATTGTACTGAGTAGCTTTGTTAAGGATGCGTTCATGGTCGCACCATGTTGAGAATTCGGGTATGAATTCAATCTCTGCACCGGGGAAGTTTTCCTTGATTTTATTTGCTATTGCATCAGAATTATACCAGCCGCCAAAGTTGATTTCCGGAATATTTACATCTCTGTCGGCTTTCATATCGGTAAGTACTACAAAAAGTCTTTCTTTGGATGGATCCTCCAGTGCGGAACTTACACCCTCATCCGTAACAGCCGTTATGCAGTCTTTTGCCACATCACTTAGAAGTTTTTCGTCATCTTTTGTAAATTCTGTGGGGTTTTCCGGCTTTTGACTTATGAATTCCTGAAGCTTTAGTACACGGCGAACGGCTTCGTTTAGGCGTTGCTCCGTAAAGAGACCGTCTTTATAGTTCTGCATAAGCAGTTCATAGCATTCCTTTACACTTCTGCGGTAGTTTGGCAGAATGATGTCTGCACCTGCAGCCACGGACATACCGTAAATGTTTTCTTCACCGAATTTTTGGAGAACACTCATCATAGCAAATGAATCGGTAAAGAGAACACCGTCAAATCCGATACCTCTCAGGAGGTCTATAACCTTCTTAGAGAGGGATGCAGGGTAATCAGGGTCAATTTTTTCGAACACGGTATGACCTACCATAACTGTAGGAAGCTGATTTTTTTCCAGAAGATATTTGTAAGGAGCAAGATTAACCTCCTTTACATATTCTTCTGTATATTCGGAAGCACATTCGCTCATATGGCCGTCAACATTTATTCCTGATGAACCGGGGAAGTGCTTTCCGCAGGAGAAATAGTGATTTTGGTTAAATACTTTTGCAATTTCGAGAGCAAGCTTTCCGACTTTTTCGCCATTGTCAGCCAGAACTCTGCTTACTTTACACGGACCGTTGCATTCCAGAATATCAATAACAGGTCCCCATGTACCGCTGAAGCCTGCTTCTTTTGCATCACGGACTATACCTTTGGCAAATGCCCGGCAATACTCAGGCTTGTTGCAGGCAGCAAGTGCATTGAGAGGGATTCTTGGCAAATCAGATCCCGGAAATCCCTGTTCTGCATCATCTACAAGGAAAAACGGGTAATCGGCAGCATCAAGCATACGCTTAATTTCTTCCTTGCGTCTTGCATTTGGCTGTGCACATGAGATAGCTCTTTTTTTGATGAGTTCCAGAATAAACTCCATATCATCTTCGTCAAAGCTTCTTGCACACAGGAGCATACCAATTTTTTGTTCAAGTGTCATTTCTTCCAATTTTAAAAGCATTGTAATCACCTTTCGTACTTTAATTATGTGTCATTTCACATTTTTTGTCAAGTATATCACAATAATTTACATCTTTCAATTAACAATATTAATATTATAGTTCTCAAAATAACTTTTTATCGTTCCTGTGACGTAAAAGTGCAAACTTGACAATTATGAAAAAAATGATATAATAAGATGTAATGCTTTTTTTCAGATTATTGGATAGGAGGAATACTATGACTTGTCCTAATTGCTCTGCAAACAATGATGATAATGCAAAAATATGTGCGGAATGCGGAACAGAATTCGAACGCACAGTTGATATAACAGAAGATAAAAAAGACGAGAATCTTGATATCAAGGAAAAGCTCGAAGCATACACTGCAGTAACTACGGATTTTGCTTCAGTGAAGCAGGAAGAAGAGGAGAACGAACCTGTGCAGGAGGACGAACAGCCTGCAGATGAAGTAACAGACATCTTCGAAGATGGAAATGTACCACAAGAGGAAATTGAGGAAGAAGTTTCCGAAGAAAATTCTCCCGATACCGCACAATGTGATACAGCTTCTTTGCCAAAGAGAAAGAGGAGCATATTAAAAACTGTTGCAGTTGCCTTTGTGCTCATTATTGTAGCTTTGGTAATCCTTGCCGCAAGCTTTGGAGAAAATGATGATTCTGCCGACTATTCATCTCATCCGTTGGTGTATACAAAGGACGGACAGCTTATGGTACGTCCCAAGGGTAAAAAGGAATCCTACAAGCTTTGTAAGTCAGGAAACTATTACCCCTATGACGATACACTTTATTCCAGCACCTTGCAGTATACCGAAGATGGAGATATGATATTTTTTGCTGATGACCTTTCGGCAAGCATATATGACCTTTATTACCGCAAAACCCGTGATATGTCCCCGAAGGATGGAAAAAAAGGTACAAAAATTGCAAAAAATGTGTCTATGTTTCAGGTGGTACCCGATGAAAAGGCAGTTGTTTATCTTGCAGATGACAGGCTTTGTTACAGCGACCTGTATGGGGAGAAAGAAATTGCCAAGGCGATAAAATACTTTGTCGTTACAGAAGACGGTGATATGGTTTTCTACGAGGATGACGAGGGCAATGTTTTTATCTGCGGTCTTGATGATGATGACACATCAATAAAGGTAGATAGTGATATTCAGAGTTTTGTCACATCAATAGATGATTATGAAGAAATGTATTATGTCAAAAATGACAAATTATATTTTAAGACTATAGGTCAAAAAGCCAAAAAGGTAGATTCCGGCATTGTCAATGCATTTGTAGTTGATGACAGTGTATTTACAGTTAAAGCGAATGTAAAATCCTATGCATTTGAGGATTTGTTTACAGATGATGTAACGGCAGATGCCGAGGGACTTGTTGATCCGGAAACCCTTGAGGAACCGGATTACGAAAGCTATGAAGATAAGGACGAATATGCAACAGCATATGATGCCTATAAGGAAGAATACTTAAAACTCAAAGAAGAGTGGCAGGAAATTGATAAGAAGGAAGAAATACAAAAAGCCTTTGAGGAAATTCCTTATGAAATTACCACCTACGAACTTTATGTTTTAAAGGACAATTCACCCGTAAAGGTTGCAGACAATCTTATGAGCCCCGATGTGGAAATAAGCGGTGATTACGGATTTTTCAAAAAGATTATTCCTTTTGAAGTGGATAAAATGGCAATAAGCACCCTTGAATCTGCTGATGATGCCCGCAGTATATTGGATGAAAAGACTAATTCTGCACTGGAAGAAACATCTTTCTGCGTGCTTACTCCGTCAGGCAAAAACTATGTAGCCTTTACCACAAAGAAGGAAGTCAGCAGCATAACCGTGTCTGACAGTGGCAGATATGTGTATATGATCTTTGGTGACAATGCGGAAATAGATGGTGACCTTATAAGATACAATATTTCATCTGCAGGATTTTCCGGGAAAAAGATTGTTATGAAAAAGGTTGACAGCTACACATATTATAACGATAAGCTTATTACAACCCTCAATGATGACCGGGAATTTATGGCAGTTTCGTCAGATAAGGCTTCTCTGATTTCGGAAAATAATGTAGGCAGCATATACTATGTGGATGGCATATTATATTTTCTTGACGATTATATTGATGGTTCAGGTAACCTTACTTCTTACAAAAAAGGAGAGAAAACAGTGCTTGCAAATGATGTAACAGCATACAGGCCTTTTGATGAAAATCGTATAGCTTATATAAGCGACTATGATGCAAAAAAAGATTACGGTGTGCTTTATACATGCAGCAAAAAGGGTAAATCAAAGCTTGTGGACAAAAAGGTAAAATCTGTTTTTTAAATAGTATTAAATGTAAAAAGACACCCGAAAGTTCAGCTTACAACTGACTTTCGGGTGTCACTTTTTCTTCTTAAATAAAGTGGCTTACAAACATTTTTATGCCGAGAAGTATCAGAACAATGCCACCGACAATTTCAGCCTTTTGCTTGTATCTTGTTCCGAATATGTTTCCGATTTTAACACCAATGGCAGAAAGTATAAATGTAGTTATACCTATCAGAAGTATGTCAAAAAATATGTTTGCGGTGTAGCTTCCGGAAAAGCTTGAGCAGGGGGCGAATGTCACACCTACCGCAAGGGCATCAATGCTCGTTGCCAGTGCAAAGGGGAGCATTGCCTTTGGACCAAAGTCATCACTGCATTCTTCATCCTCATCGCTAAGTGCTTCTTTAATCATATTTGCACCGATAAGTGCAAGAAGTACAAAAGATACTATATAATCAAATTTTGATATTATTCCGGAAAAGCTGCATCCGGCAAGATAGCCGAGAAAGGGCATTACAGCCTGAAAAAATCCAAAATACAGTCCGGTAATGAGATAGTGTTTAAAGGATATCTTCTTTACAGAAAGTCCCTTGCAAGTGGCAACAGCAAAAGCATCCATAGAAAGGCTCACTGCAATAAGAAAAAGATCGGTAAAACTCATATTTGAACTCCCTAGTAATTATCTTTTTTTGTTTTCCTGATGTATCGGAAGGTGGCTTCTTCACCTTTGTCGCGAAGCATAACCAAAAGGCTTTCCAGATAGTCCGAGGTTTCAGGATGGATAAATCTTGTTCCTTTTGAACGAAGAAAATATTCCAGCGGGTGAGAGTCGGTGTAACTGTCACCTTGATATATTTTACTTGCGGCAACTCTGTCACAGAACATTTCCAACACAAAAATTTTCGGCATTTTTATAGGCATCATTTTTTTTGTGTGGGGAATATAGTCTGTCCAGTATTCAAAGTGATGTCTGTTTCTTCCCTTGTGGTGCATCCATGCTTTGCTGTAGCCTAAGTCTTTACGCTCGTTTTCATTTGCTGAATACTTTCCGCCTGCATAGTACTTTATGCCTGCACCGAATTCAGTGGGAGTGTATTTGGATAAGTCGTGCATAAGCCCCCTCCATGGGATGCCTGCCTTAAAGGCGTGGCGTATTACCATATGGCGGTGACTTGTTATCGTTTTAAAGTGCCCGATGGCATTTTTTAAACTCATAATAAAAAACCTCATAGTTAAAAATCAGGGCTGCGATTTGGTATCACAGCCCATGTAAATCAGAGTGCTCTTGTTCTTACTTCTTCTTCAATTATCGCAATAAATTCCTCTACGGATTTTGCACCAAGGTCACCATTCTTTCTGGAACGTATGGAAACAGTGCCTTCATTTACTTCGTTGTCACCAACTATAAGCATATAGGGAACTTTCTGCATTTGTGCTTCTCTTATCTTGTAGCCAAGCTTTTCGTTACGCATATCAGCTTCCACTCTTATATCTGCATCCATAAGCTTTGACCTTAGCATCTGTGCATATTCAAAGTGCTTTTCCGAAACAGGAATAATCTGAACCTGTGTGGGGGCAAGCCAAGTGGGGAATGCACCTGCATACTTTTCTATAAGAAGAGCCAGTGTTCTTTCGTAACATCCGATAGAAGTTCTGTGGATGATATAGGGATTTTTCTTGCTTCCGTCGGTATCGGTGTATTCCATACCAAACTTTTCCGCAAGCATCTGGTCTATCTGTATTGTAATAAGGGTATCTTCCTTGCCAAATACATTCTTGATCTGGATATCCAGCTTGGGACCGTAGAATGCGGCTTCGCCTATACCTATTTTGTATTCAATACCCAGGTTATCAAGAATTCTGCCCATCATATCCTGAGCTTCATTCCACTGCTCCTCTGTACCGATATACTTTTCGCGGTCATTGGGATCCCACTGAGAGAATCTGTAGGAAACATCCTCGTAGAGACCTAATGTTTTGAGCATATATGTTGTGAGCTCAAGACAGGATTTGAATTCGCCCTCGAGCTGGTCAGGTGTACACATAAGGTGTCCTTCGCTTATGGTGAACTGTCTTACTCTTATGAGACCGTGCATTTCGCCGGAGGCTTCATTACGGAAAAGTGTACTTGTTTCACTGTAACGAAGCGGCAGGTCTCTGTAGCTTCTCATTTTGTTGAGATATGCCTGATACTGGAATGGGCATGTCATGGGACGAAGGGCAAAAACTTCCTTATCGGTTTCTTCATCACCCATTACAAACATACCGTCCTGATAGTGATCCCAGTGACCGGACAGCTTGTAAAGGTCACTTTTTGCCATAAGAGGTGTTTTTGTCATCTGCCATCCGAGTTTTGCTTCTGTATCTTCAACAAATCTCTGGAGAATCTGAATAACCTTGGTACCCTTTGGAAGAAGTATGGGCAGTCCCTGACCGATAAGGTCAACGGTTGTAAAGTACTCAAGTTCTCTTCCGAGTTTGTTGTGGTCACGCTTTCTTGCTTCTTCGAGCTTTTCCAGATGCTCGTTAAGTTCATCCTTTGTGGGGAATGCAGTTGCATATATTCTCTGGAGCATTTTATTCTTTTCATTTCCTCTCCAGTATGCACCTGTAACACTCATAAGCTTGAATGCTTTGACAACACTTGTGTCAAATGCGTGAGGTCCTGCACAAAGGTCTGTAAAGTCTCCCTGCTTGTAGAACGAAATTTCTTCTCCTTCGGGCAGTTCTTCAACTAGCTCCACCTTGTAGGGTTCATCCATTTCTTTAAGAAGAGCCAGTGCTTCTTCTCTGGGAAGGGTGAATCTTTCCAGACGGATTCTCTCCTTAACTATTTTTTTCATTTCTGATTCTATTGCTTTGAGATCCTCGTTGGTGAAGTTAACCTCGGAATCAAAATCGTAGTAGAAGCCGTCATCAATACTGGGACCTATAGCAAGCTTTGTGTTGGGATAGAGTCTCTTGACTGCCTGAGCCATTACATGAGATGCAGTGTGACGGAGTATTTTCTTACCCTCATCATCTGCAAAGGTTATGATATTTAAATCGCAGTCGGTGTCAAGGGTATAGGTGAGTTCTTTCACCTCGCCATCCACAATACCGCCGAGTGCGGCTCTTGCCAGTGAATCACTGATGGATTTTGCTACTTCGTAAATTGTGGTGCCGTTTTCAAACTCCTTAACTTCGGTACCGCGCAGACAAATCTTAATCATAAAATAACCTCCTTGTTCAAAATAAATTAACATTATAATTATAGTATTTTAATATTTAAATGTCAAGAACTACTTGACTTTTTTAGATAAATGGCTCATAATTAAGTTATTACAGTTTAAAAGGAGTATTTTAAGATGAACAGAAAAGCAAAAAATATGCTTTCCGTTGTGGGTGAGCATTTCTTGTATATAGTGGTAACACTTGCACTTATTTGTGTTGTAGGCGCTGTATTTCGCAAAGCATACTGGCTTGCCAGCGTGGTTACTGCTGCAATTTATTTAAGTTCCATGTATTCATCCGGATGGAACACCTCCGGCAAAGATTTAAGGAGAGCAAATGCACTTCTGAAGCAGGGGGAAGCGGACACACTGGAATACAAAATATCCGACGGCTTTTTGTATGCACTTCCGCTTTTGATACTTTCGGTTATTGTGCTTATATGCTATCTGGCATTTGACGGAATATTCTTTGTTATTTTCCGAGTGTACAATTTCTCATTTGTGTATCTTTTTGATGAATTTGGCAAGCTACATATTATAATGGATATTCTTGCAACAGTTCTTCCTTTTGCAATGTACGGACTCGGATATGTTGTGGGAAAAAGCAAAAAGACTTTTGTTGTTCAGCATATTGGCAAGCTTATTTACAAACAGAAAAAGGATAAAAATCAAAAATAATATTTTCATAGGAAAGAAGTTATGAAACAATGGTAAGGAAATACGGCAAGAAAAAGAGAAGACAAAATTATCTTATACATACTGTAATTGCTGCGGTTCTTATAAGTGCGGTATTTTTGGCAACAGTATCTTATTTCTATATTTCTGCAGAAAATAAAGCCTATGACGTGCTTCACACCCAGACAAAGCAAATCAAAGATGACCTTATCCTGCAGATAAAGTCAGACAGAGAAAATCTTATTACTATGGCAAATTTTGCCGCAAAGCTGTATGCCGACGGTGATGACTATCAGCTTATGTTTGACTCATTCAAGCCCATAGGCCTCTTTGCAAATATAGGTATTCTCAATCCTGACAATACCTTTGTAACAAAAGTTGGTTCTGTGGATTTAACAGGAAAGATATCTTTTGAAGAAGAGGCTGCCAGAGGGGAATACATAAGCGGCAGAGTAGAGGATCTTACAGGACAGGACTTAGAGCTTATAAGGAGTGCTGTACCGATCCGCTCCGACGATGAAGTTGTAGGCGTTCTGTACGGCGTCATTAACCTCAAAACTATAGGGGATAAGTATATCCGTATGGCAAAGGAACTGGATGCACAGCTTTTTGTATACGACAAAGAAAACGGAAAATTCGTAATTGATACGATTAATGAAAATCCCGGAGAACTTTCTCAGTTCGAAACCCGTGAATATAATGATGGATATACCTATGATGACTTTATAAATAATGACAAAGGATTTAGTTCATTCAAGTCAATCTTTACCGGAGAGGACCTGTATGTTCACTATTCCACAATTGAGGATTTCGATTGGAGAATAATGCTTGCACGCTATGAATCTCAAGTGTTTGGTGAAACACATAAGATATCGAGACTTTTACTTGTTTCCTTTTTTGTTATGTCTTTGATTATTGTTCTTTTTATTCTTTTTGTTCTCGGCAGTGAGAAGAAGCAGTCAAAGACAACAACGTATGCTTCCAATATAAGAAAGCTTCTTCTGGAAATAAACAATCAG
>JAZQBI010000038.1:0-3423 GCA_045545635.1 Clostridia bacterium | reverse complement strand
AGGACCAGAAATGTGCGGCTTTGGGGGCAGGGCTTAAAGATGGAATTATGACTATCTCTCTGGGTACTGCAGGTGCTGTCACAAAAAGATGGGACAAGGTAGATTATGATGCAAGTAATAAGGTTGGCTGGTGCGGATATACCGAACCGGGAAGCTGGGTTACTGAAGGTGTTATAAATACCGCAGGAACCTGCCTGAGATGGCTGAGAGACCTGATGTATAAGGACGAAGGTTACAAAGTTATTGATGAAGAGGCTCTGAATGCAATTAATAACGGATGCAGCTTATTGTTTTATCCGTATATGAACGGTCCGTCCTCTCCTGATTTTTATGCTGATGCACAGGGAATGTTCTACGGTATCAATCTGTCTACATCCAGAGGGCATTTTGCAGCTGCCGTTATGGAAGGGGTTGCTTTTCAGATAAGGATAATACTGGAAGCAATGAATGCCTACGGAAACGTCAATAAAATTGTTCTCTTTGGCGGAGGTGCAAAAGGCAAGCTATGGTGTCAGATTATCGCTGATATCACAGGTCTTGAAATTATGATTCCTTCAACCTTTGAAGCAGCAGGTGCCGGTGCGGCCATATTGGCGGCAAGAGCATTGGATGAAAACATCAAGCCGCTGCAGTATGTTGAAATTTTCAAGCCTGGTGACAAAGCAAATATGTATAACGAAAAATATAACCGTTATCGCAGAATCGAAAAGATGTTATGGGATAATAAGGGGGAAAATCTATGATTTGTATAAAAAACGGGAAAGTAGTTTTGCCCAAGGAAATAATCGATGACGGGATTGTGCTTGTCGATGGTGAAAAAATTGTATATGTAGGTCATAAAGATTCCATTGAAATTCCTGAAGATGCAGAAATTTTTGATGCTGATGGCTTGTATGTGGGGCCGGGATTTATCGACATTCATGTTCACGGAGGAAACGAAAACGCTTTTGGTGTAAAAAATAATACTGAAATTGTGGAATTCCACCTGTCACACGGAACAACAACCATCTTCCCCACTTTCTATATGACAATGTCCGAGGATGAAATGACCTCTTCCATTAAGAGCATACAAAACCTTATGGAAAATGGCGGTATCGGAAATGCCATTGGCGGAATCTATATGGAAGGTCCGTTTATGAATGTAAATTACGGCTGTGACACATCGTCATGTATGTGGCCCAGCGGAGAAATCAAAAAGGAGCATTTTAAAAACCTTGTTGATACGGCAAAAGATACTGTCAAGGTATGGGCAATTGCACCCGAAAGAGAAGGGATAGAGGATTTTGTCCGATATGCAAAGGAAGTAAATCCCAAGGTGCATTTTGCTGTTGGCCATTCCGAAGCTACACCGGAACAGATTCAGCCGCTTAAAAAATATGATATGAATATATCAACACATATTACCAATGCAAAATCATCAAAGAGTGCGTGGCTTGGCACCAGAGGCTGCGGTCCCGACGAGGACTGTCTTTATGATGATTCCGCATATGCGGAAATGATTTGCGATTCCGCGGGTGTTCATGTTAATCCTTTTTTGCAAAAACTCATAGTGAAGATTAAAGGTGAAGACAAGATAATTCTGATAACCGACAGTTCACCCAACACAGACCCCCTGCCGGAAGGCTTTGAGCATATGGCTGATCTGGCTTTTGACAAAGACAGAAATCTTGCAGGAAGCAGACTCACGATGGACAGGTCATGCAGAAACTTTATGAAGCATACAAATTCGGATATAAGGAAGACCTTTTTGACGGCATCCTCAAATCCGTCTAAGGCACTGGGAATATATGATGTAATAGGTTCGGTTGAAGCCGGAAAAAAAGCAAATCTTGTAATTGTTGATGACACATTTGATGTAAAAAAAGTTATGCTCCAAGGCGAGTTTATTAAATAACGAAAGGAAGAAAAGAAAATGTTGAAAGCATGTATGAAAAGAATTGATATCACTCCTCCCAAAGGACTTGAGCTTGCAGGATATCCACACTATCCGAGATATAACGAAGGTGCTCACGATCCTTTGTATGCAGCTTGTATGTACCTTGAAAACAATGGTCAGGAAGCTGTCATGGTAACACTTGATTTACTGTTTTTCTCCAAACAGCATGTTGCCAAAGTGAGAGAAAATGTTGAAAAGCTTTGCGGTATAAAGGGACAGAATATTATGATAAGCTGCTCCCATACACACTCAGGTCCCTGGGCATCGGGCAGACTGGATATTGAAAGTCTGGAAGCAGGACTGAAACAGCCTATGGAATATGTTGAGGATATAATAGATAGAATTTCCGCTATGATTGCAGAAGCAAAAAAAGATGCATTTGACGCCTTTTTTGCATCAGGAATAGCAGTTTGCGGTGCGGAATCGGGAATCGGCGGAAACAGAAGAATTCCCGGTGGCCCCCACGATCCCCTTGTGAGCGTTCTTGCAATCAAGGATACAAATGACAAAGTACGGGGTATAATGGTCAATTACACACTGCACCCCACTTTTATACACGAATGGAGTAATGTTTGTACTGCTGACTATCCCTGTTACTTAAAATCAGAGCTTGAGGAAAGACTTCCGGAGGCACTGGTTGGATTTGCACAGGGAACATCAGGAAATCAGTCCAGCCGTTATTACCGTCAGGGCGAAAGCTACGACGAAGCGGAGCGGGTTGGAAGAACTCTGGGAAAAGCGGCATACAGCGTGATTGAAAAAGCTGATTGGAATAATGATGTTGAGATTAAAACTGCTCAGGCTATACAGGAAATCGAGCTTAGAGATTTTGGTACAGAAGAGCAGCTCAGAGCTCAGGTTGCAAAGGACGAAGCGGTTTACAAAGAATTATATGCCAAATACGGTGATTCGAAAAACCGTGATGAATACTATCTGTGGCAAAACGCCAACCTTAAACTTTTGGGTTCCGAAGATCAGCTTGGATACATACTTATGAAGAAAAAAGGTATCAAAATTGACCTTCTGGATGATGAAGTGCCTGCAGAAATTCAAATTTTCAAAATTGGCGGAACATGTGTAGTAGGCTTGCAGGGCGAGATTTTTGTGGAATACGGATTGTTTATAAAGGCAATGGCAGGTTTTGGAACTGTTGTAGTAAATGAGCTTTCAAACGGTGTACTGCCCGGATACCTCTATACACCCGAATCTCTTGTTACCGGAGGCTACGAGACAGATACATCAATGCTTGGGGAAAACTTTGGACTGAAATATATTACTAAAGTTCTGGAAACTATTGAAAAGGTTAAATAAGGAGGACAAACCATATGAACTTTAAGGAAACTTTTTTACACGATTTTTACCCTTTTAAAAATCAGACTGAAATTGACAGAGTAAGAAAAATAACAAAAGAAGACATTATTGCACTAGACGGAAAGCATCCTTCAAATCCGAATATAACACTTGAAGTCAGAAGAAATGATGAATTT
>JAZQBI010000037.1:0-4527 GCA_045545635.1 Clostridia bacterium | reverse complement strand
TGTGTTAATTTGCGGAAATTTCTAATTCGTTTTATTCGTTCACCAATAGCCATCGTGTAACTCCTTCCAATTCGATAGTAACAATATAGTTTCTGATAATACAGTAACATAAATATTACTGTATGGCAAACAGAAAATTCTATAAATCGGGACAGATTTCAGAGCCGGATATGTAGATAAGAGATTTGTATAAAAAGAAGCATTTTTTATATGTGAGAAAAAATTTTCGACAATCTCTTGACAGAAACGATTATGTTACTGTATAATCAAAAACACAAAACAGTAACGAAAAGGTTACTCATAACATAACGAGGAGGTGAGCAGCATGAGCAAGGAGCGTACATAAGACTAGCGGAAAGGAGGAAGGAGTATGACGAAACGCTATTTATCTGCTAAGGAAGTTGCAGAACTTCTGGGAATTGCAGAATCAACCGCTTACGCAGTCATCCGAGGTTGGAACAAGGAACTTAAGAGTGAAGGATACTTCACCAAGACGGGTTCCGTTCCCCGAGCCTACTTCGAGAAGAAGTGCTACGGATTTAGCGAAGCGCAATAGATGAACTTTGACAACTGAATAGGCGTACCCGGGGAACCGGGTATGCCACACACGGAGAAAGAGAGGTAATGATTATGCCGGTTTATAAAGATGAACAAAGAGGCACCTGGTATTTTAAATGTAACTATCGTGATTGGCAGGGGGAGACTAGGACGAAGCTGAAGCGAGGCTTTGCTACCAAGAAGGAAGCACAGCAGGGTGAGCGTGAGTTCCTTGATATGCAGAGCGGCAATATGAATATGAAGCTGGCTGCCTTCGTGGAAGTCTACTTTAATGATAAGGGTACGAGACTGAAGGAGCGTTCCATTATGACGAAACGGACCCTGATTGAAACCAAGATAATTCCTTATTTCGGTGAGAAGTCCATGAACGAGATTACGGCGGTGGATATCATCAAGTGGCAGAATCTCCTGATGAAACAGGAGTATTCGCCAACGTATCTGAGGATGATACAGAACCAGCTGACGGCACTGTTTAATCACGCAGAGAGGTTTTACGATTTGAGAGATAATCCTTGTAAGAAGGTAGATAAGATGGGCAGGTCAAATGCCAAGGAATTGAATTTCTGGACTAAGGATGAGTACGAGGTTTTCCTTGAAACATTTGCTGAGGGAGATGAGATGTACCGACTGATTTTCCAGATGTTATTCTGGCTGGGATGTCGAATCGGAGAAGCGCTGGCGCTGACAAGTTCGGATGTCGATTTGGAGAAGGCAACCATAAGTGTCACCAAGACCTATTACCGAAGGAATAAACCCGATTATATCACTTCACCGAAAACGGAGAGTTCCAATCGTAAGATTACCATTCCGAAGTTCCTGCAAGGGGAGATAAAAGAATATCTGGACAGGCAGTATGAGCTGGCACCGGATGAGAGAATCTTCCCAATTACGGACAGAGCGGTTCAGAAGAAAATGAAGCAAAAGACGGAAGAGGCAAAGTTAAATCCTATCCGAGTTCATGATCTTCGCCACAGTCACATCGCCCTGTTAATTGAGAAGGGGTTGCAACCACTGGTTATTGCACAGCGGGTGGGGCACGACTCCGTAAATACTACCATGAACATTTACGGGCACCTGTATCCCAACAAGCAAAAAGAAGTGGCAGACCTGCTCAATGCCGAGGCTACTGGAGAACTGGAAAACAATCTGGTGGATATGGCAACAGAGATGCGTTTTCGAAAGGCAGGTGGCTGGTCTTGAGAATGGTAAGAGGATTTTACAACGAGCAGAATAATACGGTGAATGTGGTTCACTACGATACTAATCATATCATAAGTCTTGATTGTGGGAAATGGGAGCAGGGTCTTCGGACCACTCCCAACTCCCAAGGGAAGATGGATGCACTGGCTATTGAGGACCCGGTTGAGTATGTGAGGATGATGCTTAACGGGGAGATGCAGGTGTGGCTGGATGCCTTGGATGACTTGAGTGTATGGTAGGACGAAAGTGGAGCCAATTTTACAAAGGTGCTCCAAAAAGTGGAGCCAAAATCGAAAAGTGGCGTCAAAAAGTGGAGCACCTAATCAGAGGAGAGGATTTTCCAATATAAAAAGGTGAGTCACAAAGTGGAGCCATAATTGAAATGTGAAGCCACAAAGTGGAGCCGTTTTATAAAAAGGGAGACGAAAGTGGCACACCTGTAGATAGAGGATTTCCGGTTGGTGCCAAGAATAAAAATATCCTAAAGTGAGGCACCAACATACAGCTGTGAATACCGGCTACTGGCAATAGATTTCGCTAAATGCCGGTAGGAGCAGATGTATTCGAGGTCAAGCGACGGAACGCTTGCCCCGTTTGTGTTGGGGGTACCCCCAAACCAATAAGGGGACATTACTTTAGGGGAAGAGAAGAGTATGGGGGAACCCAAAGAAAGGAGGAAGACGACCATGAGCAGAGATTCCTTAAGGAAGCTTTTAATAAAACAAAATACAGATATGAAGAGAGGGATTTGATGACAGGTAAGAAAGAGAAGACCATCAGTGGTGCAATGTACAGCGCACCTAATTTGGAGCACAATCTTAGAACCCACATTCCACCTAACTCCGTAGAGGAGCGGCGGCATTTGAATATGGTATATACAGATGACTGGGGAATTACCCTTCAGCAGGTATATGAGAAGTTATTTGCCGAGCATTACCGAGTGTGGAGGGAGAGGGAAATCAAGAAAGGGCGCGGAAAAAGATTTCCACCGACCTATTATGAGAAGATTGAGCAGGATAAGCAGAAGCACCTGTGCTACGAGATTATCTGGCAGATAGGGGATATGCGGGACACGGGTTTCGTGTATACGCCGGAGGATGCGAATCGGGCGCAGGATTTGTTGGAGGAATTTGCAAAGTATCTGCTGGAGCTGCCGGAGGTATGTGTGGTAACGGAGAAGGAGCTGAATGATCCGGACTGGAAGCCACCATTTGAGGCAGGGCTGATTGTACACCACATGGTTTATCACGGGGATGAAAATTCTCCTCACATTCATATGACCTATATTCCATATACAACCAACTCGTCAAAAGGGGCACCGGTCCAGAATGCATTTGCGCAGACCTTCAAGGATTTGGGGTATCCCACAACCATGAAGCAGGCAGTGACCGAGACCGGCGATTTGGTCTGGCAGAAAGATGAGGATGGCAACCTGAAGCCGCAGATGAAGCGTGACCGTTACGGTGGTGCCGATTGGGTGGAAACCCAGAAAGCGGTGCTTCAGGAGATGATGCTAAAAGAGTTTGGTTGGGAGCGTGTTTACAAAGGCTCCAATCCGAGAGGAAATCTTACCTTGTCGGACTACCGCAGGGAAAAAGCGGCAGAGATGGCGAAGGAAGAGGAACGGAAACTTGAGGATATTAAGGATAAGGTTACAGCCGGACAGGCTACCATTCAGGCGCAGGCAGAGCAGATGGAAGCAATACTGGAGTCCTTGGATAAGGGAGTCGAAGCAGAGCGGCAGCTGTCAGTTAGGATTACTGATAAAAATGCTGAACTAAATGATGTAATGCGGAACCTGGCAGATAAAAGCATTGAACTGGATGAAGTGCAGCATGATCTGACGGATAAAAAGAGTGAAGTCCGGGAGCAGGAGCGGAAGCTGACACTTATCAAAGAAGATGTGGATGAGACGATTCAAAAAGCACAGTTTGCGGAGGAACTCATTGAACACTTTAAGAATACTAATTCCGGTGAGAGAGAAAAGGCATACTTTGAAAAGATGCTGGATTTTAAATACGAGAATGAGTGTCTGAAGCGGGAGAATGAGGTGTTGAAAGACGAGAACAAGACGCTTAGGGAGAAGCTTAATAAAGCGTATGAATTCATGAGGCAGTTTACCATCAACGGAATGAATATGCTGGAACACTTTCTGCGTAGTATCGGGGAATGGGTACAGCAGAAGGTGGCTGGAATGAGTAGATAGAAATGGTAAGCAAACGGGAAGGGGTGTGAAAGCGCCTCTTCTTCGTTTGTAAAAAGTATGTTGGAAAAGTGCGTCGGGAAAATAGGTTTTATGTTGGAAATTCCAACATAGATTGAGAAAGTGTGTTGGAATTTCCGGGTGGTCGTGGAATTGGTGGGGTGAGGTGTTTGGGTGAGTATGTTGGAAAGGTATGTGGGAAATGTGGGAGGTGTGTTGGAAAATGAAGCACTGAGAGAAAAGTTCAAAAGTGCCATAACAAAAAAACTTGACAAAAATTAAAGCACATGATACAATAACCGTAAGCTGAATCAGTTCAGCTTTATTTTAAAACAAATTACAGTTCAAAACAACCATGACAAAAAAGACTACAAGGCGGCAACCTCATAGTCTTTACGAAATCGTGGCGTTATATGGAATCGCAACGACTCTGAACGAAGTTATTATAGCATAGAGTGCCAGGGATTTCAATTGTTATGAGAAAGGAGGAAAGCTTGGCACAGGAAAAAGAAGAGAAAAAAGACGATGTAGAGTATATCTATACTACATACATCACAAAGAAGGAT
>JAZQBI010000036.1:0-6191 GCA_045545635.1 Clostridia bacterium | reverse complement strand
CGAGCATTTTGTTAATTGCTTCTATAAGTCTGTTTGTGGATTCAACAGGGCTCTTGCTCTCATAACAAAGTGTGCCTTCACGTGCAAGCCAGAGAACGATTTTGTCACAACCGAGAACTCTTGCTATGTCGATGGAACGGTAAGCTCTCCACATTGCATATTCTCTGTCTTCTTCGTAGTTGGAGCAGAAACCGCCATCTCTTGTGTGAGGATCAAACCAGAGTCTGGGAGCAACAAATTCAGCTGCAAGACCATATTTGTCGAGAAGATCTTTTACTTTTTTAGCTTCTGCTTTGATTTCTTCTTCGGTGTAATCGTTGATATTAGGAACAGCGTCGTCATCGTGGAACTGAACCGCATCAAAACCAATTTCCTTAAACATTTTGAACTTTTCTTCCAAAGGAATTGTGTCACGAACTGCGGGACCGTATGAGTCAGCACCTTCGTGAACGTTCCATGGACCTACTGAATACTTAAATCTTGACATTTTAATCAACCTTTCTTATGTTTTAAATTATATTTCATAAATAGTTATTCAACTGTAATCCATTTTCTCTCGTGGCTGCTTTCAATTATAGCTTCGGTAAGCTTAACGATATATGCAGCTTCTTCAAGAGTTGCAAATGGCGGTTCATCATTGTCTTTTTCAGCAATATAGCGGTAAAAAGCATAGAAGTTGCCTTTGAATGCATCGTTCCATCCTTCGGGATGTCCCATAGCCAAAGCTGTATACGGACGAGCTTCAGGAGAAATCGTGTTCGGATTTCTTATGATAAGGTGATTTTCACCGTCACGGAATCCCATCCACATTCTGTCATTTTCTTCTTGATTCCAACGCAAGGAAGCTTTTGAGCCGTTTATTTCAAAATTGAAATAGCAGCCGTGACCTGCAGCCATTTCGGATACATGGTAAACACCGCTGGCACCTTTATCAGTACGGAACATAACTGCACCATAGTCTTCATTTTTAACATCCACTTCATCGTACTCTGTCGGAACATTGCTTGTAAAAGTTTCTGTCTGTTTTTTTGGTTTTTTTCTAACGGGGATTACAGTGCGTAAATCCGCCATAACCTCTGTTATTTTGTGACCGGTTATGTGTTGCACTGCATCCATCCAGTGAGAACCGATATCAGCTATTGCACATGAGTTACCTGACATTTCGGGTTCAAGTCTCCAAGAATAATCGGTTTCATAAAGAAGCCAATCCTGCTGATAGGAACCGGTTGCAATATTAACATTGCCAAGTTCGCCGTTTTTAATCTTTGCTTTTGCTTCCTGAACCATTGGGTTGAGTCTGTAATTGAAATTGACAGCCGCAACGGTTGCAGGGTACTTCTTTTTTAGTTCAACGAGTTCTTTTGCTTCTGCGTAGGTTGCGCAGAGAGGTTTTTCGCTAAAAAGGTGTTTTCCGGATTCGATGATTTTCTTATTTATTTCCAAATGCAGAAAATTTGGTGTGCAGTTGTGTACTGCATCTATTTCCGGATCACTAAGCAATTCATCTACAGTGGTATAGCATTTTTCTATTCCGTAATAATCAGCTTTTTTTCTGGCGAGTTCAGCATTTGTATCTGCAATTGCATATAATTCACACAGACCGATTCGTCTTACGGCTTCAATATGACTTTCACCGATGTAGCCCATACCAATAATACCTACACGAATTTTATTCATTTTACACCTCCAATATTTTATTCTGTTTTTAATATAGCACGCACTTTTTTAATGCACAATCCTATATAGTGATAAAAAATTCCCAAAAATTAACCTTTGTTTTCCGGCGCAAAACAAAGGTTAATTTTTAGAAAATGCAGAAATTTTAATTTTGGTTAAAATCATTCAGGTAGTGATTGCGATATTGTGATGGAGACATATCAGTATATTTTCTAAAAACCCTGCTGAATGTTTTTGCAACAGGAATACCCACCATTTGACCAACATCGCTTATTGAATATGCACTACTTTCCAGAAGTCTCATAGATACATTTATTCTGTACAGATTAAGGTAATCATGAAATGTCATATTTGTTATAAATTTGAATAACCGGCAAAATGCTCTGGGGTCATATCCGGCACATGCCGCGGCTCGCTCAAGCGATATTTCTGAACTGTATTCATTTTGAACTAATTCAAAAACTTTTTGTATTTTAAGATATCTGTCAAGGTTTTTAAGTCTTAAAGAGTTTTGCGGTTCCATGGGAACGTAGCGTATAATCATCGCAAAAATTTCCAATAAAAATCCCTGAATTGCCCAATTTGTCCCGGCAATTGGATTGGTAAATTCTTTGTATATTCGTTTCAATGGTTTTTCCAAGCGATTTCTGTACTCGCATTTTTCTTCAGGAGAAATAAGGCATTTTGAAAAACGTTTGGTTGTGAACATATTAAATTCATGTCCCAAAAATTCCGAGCCGAATTCGAGCACAAGCGCTAAGCTTCCGCTGTTAACTGTTATCTGATGCATAGCAAGGCTGCTGATGAGCAATATGCTCCCTTCTGCAAGATGGTATTCTTCATTTTCCATATTCACTTTTATCTCACCTTGAAGGCAGTACAATAGCTCAATTTCGTTATGACAGTGCATGGGATATGATGCACATACGCAGGAGATAAAATAAGGTTTATCTCCCAAAAGCATTTTTTGATATTCCATAATGATACCTCAAATTAATTTTTTGTTATTGTAGCATCAATTCGGAATAAAATCAAGATAAAAAAAGAAGTTTTTGCTAATTTTTGGGTAATAAAAATGAATTGGATAATATTGAGTACACAAAAGCGAATATTGAGAATTGGAAAACGGGACTTTTTGTTGTATAATGATAAAAAAATGTGTGAAAGGTGATTTAAAATGAAAAGATTTTTTTCCATTCTTCTGGTATGTGCCATGATACTTTCTATGATAACCATAGTACATGCAGAAGGAACTCTCACAATCAATTATTGGAATGCAGATTCAACCAAAATCACTCTTGGTCTTTCGGAAGAGATTGATCCTGCTGTACTTGAGGCAGGCATTGAACTTACGGGGGATGATGCGGATGTTGAATTTACAGTTAAGAAAAGAGAAAAGACTGTAGACGAAACTGTTACAGATTATTCTGAGGGTAAATACGAAGTAAGCGGTATGCGTAACGCCACCGACATAACATATGAAATTATCCCGGAAAACGGGCTCGATTTCGGGGTGCTTTATTCGATTACCGTAAGCGGGGACGTAACAGGAGCAGAAGCCTGGAACAAGGTTTTTAAGGTTAAAAAGCTCTGGATAGAGAATTTTGATAACTACATAATTGCAGATAATGCTACCAAAGGTACAAGCACTAATCTTCCCTGGCAAATTGAAGGGGGAGGCAATGAGCCGGAAATCGGTCTTATGGACGACGGTACCGGCGACAAGGCTATGTACTGGAGTCATAAGGGAAGTATATATCGTGTCTCACCTTCGTATTCAGAAAGTGCTGTGAATAGCGACATAGAATTTGCAGATACCGGTGTTGCAGCTTCCACATATTGGGCAAGCAACTCTTCTGCCCGCAAGGAAACAGAGTATAATGTGGAATTGGATTTGAGATTTAATACTGCTTTTTCCGATCCTAAGTATGGTTATGGATTTAAGATTGCTATGCAAAACTTAAAACATAACCAGGTTCTTTTCGGCGGTTCCGGTATCGCCGCAGGTTTAGTAGGAAGCACCAATAGCTTCAGCATGCTTGCAGGAACATGGGGACATGGTACATATGCCTACAATGCGACCGGCAGTTTTTCTACAAATAGCAAAAATACTTTGAAATCAAATTGGTACGAGTACTTTTTAAACGGTGCACCTTATACTACTGACCTGACATGGAACAACAACCTTATCAAGAAATCTTCACTTGATGACGGAAATTGGGAAAATGATACTGTTCATAAGATTAGTATGTCTGTAAAGGAAAACAATCTTAAATTTTCTGCAGACGACGGATTTGTAAACTATGACTTTGATGAACATGAGGGTAAAACCAATAAGGAATTTGGTCTTTTCTCTTTCTTCGGCAGCGGTAACTACGGCGGTGCAAATATATACTGTGTTGATAATATTGTTGTAACGAAAGCTATTGAAATCAGCACATATAGTCTTGACGATCCCACCGATGTCAGAATAAGCCGTGAAAACATAAAGTTTGATCTTGCAGCAGACATTGATGCGGATTCAATCAGAGATTATGTCAAGCTTGAGAAGAACGGTGAGGAAATCTTTGACTTCAATGTTTCCAAAGTTGAAGGTTCTTCATACACATATGCCATCATACCCGACGAAGGAATTGATGTTGACGGTAAATACAAGGTAACACTTTTTGCTAACACATTTGAAGATTCTGATGGCAACTATGCAGTTCTCGGTTCTGATTTTTCAAAGGAAATATCCATCGTATTAGTTCCAATGTCTGCACCTTTGGCATGGAATGCGGATTCCACCAAGATTACTCTTGATTTTGAAACAAGACTTGATGCAAACGATCTTGCGAATGCTCTTACCGTTGAGTGCTTTGGCGAAGAGGTATCCTTCACAGTAACAGAAAAGACACAGACATCACCCAGCAAAGGCGTTCTTAAAGACGGTAATCCCACTTATGTAATAGTACCCGATGACGGCATAATGCTCGATACTTTGTACAAGCTTAGAATAAATGCAGGGCTCATTAATTACGATTATACTCAAAAGTTAGCAGAAGACTATTCACTTTCTTTTGTTGTAGAAAAGCTCTGGAAAGATGATTTTGAAAGTTATCATGCCGCAAACTTCAGAGCATACAGTATATATACACTTTCTGCATCCGGTTACGGTACTGAAGATAAAGACGAAAACTGGGGTACAGTTTCCAATTATGTTACACTTTATGATAACGGCTCGGACAAATCACTCCGTATTACCGGTGGAAGACCGGTACTGCCTAACTTCTCCTATGCAGGAAAGGGATTTAATTTTGCCGACACAAATAAGCCTGTCGGTCAGTATCCATATGCATTGGAGAAAGATTATACAGTAGAATTCAAACTGGATTTTGAAAGCGATGTACATAGCACAAGTACTGTTACTGATGTTCGTTTCCTTATGAAGGATAACGCACATGCTAATCCCTCATATAGCCAGGGTATAGGAACAGGTATTGGTAACAATAAGGGAAAATACTTTGATTTGGCATTTTTGAACTGCAAAGTTGATGGTTCATCACATCAGGAAGCTTCCACAGAGTCAACAGGTGCATATGATTCTTCAAACTACAGAAACACAATAAGTTTTTCGCCTTTTGCCGAAGATGGTCTTGAAAACACAGTAACAATGTCTGTTAAAGATATGAACATTAAATTTTTCTTTAATGACTCTGTGTTTAACTCTTATAATTGCAATAACATCCCTGCAGCATACGGTTATCCCTCTTTTTATGCAAATTCAGGAACCGTTGCACTCATTGATGATATAGTTGTTACTAAAGCTAAAGAATATGTTGAATCTTCTTACACTATGACTCCTGATAACGGAGAAAATGATGTTGCAATAGGAGATACAATTAAGCTCACATTTGAAAACGCTGTGGATTCTGCTACACTTTCTTCTGATACTGTTAAGGTTTACAAAGACGGAAAGCAGGTTTATGATTACTCAGTTACTCTTGACAATGCTGATGCCAAGAATGTAATCGTTAAATTTAATGCACCTTTTGAATACAGAACAGAATACAGAGTAGCACCTCTCGGTGTTGGTTATGTGGAAGATGCTACAAGCTATGCGTTCCCTGCATACAGCTTTACTACAACAGTTCCTGATTTTGAAATCACCTCATTTGATGCAGGCGATGTGGATATGAATTCTCTTATAGCCGGTTCATACGATGTAAAGGCAGAGTTTGCAAATAACAAAATTGAAAAGGGTATTTCATTTGTTGCAAGTATATGTCTCTATAACGAAGAAGGCAAAATGGTTGATATAGTAGTCAAAGAATTTGATCTTGCCAAAGGCAAGGGAGACAGTATTTCCGATACATGGAATATAGCTGATGAAGGTAAGTATTTTGCAAAGTGCTATCTCTGGGATGACTTTGTTAATATGAATTCATTACTTACAGCTGTGATTGACTAACTATACATATATATAATGTAGTAATCAGATATTCTTGTGAGGTGATTTATAAAAATGAATAAAA
>JAZQBI010000035.1:0-11978 GCA_045545635.1 Clostridia bacterium | reverse complement strand
CATTTCCCATATAATCACGGGGGTGTGGGGGTACGCAATATCCCCAAATAACTACCTTATACTAAATATTCTCTATTCTTTCTCTCCTTCCGTTGTAGAAATATATCTCTCTTCCGCATTTATCTGTATTTCCTTTAATTTTTCTATTACATCTGTTATTTCATTAAATAATTCATAATACATTTTCTTGTAATCTTCCATTTTGCATTTCTCCTTTTAGTTTTCTTTTATAAATTAAAAATGCGCCGGCGTTAGAGCCGACGCACGAAAAATGCACGACTCCTATTTGTTACCACACAAATTGATATACAAGACAACGTATATTAACAGAGTATGCATTTTTGCCGAAACAAAAAACATACGTTGTCAAAAAATAATATTCAACTTGTGTGGTAACTTTATGTTATCACAAAAAAATTTGAAAGTCAACGGGAATAATGTCGGTTGGTGTCGAATATCAAAATTTTTTTCTAATTTATTCTGTTTTCAAAACACATTTTCCATAATCAGTAACTTTTTAATTCCGCATTAAAAATACGGGGATTAAAAAGCAAAAAGAGAAAACCCCAAAATTACCGAAAATGCCGTTTGCACATTTCAGTTTCTTTATGCAAACGGCATTTAATGAGGACAAGCGACGAAAATCGTCGCATCCGCAATGGTCGGTTAAATTTTGAGGTTTTATATTTTTGATTTCCCCGTATTTTTACAGGGGAGAGGGGGGATGCACGAAGGGGGACGCGGAGTTCCCCTTCGTAATAAACAATTAATAGTATTTCCCCTTAGAAAAAGTGGGGGTGTGGGGGTATGCAATATCCCCACAATACTTATTCAGTAACTAAAAAATCGAGGGTACAAAAAGGGGGCATCACTGCCCCCTCACATCTCTTTATTCTTCTTGCAAAGCATCTTCAACTTCTTCTGTTTCTTCCTCTTCTTCCCTTGTTGCCTTTGCAATTGAAACAATCTTTACATCATCAGCAAGCTTCATAACCTTTACACCCTGAGTTACTCTGCCGAACACGCTGATTTCGTCAACACCGGTTCTGATTATTACACCGTCGGAGGTTATCATCATAACATCCTCGTCGTCGCTTACTATCTTGCAGCCTGCAATAAGACCTGTCTTTTCGGTAATCTTGTAAGAGCCGACACCTCGTCCGCCACGGAACTGACACTTGAATTCATCAACCTGTGTCTTCTTTCCAAAGCCGTTTTCGGTTACGGACAGGAGCATTCCGTCTTCCTTGCACACATTACCGCCGATTACATAGTCATCGCCTTTAAGCTTGATACCTGTTACACCGCTGGCACCTCTGCCCATGGGACGGACATCGCTCTGGTCAAACTTTATGCACATACCGTTTCTTGTGCCGAGAACAATGTTATCTCCCTCTTCGGTAAGGGCAACTTCGATAAGCTCATCATCTTCTCTGAGGCCGATGGCAATAATACCGCCCTTACGGTTGCTGTTGTATTCTTCGAGGCATGTTTTCTTAACAAAGCCTCTCTTTGTCATCATAACAAGGTACTTATCATCACTGAATTCGCTTATAGGGATAACTGCAGAAACCTTTTCATCAGCTTCAAGAGGAAGCAGGTTAACTATGGCAGTACCCTTTGCCTGTCTGCCTGACTCTGCTATTCTGTAAGCCTTTAGCTTATACATTCTGCCCTTGTCTGTAAAGAACATAAGGAAATCGTGGGAAGAAGCCGTAAATATGGTTTCAACAAAGTCCTCATCTCTTGTAGAAAGTCCCGAAATACCTCTGCCGCCTCTGTGCTGGCTCTTGTATGTAGAGGTAGGAAGTCTCTTTACATAGCCGAAGTGTGTCATAGTGATAACACAGTCTTCTCTCTCAATCAAATCTTCGTCCTCGATAAAGTCCACAGCAGGCTCAATGGTGGTAAGTCTTTCGTCACCGTACTTGTCACGGATTTCCGTAAGCTCGGTTTTTATCTGTTCCATAAGCTTGCCTCTGTCGGACAAGAGGAGTCTGTATTCCTCGCAGAGAGCTGCAAGATTATTGAACTCGTCGTCTATCTTCTCTCCATTTAACTTCTGGAGCTGTGCAAGACGCATATCAAGTACGCTCTGTGCCTGAATTTCGGAAAAACCAAATCTTTCCATAAGTCTTTCCTTGGCATCGTCGTAGGAATTACGGATGGTTTCTATTACCGCATCAATATTTGCAAGAGCAATACGAAGTCCTTCCAGTATGTGCATTCTGGCTTCTGCCTTTTCCAGATCGTACTTGGTACGGCGTGTAACGATTTCCTCCTGGAAAGAAATAAAGTTTGCCAGAATTTCATTAAGTCCCATAGTCTTTGGCTTGCCGTCACAGATTGCAAGCATATTTATGGAGAAACTGTCCTGAAGTCTTGTGTATTTGTAGAGCTGATTTAATACAACCTGAGGGTTGGCGTCTCTCTTTAAAAATATTTCAAGTCTTATACCCACTCTGTCGGAGGAGTGGTCGTCTATGTCGGAAAGACCTTCTATTTTCTTGTCTTTAACAAGGTCCGCAATGGATTCCACAAGCATCTTTTTGTTTACCTGATAGGGAAGCTCCGTTACGATAATGGAAGATGTTCCGTCTTTTCTCTCTTCTATCTGAGCCTTTGCTCTTACAACAATCTTGCCCTTACCTGTAAGGTAAGCACTTCTTATACCGCTTTTGCCCATTATGGAAGCCTTTGTGGGGAAGTCAGGACCTTTGATGTATTCCATAAGCTCTTCCACGGAAATATCGGGATTATCTATCTTTGCCATAACACCGTCCAGAACCTCTGTAAGGTTGTGAGGAGGTATGTTTGTTGCCATACCTACGGCAATACCTGAGCTTCCGTTAATAAGCAGGGTGGGAATTCTTGTAGGAAGAATTGTAGGCTCTTTTCTCTTTTCGTCAAAGTTGGGAGCAAAGTCCACGGTATTTTTTTCGATATTTTCCAGAATAGTATTGGATAGCTTACTCATTCTGGCTCTTGTATATCGGTAAGCAGCCGGGGGGTCCCCGTCCACAGAACCAAAGTTAGCGTGACCGTCTATGAGGGGATATCTCATAGAGAAATCCTGAGCAAGACGAACCATGGCATCATAAACAGATGCATCACCGTGGGGATGATATCTACCGATAACATTACCAACTGTGGTAGCAGATTTAAAGAAAGGCTTGTCAGCTGTGAGGTGCTCCTCATACATAGAGTAAAGTATTCTTCTGTGAACAGGCTTGAGACCGTCACGGACATCAGGAAGAGCACGGCTTACGATTACGCTCATTGCGTAGTCTATAAAAGCTTCTTTCATTCTTTTTTCTATATCAATATCAACTATTGTCTGTGTGTCGAAGTATTCTTCAAAATGTGAATCTTCGTATTTTTTATTTTTTGCCATCTTATTATCCTCTCCTCTCTGCTTTTATACATCAAGGTTTGTTACATATTGAGCATTTTCTTCGATAAATATTCTTCTGGGTTCAACCTCGTCTCCCATAAGAACAGAGAAAATCTGATCTGCTCTCTCTGCATCTTCCAGAGTAACCTTAAGAAGAATTCTGTTTTTGGGATCCATTGTTGTTTCCCACAGCTCTTCGGGGTTCATTTCACCAAGACCTTTGTAACGGCTGATGTCAACCTTTGCATTTTCATCTCCGTCTTTAAGTTCTTCGCTTATGCGGTCTCTCTCTTCATCACTGAAGGCAACCTGACTCTTTTTGCCTCGGGTAAGCTTGTACAGAGGCGGTTTTGCAAGATAGATATGTCCTGCTTCAATAAGCGGTGTCATAAAGCGGAAGAAGAATGTAAGCAGAAGTGTCTGTATATGAGCACCGTCTACGTCGGCATCCGCCATAATTATAACCTTATCGTATCTTAGCTTTTCCATATTGAATTCTCCGGCAATACCGGTACCAAGTGCCTGAATTACGGGAGTGAGCTTGTCGTTTCCGTAAACCTTGTCGGCACGGGCTTTTTCAACATTTAGCATTTTACCCCAGAGAGGAAGAATAGCCTGATATTTACTGTCTCTTCCGTTCTTTGCACTGCCGCCTGCAGAATCTCCCTCGACTATGTAAATCTCAGTCTTTGTGGGATCTTTTACAATACAGTCGGTAAGCTTACCGGGAAGTGTGCTGGAGCCTAATGGTGTTTTCCTTGTAGCTTCTCTTGCTTTTCTTGCGGCAATTCTCGCTCTTGATGCAAGAAGTGCTTTTTCTATTACAGCCTTGCCGACTGCGGGGTTTTCTTCAAAGAAGTCAGCAAGCTTTTCTTTTACCATATTTTCCACAAGAGTTCTCATTTCGGAATTTCCGAGCTTTGTTTTGGTCTGACCTTCAAACTGAGGTTCTTCCAATTTTACGGAAATTACTGCAATAAGACCTTCTCTCACGTCTTCACCTGTTAATTCTTCGTTGTCTTTGAGAAGCTTATATTTCTTTGCGTATTCTACAAGTACCTTTGTGAGTGCGGACTTGAAGCCTGTTTCGTGAGTTCCGCCCTCTGTGGTGGAAATATTATTTGCAAATGACTCTATAACTTCATCGTATCCGTTGTTCCACTGAACGGCAACCTCTGCCATGGAACCGTCCTTTTCACCGGAAACATAGATTACATTTTCGTGAGTGGTCTCCAATGACTCTTTTCTTGATTTTTTGTCATTATAGAGGTAAGATACAAAGTTCTTGATACCGCCCTCATAGAGAAGCTCTTCGGAAACAACCTCGTCTCCTCTCAGGTCAGAGAAAATAATCTTAACTCCGGCATTTAAAAATGCCTGTTCTCTGAGTCTTTTGAGAAGTACATCATATTCGTACCAGGTCTCTTCAAAAATTTCGGGATCTGCCCAGAATGTAACCTCAGTACCTGTTCTGTCTGTTGTTCCGGTCTTTGTTACCTCGCCCTGAGGCACACCAACCTTGTAGCTCTGTTCCCAGATGTTTTCGCCATCGTGAACTTTTACACAGAGCTTGGTGGAAAGGGCATTAACAACCGAAGCACCAACACCGTGAAGACCGCCGGAAACCTTGTATCCTCCGCCGCCGAACTTACCGCCGGCATGAAGCACGGTAAAGATAACATCAATGGTGGAAATTCCCATCTTGGGATGAATTCCGTGAGGCATACCTCTTCCGTTATCCTTTACTGTTACGGAGCCGTCTTTGTTAAGGCTTACCTCGATTTTGTTACAAAATCCGGCAAGAGCTTCGTCAATACTGTTGTCTACAATTTCGTAAACAAGATGATGAAGTCCTCTTACAGAGGTAGAGCCGATATACATACCCGGTCTCTTTCTTACAGCTTCAAGTCCCTCAAGGACTTGTATCTGATTTTCATTATACTCCGTGTTATTATTCATAGCCTGTTTCCTTTCTATTTGAATTGAGCCGCGGCAAAATATGCCCTGGTGTTATTTGCTCTTTTTAGTAGTGTCTGTGAAGAAATCGGGGATATATACACAGTTGTTTTGTTTCCGTTGTGGATAATTACATAGGATTTCGGAAGTTCCTCACTTACACTTATCACACTGTTTGTTTTTTGATTTTTTTTTAGAAATTCGCGGGTTCTGGGTGATGTGGACGAGGTTTCCATATCCATAATGCATACTATATCCCTTGTCCTTACACACACATCCGCTCCCAGATGAAGATACATATTATTTTACCTCCGCAAATTTTTTAAAAAATTTGCTCTGATTTTCCATTTTTTACACAAAAATATTTTCCTTTTCCGTCATCGGAAAAGCTTCTGTCCGTGCAGGTTATAATAACCTGCCGGTTTCCTGTATTTTCTGTAAAATATCTTCGTCTGTTTTCATCAAGCTCGCTAAGTACATCATCTAAAAGAAGCACAGGTTCATTGCCGGTGATGTTTTTTATTATTTCACATTCTGCAAGCTTGATTTTAAGTACCGCAGTTCTCATTTGTCCCTGAGAGCCGTACTTACGAAGACTCTTACCATTTAAAAGTATATCAAAATCATCTCTGTGAGGACCTGTCATTGTTATTCCTTTTTCAATATCCTTTTCAAGAGACATTTTGAGCTTGTTTACAAAATTTTCCTTATCCGTAAAGTCACCCTTAAGGGACGGACAGTATATGGCATCGAGGTTTTCTCCCTCGGCTCTGTAATTTTTTATATACTTATCGATTTCGCTCAGAGCTTCGCTTCTGTATTTACAGATTCTCACTCCGTATTCAGCCAGCTTTTCGTCCCATATATCAAGAGAAGAAAGCATTGTTCTTCCCTTTATCACTGCGTTTCTCTGTTTTAATACTTTGTAATATCCCACAAGATAGCTGAAATAATTGGGTTTAATCTGACTTATGAAAACATCAAGAAAATTTCTTCTTATTCCCGGTCCGTCTTTGATAAGATTAAGATGTTCGGGAGTAAATATTACCATATTGGCAATTCCTATAAGTTCACTAAGTTTTTCCAAATTTATGCCATTTAGCTTAACTGACTTTTTATCGGTAATATAGATATCTGCAGTATTGTCTCTGCCCATTGATTCAAATTCAAGTCTTATGTGAGCATAGTCACTGCCAAATCTTATGGTTTCTCTGTCATAGACACTTCTAAAGGACTTGCAGGTGCAAAAATAGTAAAGAGCCTCTATAACATTGGTCTTTCCCTGGCCGTTAAGACCAAAGAAAACATTTTTGTTTTCATCAAAATCTATTTTTTGATTTTCATAATTTCTGAAATTTTCAAGATAAAGACTTTTAATTATCATTTTTTACTACCTTGAGAGTAAAGTGGGCATCTTCATAGTCGATATTAACTACATCACCGCTGTATATTTTCTTTCCTCGTCTTAGTTCCTGCTCTCCGTTAAGCTTTACAAATCCTCCGGTAATCAAAAATTTTGCATCTGCACCGTTTTCCGTAATATTTGCAAATTTAAGAAGCTGGTCAAGTTTTATAAATTCTGTTGTAATTTCTATAATTTCCATATTATCAACCCTTCAATCTGATGGGAAGTACCATATAAATGTATCCATCTCCCTCTGTGGGCTTAATCACACAGGGGCTTTGCGCGGTATTGAATTCAAATACTGCTTCCTCAGTGTCAATGCTCTTTAATGTATCTGTAAGAAGCTTTGATGCAATACCGATTCTGAGATCTCCGCCATGATGCTCGATATGCATACTTTCGTCAAAATTACCTTTTTTGGAAATACATTCAATTCTAAGATTATCATCTTCTATATTCAGTATAATAGGAATTTTTGGATCGTCATAGTTAATGATGATGGAAGCTCTTTCTACCATATCAAGCATATTTTTTACATTTGTTTTTACTCTTATTGTGGAATTTGTGGGGATAAACTTTTCGTAATCCATAAATTCACCCTCAAGAAGTCTTGAAGTAATTACAAATGTATCAAAGGAGAACATCACATTGTTGTCGCAGATGGTAACAGTGACGATAGTTGTATCATCCTTTAATATTTTAAGAAGCTCATTTAATGCTCTTCCGGGCACAACAAAGTTAAGCGCCTCAAAGCCTGTTTCGGGTATAGCCTGATTTTTAAGAGCAAGTCTGTAACCGTCTATGGAAACAACCTTAAGGTTGCCGTTTGCTATTTCAAATTTTGAACCTGTGAGAATAGGTCTGCTTTCATTGTTGGAAATTGCGAAAATAGTACTTTTAATAAGATTCTTTAAATCCTTGGAATAAATTTTGAAGGAGTCACCGTCAGAAATCTTTTTGATTTCGGGATAACCCTCTCCCGAAAGATAAAGAATATTGAATTTTGTATTGAAACAATTTATCTGCATTTCATTTTTATTATCAGTAAATATTTCCACATCGCCTTCGGGAAGCTTTCTTATGATATCTGCAAAAATTCTTGCATCAACAACAAGAGAGCCTTCCTCAATTATTTCTGCATCAAAAATACTTTCTATGGAAAGGTCAAGGTCACTTCCGCTGATTTTAATCTGTTCGCCTGCATCAATCTTGATACCTTTTAATATATCAATTGCACAAGCGGAATTAATTGCCTTTGATACTATTGATATAGAATCTGCAAGAATTTTTTTATCACATACAAATTTCATAAAATTCATTCCTTTCGGGCTCTTATATATATAAATCAATTATATATTAATTTAGCAGTAGTAGTAGGGGCAGTGGATTTGTGGAAAAGTAATTTTTTCTCACTTACTGCCTGAAAAAACTTATGTTGATAAGTTATAAAAGTTATCATTTTGGGAAATAATAAAATGTTTATAACTTTTTTTATTAACATCGGATAAGAAAATAATCAACAATAATATGTGTATAAGTGATTTTTTTCTTTGAAATGCAAGGCTTTGGGAGGTGTTAATTCTTTATATTTTTTATGATGTTATCCACAAGAGTTTTCTTTGCGGGATCGGATTCCATATCCTCCTGAATTTTTTTTATGCCGTGCATAATTGTTGTGTGGTCTTTTTTAAAGAATTCACCTATCTGAACGAGAGAGTAGTTTGTAACTTCTTTCATAATATACATAGCAATCTGTCTCGGATAAGAAACTTTTTTTGACCTTGTTGTGGATAAAAGCTCATTTTTGTTTAAATTGCAGTATTTTTCCACATTATCGGCTATGTAGTCAAGAGTTATGGTCTTTTTGGTTTCTGTTTCGTAGTCTTTGAGTACATTTTTTGCAAGGTCAAGAGTAATCTTTCTGTTCATAAGGTCATGATAGCTCTTCATCATCTTGACTGCACCCTCAAGTTCTCTGATGTTTAAAGTAATCTGCTCTGCAATATAACGTAGAATTGCATCATCAATTTCAATTCCGATATTATCTGCTTTTTTCTTTAATATTGCAATTCTTGTTTCAAAGTCAGGGGGATTAATATCGTATATACCGCTGCACTCAAATCTTGTGCGAAGTCGCTCTTCCAGTGTATAAAGTTCTTTTGGAGGACGGTCGCTGGTGATAACTATGTGTTTATTTTCGCCGTAGAGAGCGTTAAATGTGTGGAAAAATTCTTCCTGAATACTTTCCTTACCGCCTATAAACTGAATATCGTCAATAAGAAGAATATCCACAGTTCTGTATTTATCGCGGAATTCCTGATTTTTGTCATCTTTAATGGCATTTACAAGGTCAATGGTAAACTGCTCGCTTGTGGTATAGAGAATTTTTGCATCCACTCTGTTCTGGAGAATTTCGTGACAGATGGCATTCATAAGGTGAGTTTTGCCAAGACCTACACCGCCGTGAAGAAACATAGGGTTGTAGTCACTTACTTTATTTTCAATTACGCACTGTGCAATATTTTTTGCAACTGCGTGAGCAAGCTGATTGGATTTTCCTGTAACAAAGGTATTGAAGGTATACAAAGGATTTAAGTGCATACCTATATTTGCTTTTTGCTTAATTATTATGGTTCTTCCTGCTTCCTCGGCATTGAGAGTTGACTTGACATTGATTTCAATATCGTATTCTCTGTGTGTAAGATATAAAAGTGCACTCTTCATAAGAGGAATATATCTTGATGTTATCATCTGTCTGTAGTGGTCGTGAGGTACTTCCAGATACAATTTATCCACAGACATATCCACAGGTGTTATGGATTCTATCCAGGTTGTAAAGCTTACCGGCATTATGTCAGGGCGTATAATGTCCTTGACAGATGTCCATATTTCCAAAAGGTCATTCATATAAATATATCTCCTAAAAATTTTATCCACATTGGTGTCTTGAAATGTGGATAAAGTTATCCACCAAATCTTCATATTCGTACACTACTATTATAGCAAAAAATTTATTACATTTCAAGGAAAAATTAAAAAAAAGCCTGTTTAAAACAAAAAAAGTTTTCAAAAATAGGGGAAGCCGTGTATTTTAAAATACACGGCAAAAGTCAAAATTTTTAATATTTTACAAAAGTGTTGCATTTATCTCCCTTGTTTTGTTTAATGCTCTCTCTGCAATAAGAGCATTTTTTTCTCTTTTTTTGCGGACTCTCTGTTCCAGAGAGTCAATTATCCCAAAGGTTACATTCATTGGCTGAAAGTTACCCACAGAGCCTTCGCTTACATAATGGGCAAGAGCGCCTGTTGCGGTAAGGGATGTAAAATCCGTCATTTCCTCTTCTTTTACAAATTGAGCCATATTTATTCCTGCAACCATTCCGCTTGACGCAGATTCCACATAGCCTTCAACTCCCGTAATTTGTCCTGCAAAAAAGATTTTCGGGTTTTTTATAACCTGATAGTGACAATTAAGAAGATTGGGGGAATTTATAAAGGTGTTGCGGTGCATCACTCCGTAGCGGACAAATTCCGCATTTTCAAGTCCGGGAATCATGGAAAATACTCTTTTTTGTTCTCCGAACTTGAGATGTGTCTGGAAACCTACTATATTGTAAAGAGTTCCCTCTCTGTTGTCCTGACGGAGCTGAACTACCCCGTGAGGAAGTGAGCCGTCATAGGGATTTTCCAGTCCAACGGGTTTCAGAGGACCGAAAAGCAGGGTGTCCTTTCCTCTTTTTGCCATGGTTTCCACAGGCATACATCCTTCAAAAACTGTTTCGGAATCTGCATCGTGCACCTTTGCAACCTCGGCAGATATAAGCTCAGTGTAAAAAGCTTCATATTCTTCCTTTGTCATAGGGCAATTGATGTAGTCTGCAGTACCTTTGCCGTATCTTGATGCTTTGTATGCCTTTGTCATATCAATGCTTTCCGCAGTGACAATCGGTGCTGCCGCATCAAAAAAGTGAAGATACCCGTCCCCGAGAAATTTTCGGATATTTTCATACAGTTTATCAGATGTGAGAGGTCCCGATGCTACAATTGTGTATTCATCGGGATTGATATCCTCGGTTTCTTCGTTTATTATTTCTATATTTTCATTTTCTTTTATTTTTTTTGTAACAAGCTCAGAAAATGAAACTCTGTCAACAGCCAGTGCACCTCCTGCAGGAACACGGGTGGCATCTGCACACTCCATAACAAGGGAGCCGCATATACGCATTTCCTCTTTGAGAAGTCCCACTGCATTTTCAAGCATATCGGACCTTAAAGAATTGGAACACACAAGCTCGCAGAATGTGGCAAGATTGTGAGCAGGAGAATAGGAAAGAGGCTTCATTTCACATAATTTGACCGTAATACCTCTTTTGGCAAGCTGCCATGCGGCTTCGCATCCGGCAAGACCTGCTCCGATTACTTTAACTGTCATTTTTTTGTCTCCTTGGGCTGGCATTTGGCACAGTATTTTCTCTTACCTCTTGCAGAGGATTCAAAGAGAATTTCTCCGCAGACGGGACATTTTTCGTTTGTGGGTTTGTCCCATGAGGTAAAATCACACTTGGGATAGGAATCGCATCCGTAGAATATCTTGCCTCTCTTGGATTTCTTTTCTATAACCTGACCGCCGCACTTGGGACAGTCTATGCCGATGGATTTAACAATTGCTTTGGTGTTTCTGCATTCGGGAAAACCGGGACACGCAAGGAATTTTCCAAACTTTCCGTGTTTATATACCATAAGTCTTCCGCATTTGTCGCAAACCTCGTCGGAAACCTCGTCTTTAATTTCTATATCTCCGATTTTTTCCTCGGCAGTTTTCAGTGTTTCTTCAAAGGGGCCGTAGAAGTCGGAAATAAGGGACTTCCAGTTGAGGTTGCCCTCTTCAACTTTATCCAGATTTTCTTCCATATCTGCGGTAAATCCAACATCCACAATATCCTGAAAATTCTCACACATAATTGTGTTTACTATTCTTCCGAGGTCTGTGGGTATAAGAGATTTTTTCTGTCTTACAACATAGCCTCTGGCAATAATTGTAGTGATAATGGGAGAGTAGGTACTCGGTCTTCCGATTCCCTTTTCTTCCAGAATTTTAATAAGGGATGCTTCCGTATATCTTGCAGGTGGCTGTGTAAAGTGCTGCTGCTTATCCAGCTTGTCGCAGCTTGGTGTGTCACCCTCTTTAAGCTCGGGAAGTTTGGAGATTTTGTCTTCCTCTGT
>JAZQBI010000034.1:0-32673 GCA_045545635.1 Clostridia bacterium | reverse complement strand
CCCATGGTGGGATCTAATCCCAGAATCGGGGAAACAGCCGCGCCAAAGGTGGAACCGACAAAAAATGCCGGTACTATCTCACCGCCCTTAAAGCCGGCGGCAATACTTACTGCCGTAAAAATTATTTTTACAAAAAAAGCTTCAGGCTTGGAAACACCGTTCAGAGCCTTTGAAATAATATGCATTCCCGCCCCGTTATAATCACCACTTCTGAAAATCACGGAAAGTACAAGGAGAATTACCGAACAAACAAGAGCCTTCACATACGGATTAGGAATAAGTGAAGTTGCTTTTTTGCTTGTCGCTTTGATAGTAACACAAAAAACAATGCTTACCACTGCACATATGACAGAAAAAACAATAACCTGTGCAAAAACAGCAGGATTCAATGTCAGTGATGATACCCTGACAAACCTGACGGGACTTATACCAAAAATACTGCTTATTCTGAAAGCAACAACTGCCGACAATACGCATGGAACTATGGCACCGTAGTGCATTGCTCCCACTCCGGCTATTTCCAATGCAAAGACAGACGCCGCAAGGGGTGTTCCGAAAAGTGCCGCAAAAACCGCACTCATCCCGCTCATTACAGCTATTTTCATATCTTTTGAGTTCAGTCGGAACAGTCTGCCTATTATGTGAAACAAACTTCCGCCAAGCTGAAGTGCCGCACCCTCTCTGCCAACAGAAGCACCTGAAAGGTGACTTATTACTGAGCTTACAAATATGAGAGGTATCATTATCTTTGGTATCGGTTTTTCTCTATTCAAACAATCCAGTATTCTGTCTGTGCCAAGAGAACCGCGATTTTTAAAAAATCCGTACATTGCACATATAATGACCGCCGCCAACGGAATAAAAAATATTACATACCGATTCTCTTCTCTGAACTCCGTAACAAGGTCTATGAGTATATGAAACACACTTCCCAGAATCCCACCAAGACAACCGCCAAGGACAGAAATAAAAATCCACTTGACAAGTGCCTTGAGGTATTCCATGGAATATCTTATGGTTTGTACAAATTTATTCATGATTATCTGGTTCTGTTTTTAGCCTGTTCAAGTTTGATGTGTCGACGCATCTTAACCTCATCGGACATTGGCTTGATGTCTCCTGCGGCAGTGAGAGCCATTCTGGTAAAGAGCGGCCCGAAGAGCTCGTATATAAGAACTGCAAAAAGTGTTATGTTACGAATAAGATTACCGTCTGCACCAAGCTGCATAGCAGTGATTGTCATACCAAGTGCCACACCTGCCTGCGGAAGAAGTGTGATACCCAGATACTTGCATATCTCAGGTGAACATTTTACAGCCTTTGCACTGGCAAAAGAGCCAATATATTTTCCGGCAGAACGGAAAATTATGTATAGTATACCGATTCCCACAATGGCAATGTCTGCAAACACACCAAGCTCAAGCTCTGCACCGCTTATTACAAAAAACAGTGCAAAAAGCGGAGATGTCCATTTGTCGGATGCTTCCATAAGGTCGTGAGACAGAGAACAAGTATTGCAGAATACAGTTCCCAGCATCATACAAACAAGAAGCGATGAAAAACCAATGTGTACAGGTCCTATGTGGAACTTAATCATAGCAAGAGATGCTGTGAGAAATACAAAAGCGATAGTAAGATTGAGTCTGTTGGTATTGGAATTGAAGAATTTCTCAAGCTTTGTAAGAACCCATCCCATCACAGCACCGAGGCCGAGGGAGAGAACAATCTCAATAATGGGGTTCACCACGATAGAAATCATATCTATCTGGCCGTTGTGAATTGTCTTTGCTATACCGAAGGATACTGCAAAAACTATAAGACCTACTGCATCGTCAAGAGCAACTATGGGGAGAAGAAGTCTTGTAAGAGGTCCGTCTGCCTTATACTGACGAACAACCATAAGAGTTGCCGCAGGTGCTGTGGCAGTTGCTATTGCGCCAAGGGTTATAGCCTGAGGAATCGAAATCTTGTCGGGCATGATATAGTGGAGTGCCACAAGAATAATATCCACAAAAAGTGCCGCAACAAGCGCCTGGAATATACCGATAACAAGAGCCTGCTTACCGGTCTGCTTAAGCTCTTCTGCACGAAACTCGTTGCCGATTGAAAAAGCAATAAAAGCCAATGCAACTTCGGATACAAGAGTGAGAGCGGACACAGATTCGTGGCTGTTGAATCCAAGACCGTCTATTCCCAAAGCACCAAGGCAGTAAGGTCCTATAAGGACTCCGGCAATAAGATATGCCGTTACCGAAGGCAGCTTCAGGGGTTTAAACACTCTGGTCATAAGAAGCCCTGCAAGAAGAGCAATTGATACAGATAGTAATGTTGACATTTTTGAGTCATCTTCTTTCTTAAAATTATGTTAATAATATTTGTTATGAAATAACCTTGTTAAGATGCTTAATCTTCATAATTGCAAACGAAATCAAAGTAGCGATTACCGTTGTAACAACAAAGAGATACAGTGAGGTAACTATGGGAGAAGAATCTATACAGAAAAACTCCATTACAATTTCAAGAATAATAACGTGCACAAGATAAACACCAAAACTGTGTTTGGCAATAATCTGTACAAAACTGTTTTCCTTAGTAGCAAAAAAACGGAAAGCAACAAAAATTCATGCCGCCATACCTATATGACTGAAACTGTACCCGCTGTTTGTAACAAGATTTATGTATCCCGCCGAGGAATTTGCGTGGTTGATAACCACCGACAAAAACAGGCACACAAAAGCAAAAACTCCAAAGAACAGTGTATCACCCTTTTTTATATCTGCCTTAGCAAGAATATATCCAAGTAAGTAGCACGGAATGTATCCGTTGCAAAGAGAATCAAACAGGCGGATGTGCAGCGAAAACACTGTGTTAAGTATCGGGAAAATGGTACTGGATGAAAACAGAACAATAACAAGCAGTGTAAGCTGTCGAATTGAACATTTATCCGTTATGCATTTGAGGAACGGTGTGAGAAGATATAGTGCCACAAGCATATACAGATACCACAAATGGTAGTAAGTTCCCGTCGAAAAGAACTCTTTGAAAAAGTTTGCAAAGCTTAAGGTTGTGTTATTCTTTGCCACATCAAAGATGAAATAGACCACATTCCAGAAAACCAAAGGAAGCACAATTCGTCCAAGACGTTTTTTGTAAAACCCCTTTATATCGGAAGCTCCCTCCGAAGAAAGCATAAGATATCCGCTTATCATAAGGAATATGGGAACTGCCGTTCTGGAAAATGCATTGATAACAAGATTGATATACCAGGATGTCGTGCCGAAGGTCTTTTCTTCAGTAATAAAAAATCCGATACAGTGAAGCAATACAACCATTATCATAGCGTAGCTTCTCAGATAATCAAGATATGCAACATGTTTTTTCATATACTTCCTCCTCATTGGTAAAAAAGCACAACAGATATATTATATCACTTTGAAATATAGTTTTCAAGTGAAAATTTGACTATATTTTACATTTTTATCTGTTATATTCTTTAATTTTGCGGTCAATACGACGTTTTGCTTCCTTTTCGGCTATGGAATTACGCTTGTCGTAGAGCTTTTTACCCTTTGCAAGTGCCAGCTCCACCTTGACCTTGGAGCCTTTCAGATACACCTTTGTAGGGATGAGAGAATATCCATCCTCTTTTACCTTACCTATAAGACGACGAATCTCCGCCTTGTGCATAAGGAGCTTTCTCTCCCTTAAGGGATCCTTGTTGAAGATATTACCCTTTTCATAGGGGCTTATGTGCATTCCGATGATTATAACCTCACCGCTTTGCACCGAAGCAAAGGAATCCTTGAGATTTATCTGCCCTCCTCTGATGGATTTGACCTCTGTCCCCGCAAGGGAAATACCACATTCGTAGGTCTCCTCAATAAAATAATCGTGATATGCTTTTTTGTTCTGGGTTATAAGTTTTATGCTTTCTTTGTCTGCCATATTCTGTCACCTTAATTCAAAATCTATATTTCCGCTCTGAACATCGGCGGATACGACCTTTATTCTGATGCTGTCGCCTATTTGGAACTTTCTTCCCGTATGTTCACCGCAAAGAGAAAAATTCTTGTCAGAAAATACATAGTAGTCATCACTTAGGGACGATAACCTCACAAGTCCCTCCACTCCGTTATCAAGCTGTGCATAGAATCCAAAGCCTGTGCAGGAGCTTATTACCGCATCAAACTCCTCACCGATTCGGGAGTGCATATACTCAGCTTTTTTGATATCCTCTACCTCACGCTCTGCCTCCATTGCGATAAGCTCCGTCTCGCTTGAACGAACTGCGGCATCGGAAACAAATTTTGCAAAATACCGCATACGCTTTTCGCTTATACCGCCACGGAGGTACTCCTTGATGATTCTGTGTATTGCAAGGTCCGGATAACGTCTTATGGGTGAAGTAAAGTGGCAGTAGTACTGAAAGGAAAGTCCGAAATGACCGAGACATTCGGGGGAATATCTGGCTTTCATAAGTGAACGGAGCATAACTCTGCTTACCATAAGCTCCTCTCTTCTGCCTTTTAATTTATTTATTATTGAGGCAAACTCACCGGGATGAGGCTCAGAAGAAATCCGAAGTCCCATATTCTTTGCAAAGTCATTGAATCCCCGTATTTTCTCCGATGACGGTTTTTCGTGAACCCTGTACACAAAGGGAATATCTGCCCAGAAAAACTGCTCTGCAACCACCATATTTGCCAAAAGCATAAATTCCTCTATGATTTTGTTGGATATACCGCTTTGGTATTTGTATATATCAACGGCTTTGCCGTTTTCGTCTGTAACAATCTTTGTTTCGGGAAAATCAAAATCTATGCTCCCCTTTGCCATTCTCCTTTGACGTAAAATATCGGAAAGCTCTCTCATAAGCTTTAACTCGTCCGATATATCTGCATATTTACGGCAAAGTTCACCATCACCCTCCAAAATGGCAGTTACATCATCATACGTCATACGGTGACAGGAGTTAATTATGCCCTCGCATATTGTGTGATCTACCACATCTCCGTTTCCGTTTAACTTAATCTCCACAGAAAGAGTAAGTCTGTCCTTGTGGGGGTTGAGACTGCAAAGGTCATTGGAAAGTATACGTGGAAGCATTGGCACCACGCTTCCGGGGAAATACACACTTGTACCTCTGGAAAGTGCCTCTCTGTCCAAAGCACTACCCTCTGTAACATAGTGGGTAACATCCGCTATATGAACTCCAAGAGTATATATACCGTCGGAATATTCTACGCAAACAGCGTCGTCAAAATCTCTGCTGTCCACACCGTCTATTGTTATTATTTTTTTGCCTCGGAAATCTGTTCGGGAACAAATATCTGCCTCGGATATGGTTTCATCAAGGTTATCACATTCCGTCATAACCCTTGGCGGAAAATCCTCCTTAAGTCCGTGGGAACGCATAACAGAAAGGATATCTACGCCTTTCTGCCCCGGATAGCCCAGTACTTCAACTATTTCGCCCTCGGGTTTTTGACTTTTTCCTGTAACATCAGTCCATTTTGTAATTCTGGCAACGGCTTTTTGTCCGTTTTTTGCATTTGCAAATTTTTTCTTACTTATAAAAATATCAAAGGGGATTCTCTCATCATCGGGAACAAGAAAACCGAAATTTCTGCTGTTTTGAAAAGTGCCCACAACAAGGTCGGTTTTCCTTTTTATAATCTTTGTAACTCTGCCCTCAGGACCTCTCGGAGTGTTTTTGGAGAGAGCAATCATCACCGTATCACCGTCAAAAGCACCGCCAAGTGCCGACGGCGGAATAAATACATCCTCATCGCTATCACGGACAAGAAAACCGAATCCGCCCTTTGCAAGAGATACTGTTCCTGTGACAAAACCCAGCTTATCAGGAGAGGCGTATTTCTTTTTTGAAGTTTTGAGTATTTTGCCCTCTTCCGTAAGTTCACCGAGTATAAGCATAAGCTCTTCCCTGTCATCAAAGGGGATATCCAGCATAATCATCATATCCTCAACGTTGACAGGCGGAAATCTGTCATCGGACAAAAACTGTTCTATTTTTTGTTTCCTGTTCATAAACTAAACGTTCCTTATTTTCAAAATAGAGATTTTAAATCAAACGGACGGAATTTGCCGTCGTATAATCCGTAAAACTCCCGAAAACCTATATCCCACAAAAATCTTGCACTTTCGCTGAATTTAAAATCAAGTGCATCGGGACAGTGTGCATCGGCAGAAAGAGTAATTTTGCCATTTTCTCTTTTGAGAAGATACAAGAGATTTTCCTTTGGGTAAGGCATTGTTCTGTAACCACGGAATATAGCTCCTGTATTTACTTCGAATATGCATTGACTCGCAAGTGCATGCAGGAAATACTTTTCCGCAATTCGGTCGTATTCGGGATTGTTAAGAAAAGCATGAAAGTATTTTTCGTCATACTTTGTAACAAGGTCAAAATGCCCCACTATATCTGGCTTTCGTGTAACTATATACTCCGAAAACTGTTTGTAGTACATATCTGCAAGTGCAAGATAATCTCCGCCAAATTGCTCTGCAGCTTTGCGGAAGGTATCGCTGTCGCCGTCTACTTCAATATATTTGCCGTCAAAAAATATATAGTGAGAAGAACCAATTATATACTCATAATCCTCTCTTTTTACATAATCCAGCATATCCTCTTCCGTGCCGAGATATACCTGTATTTCCTTGGCGTATTTTTTCTTAAGTCTGCTTATTTCCGCAATATACCCGTTTGTATCCTTCATACAGTATCTTTCATCAAACGAGGTATGTCCATGACCGGAAATACCAATTGAACAAAACCCTTTTTCAATTGCGGAAAGTATCATTTCCTCGGGAGAGCTTTTTCCGTCACAAAAGGATGTATGTGTGTGAAGATTTGTAAGCATAGTATCAGTCCCTTATATATTTTCCTTTTTCTATATCGTTTATAACCTGTGCTATTGCATTTTCCTCGTTACTTACAGTAACAAAGTCTGCAGCTTTTTTCGCTTCGTCGCAGGCATTGGAAACCGCAATGCCTGTTCCCGCTGCAAGAAACATGGATATATCATTGTAGTAATCGCCTATGGCAACGGATTTGGATTTATCAATACCCAGATGTCTGCACAGCTTTGATATTGCAGTACCCTTTCCGATACCTTTGGGAAGAATTTCATATAGAGTTCTTTCGGAACGGATAAAAGTAAAACGGTCTGCGAGTGAATGCTCGTTTAAGAGCTTTATAAGACTATTCATTTCGTCCTCATCCGAGGTGCCAAAAAGCACCTTTGCAAGCTCATCTTTCACATCGTGATAGTCGCAAACAAGGTTGGGAACACCGGTAACCGTCCTGAAATACTCCATTACATTATTTTCCCTGCTGAAATATATATCATAAAGGGCATTGGGTTGAATTCCCACTTTCGGGAGCTTTTTTTCAACCTCTTCCACAAGGGGTATCGCCTCGGAAGGGAGTTTTTCTGCCCATATGTAGTCTTTCTTTTCAAAATCGTAGAGCCCTCCGCCATTAATACAGCCTATGGGGGCATTGGGTTTTACAATTTCATATACATCTTTTGCACAGGATGGCATCCTGCCGGTAACAAAGGTGAAATAACCACCCTGAGATTTAAAATACTCTATTGCCCTGAGATTTTCCTCCGACACAGTTTTGTCATTGCGAAACAGTGTTCCGTCAAGGTCTGTGCAAATAAGAACTCCGCTGAATTTTGCCATAATATGCCTTCTCTCCTTTTGTGTACAAAGCAAACACTTTTATTATACACAAGATTTTTTAAAAAATCAACATCTGCTGCATAAAACAAGACCTCCTCGAAAATTATCGAAGAGGTCTTGTTTTATTTAAGAGCTTTATATTTAGTAAGCCATGTACCACGCACAAATCTTGTTCCGAAGCATACGGCTCTGAAAATCCAGTCGCAGAACATAGCACACCACACTCCCATTACGCCCATTCCCATATATTTTCCAAAAACATAGCTTAGTCCCACTCTGAATATCCACATGGATGTTATGGATAGAGCCATGGTGTATCTTACATCGCTTGCCGCACGGAAGGAGTTTGATAGACAAAAGGCAGTAGGATGAACAAGAGCAATTGCAAAAGAATGAATAACCAGCAGATTACGTGCTATAGCTGTGGACTCCGGTGATAAACCGTAAAATCCCACCAGTTGTTTTGAGAATATCGCCATCACGAGGGAGATGGATGCCATCATAATATAGGCAATCTTCAATAGCTTCTTTGCATACATTTTTGCCTGATCTGTTTTTCCTGCACCTATACATCTGCCTACAACGACTACCATTGCCATGCCAACGGCTCCTCCGGGGGCATACTGGATTGGAGCAAATCCGTTGGCGGCGGCATTTGCCGCTATCTGCACGGTACCGAAGGAGGAAATGAGACTTTGGGTAATTACCTTACCGAACTGGAACATTCCGTTTTCCATACCGTTTGGTATACCTATTGCACATATTCTTTTTATAATGTAAAAATCCGGCTTGTAGCGGAAAATCTTTTCGATATATACAGGCAAATTCTTGTCATGAACAAGATACATCATAACTGCCGCACCCAGAACTCTTGAAAATAGTGTTGCTATGGCGGCACCTGACGCACCCATACCGAATTTAAAGATGAGGAGTGCATTACCAAACAAATTAGTGAGATTCATAACGAGAGATACCTTCATGGATATCTTGGAATTACCCATGGCACGGAAAATTGATGCCCCAGCATTGTATAAGCCAAGAAATGGGTATGATAATGCAGTAAAGAGAAAATAAATCTTTGCATTTTCCATAACCTCTTTTGTTATACTGCCGAATATAAGTGACAAAAGGGATTTACGGAATATCAAGACTACTGTCATAACAGTGGTGGATACAAGAAATACAACCCACATAAGCTGCTTTGCGGCATTGTTTGTATAGTCCTTTCTGCCTGCACCGATGAGCTGAGATATTGTTACTGCACCTCCGCTTGCAAGAGCGGAAAATGTGTAAACCATAAGCAAATTGACGGAGTCCACCAGCGAAACTCCCGATACTGCCGCCTCACCGGCTCTGGCAACCATAACCGTATCCAGCATACCGATGGTAACCGCCAGAAACTGTTCTACAATGAGCGGAACTATTATTTTTGTCAAATCCCTATTTGTAAATAACATATACATCCCCCACAATCATCAGCATTATACCACCATAAACAGAGCAATGCAATTCTTTTTTCTAAAAATACTTGTACAAAAGATAGATTTATGTTATACTTGCTGCGGTGATATTATGGAAATTATAGTAAGCCGTACCCGAAAGGGTACAAAGCTGTTCCCTATGCACAAGCATGCATACTCCGAGTTATCTTTCTATTCAGAAACTGCGGGCGTGATGAAAACCCCGGACAAAAGCTATCCCTTTTCCCCAGGGAGTATAGTAATAATTCCTCCCGATACTTATCACAGCACAATCGGCGAAACAGAGCTTGACGGAATATACCTGAGGGGGGACTTTAATGCACTTCCCCGATTAAAATCTCCTCTTGTTCTTCGTGACAACCGTGACGGTGAGGGAAAAAAGCTTATTAACATTATTTACAACAATCGCTTTGGTAACCGTGAGTACCTTGCGTCTCTTTGTGATGCATATATTCATTTTCTAATAACCAATATGCAGTTTGATGACGAAATAGGAGAAGCCGTAAAGGAAATAAAAGATGAAATTACCCGACTTGCCTATGACTCCCGGATAAATCCTACAGAAATACTCAAAAAGAGCGGATATGCCGAGGATTATATCCGTGCAAAATTCAAAGAAGCAACAGGAAAAACTCCCATAGCATTTCTTACGGATATCAGGATAAAACATGCCCGCTTTCTTACTGAGACTTTCGGCTCATCCCTGACTCTTGCAGAGGTAGCAGAAATGTGCGGATATACCGACTATGTGTATTTTTCCAAAAAATTCAAGGAAGTCACAGGGCTGTCTCCAAGAAAATATCGTATGCTTAATTCATATTAAAATAAGTTTCCGGTACGTCCCCTATTATCACTGTTTCGGATATAACCGCAGAGCTTGATACATCGGATATGCCCTCAAAGCCCGGAAGAATAGCGGCAATCTTTACTTCAACCTTTGCAGTTACACGGTGAAGAACCTGATTTATTCCTGCAGGAATAAACTTGCTTACAAACTCCACCTCCACAATATCAAAGGGTACAATCTTTAACCTTACCTTGGGACCTACACCCGTAAGAAACTCAGAACCGAAAAAATTGCCAAGGGGTACTTCCACATGGTATTTCTCCTCGTCATCAAGATACTCCAGAACCTTGAGCGATATATCGGATTTCATAGCATTTACAGCATAGCTGTTGAGGGTAACAGACTCCACCCTGCCGGAGGATCCGCGATAGATATTTGTAAGTTCCCCGTATTTTTCATTTTGCGTTGCAACCGTCGATATGGCATTGTGTATGGCTTCATTTGCAATCTGTTCCACACGGGACTGTGTTACGGAATGAACGGTCCGCATCATTACAACATATCCGCAAAACAGTAAATATACCAAAGAAAGTATTACAGTAAGCAATACGATGGTCATAAACATGTGCTTTTTCTTTACGGTCATACAAACCACCCCATGCATAATATGAAAAAAACGGAATAATTGTGAATATTTTTTTACATTTTCCGCCTTTGGCTTGATAAAAGCCAAGCCATATGATATTATTTTATATAATGAAACAAAAAGGAGATTTCTTTACAATGGTTACTTATCACGAACACATACTCAAAAGAGCAAAAAAACCTGCAGACTACGTAATTTGCGCACTTACACCGGTGTCATGCCTGATACTTGCATATTTACTGACCATAATATTCGGTGCACTGATTCCGTTCTTTTCTTTCCTTATACCTGCCGCGTGGGTTGGTGCGGGATATTTTGCATTCAAAATCATAACAGGAAGAAATATTGAATTTGAGTATCTTCTCACCGACAGCGACCTTGATATTGACAAAATAATAAGCAAAAGCAGAAGAAAGCACCTTGTATCCGTATACCGCAAGGAAATTGAAGTTATGGCACCCAAGGGCAGCTCCAATCTCCCATCCGGATGGGAAAAGTACAAGGTGATAGATGCTTCCTCTCATCCTGATGCTCCCGATGCCTATGTACTCATAGCACAGCAGGAAGCGGAAAAGGTTGCAGTTATATTCTGCCCTACGGAAAAAATGCTGGAAACAATGACAATGCGTAACCCCAGAAAAGTATTTAACGACTGACATGTACATCGGAACCGATATTGTAAAATGTGACAGAATGTCAGGTTTCATCGAAAAAGGCATTCCGTCCAAAATATTCACACCCGAAGAGAGTAATTACATAGCTTCCGTAAAGAACAAAAACCAGACTGCGGCAGGCATATATGCCGCCAAGGAAGCTGTGCTCAAATGCCTCGGAACAGGAATAAGGATGCCCCTTACTGATGTATGCATAACTCACAATTCTATGGGTGCACCTGTCTGCCTGCTTTCGGGCAAAGCACAAAGCATTGCCCTGTCTCTTGGAATAGAAAGCATCAAGATCAGTATATCCCACGATGGAGAATATGCAATTGCCGTTGCATCTGCAGAGAAAAATCCGACACTGTGCAGAGCTTACGGAATTCTTTCCGCATTTGAAAATGCGGGAAGCGATGTGATAACACCCTGCTTTGCAAAGGAGCTTCTTCCTGACAGAAAGAAGAACACCCACAAGGGTGACTATGGCAGACTTTTTGTGCTTGCAGGCTCTACGGGGCTTACCGGTGCCGCAATCATGGCGTGCAAATCCGCACTGAGAAGCGGTTCAGGGCTTATAACCCTCGGATGTGCGAGAGAACTCAATCCCATATTTGAATGCTCACTTACCGAAGTTATGACTATGCCTCTTTCAGACAGGGGCGGAATGATAGACACCGGAGATACTGACAGAATACTTGAAAAAATCAACTCCTCCGATGTGTGCCTCTTAGGTCCCGGACTTGGAAGAAGCGAGCAAATAACAGAGCTTGTACAGACTATCGTCACAAAAAGCAAAAAAACCTGCATAATAGATGCGGACGGAATAAATGCACTTTCGAAGAATATAAATGTACTGAAAGATGCAAACTGCCCTGTGATACTTACACCTCATTTGGGAGAATTTTCTGCCGTCACAGGGGTTCCGACAGAAAAAATATCAGAAAATCCCGTGGGTATCGGTATTTCCTTTGCAAAGGAATACGCAGTTACCATGGTACTTAAATCCCACGAAACCGTTGTATGCACAAAGGACGGATTTTACAAAAAAAATATACTTGGTAATCCCGGTATGGCAACGGGAGGAAGCGGCGATGTTCTTGCAGGAATCATTGCATCATTTGCCGCTCAGGGAAGAAATCCCGAGGACAGTGCATATCTTGGCGTATATCTCCACTCTTTTGCAGGAGATATTGCCGCGTTGGAAACCGGCGAATACTCCCTGACGCCGGAGGATATTATAAAAATGCTTCCCAATGCCATAGAATATACAAGGAGATGGCACTCAATTGAGAACATATACAGAAATAAACCTTGATGCACTTACAAACAACATACGCAAAATAAAATCCGTAACAAAATCAAAAGTAATGGCTATAATCAAAGCCGATGCATACGGACACGGAATAGAAAGGGTTGCTCATACCCTATCCAAAGAGGGCGTAGATGCCTTTGGTGTATCCAATGCGGATGAGGCTATGGAGGTTCGTAATTTCGGATTTGCCCAGCCCATACTGATTCTTGGTATAATATTCCCTGAGGATTATCCCCGTATAATACAAAATGACATCACCTGTGCAATAGACACCTTTGAAAGTGCAAAAATGCTCTCCGACACTGCTCTTGGGTTGGGAAAACGAGCAAAAATTCACATAAAGCTTGACACAGGCATGGGAAGAATCGGTTTTGTCTGCGGCGTTGACGATGAAGCTGTTGCCAATGAAATACAAAAAATCTCAAAGCTCCCGGGCATAGAAATAACCGGAATCTTCTCACATATGGCAAGAGCAGACGAAGAGGATTCGTCCTATGCGGATATGCAATTTGACTTATTTATGTCTATGTGTGACAGACTTGCAAAAATGGGCATTGACACAGGTATCAGGCATATTGCAAACAGCGGTGCCACTGCACTCTACCCTCATATGCATCTGGATATGGTCCGTGCCGGAATGATACTCTACGGAATGGCACCATCGGAATATGTGTTTAATTCATTACCCGGTCTAATGCAGGTTATGTCATTCAAAACAAAAATCTGCCACATAAAGGAAATGCAAGGGGAATATCCCATAAGCTACGGCGGAACCTACAAAACATACAAAGGTCAGAAGATTGCAACAATACCCATCGGCTATGCAGACGGATTTTTGAGAAGTCTGTCGGGAAAAGCCTCGGTGCTTGTAAACGGCAGATATGCAAAAGTTGTAGGAAGAATATGTATGGACCAGTGTATGATAGATGTAACTCATATTGAAGATATAAAAATCGGCGATGAGGTTATAATTTTTGGCACAGATGGTAATAATACTATCACCGTAGAATCTGTTGCTAAGCTTATAGATACCATAAACTATGAGATTGTATGCTCGGTCACCAGACGAGTTCCCCGCGCTTACATACAAGGCAACAAAATAACCGAAACACTCAATTATCTTGGATAGGCTGTCCTTTATGGAAGAATATACATTTGACATTGAGCTCTCACGATTATATAATTATTATATATCAAAAAGCCTTTGAGAAATAGGTTAAGAGAAGGGGGCACGGTTGTTTTGTCGCATAACAAAAAAATTCTCATAAGTTTGCCGGATAATCTTGTGAGCGAAATTGATATTCTGGCAACTGCCGGAAAAACTGACAGAAATAAGCTTCTTCAGGAAGCTGCAGAAGGCTATGTGGCACGCCAAAGGAGTGCTCTCATTGCAGAAGACTTAAAAAAAGGCTATGAGGAAATGGCAGACATTAACATAGAAATAGCCGAATTCTGTCTGGAACAGGATAATATACAACAACAGCACTACGAGGAAAAACTGGCGGAGTGTGAATAAAATTTATGGTAAAACGCGGCGATATTTTTTACGCTGATCTGAGTCCCGTTGTTGGCTCTGAGCAAGGCGGTGTGCGTCCTGTACTCATAGTACAGAACGATGTCGGCAACAAATACAGTCCCACCGTGATTGTAGCTGCCATCACCTCCAGAATCAACAAGGCGAAAATGCCTACACACATAGAGCTTACCGGTGTCTCTCACGGTCTTACCAAAGATTCGGTAATTCTTGCCGAACAAATCCGAACTATCGATAAAAAAAGATTAAAGGAAAAAATAGGACATATCGACGAGTGCCTTATGACACGCATTGATTATGCCCTTAAAATAAGCTTTGGACTTGAATAAATTACCTAAGAGAAAGGCGGAATTTACTAATGAAAATTTCAAAAAAAGCTATTCTTATTTTTTCAATTGTCTGTGTGCTGGTTTCCTCTGCAATTGTTTTTGCATCACCGGGAGACAGCAATGATCCACTCGTTACCCTTACCTACATTACAGATGTGCTTCTTCCCGATATTGACGCACGCATTGAGCGTAAGGTCGATAATGCAAGCTCATCTACTTTTAAGCTTATTAAGGTGGATGCAGGAGATGTTCTCTACGGTGAGATGGGAACCGAGCTTATGCTCCGTTCCGGCGGTGCCACAATAATTGCAGGAAAAAGCGGCGGCGGAATTGCAGACCTCTCTGCGGGAATTGACCTTGCTGGAGACACCTATGTTCATCTTAACCACCATCTGCTTATTCCCAGAAGCGATTCCAGAGGTCTCTATTTTGTTACGGATTCCGAAATTATGGTAAAAGGAAACTATTTTGTCAGATAATTATCTGTCACGCTCAATTTGTTTTATGGAGAGAAACTGCCCCGGAGTAAGTCCCATATACTTTTTGAACAATCGGTAACCGTATGCTTCGTCATAGACGCAGACCGAATCGCAGGCATCTTTAAAACTCATATCCCTGTCTTTTATAAGCAGGGATATTTTTTTGACTTTCTGCATATTTACATAGGAATTTATAGTCATACCCATACTCTTTTTGAAAATCTGTCCCGCATAATTCGGGCTTTTGCCGATATATTTCGCTATTTCTGTTACGGATATATTTTTCTGTATGTTGTCATCTATGAACTTGCGTATTCTGTCTGCGGTTCCATCCGCGGCGGAACAAGTGTTTTTCTCATAATAAATATCAGATATTTCCTTTAATATACTTACAAATGCCACCGATGCATAAAAGCTCCTGCCCTCACGGTCAGAGGACATATCGGATATGATTTTTCTGAGTTCTATTCCGATTTTCTCTGTCCTGTCCGAAGGCTCTGTTACAAATGGAATTGTAAGAACCCCATTACCGGCTTTCACATCATCCGAAAAACCAAATTCTAAGTCCTCAAACTCTGCAAGAACAGTATCATGGGAATGAAGCTCATCCCCCACCGTTCTTGTGGAAACAGAAAGCTGTCGGAAAAGAACCACTATACTTCCTTCCGGAGCATACATCTCCTGTCCGTTAAAGGTAAGGGTAATACTGCCTGAATTTATGTAGGCAATCTCCACCCTTGCAGCCTGACGGTTTCCATAGGTGGTCTTGTAGTCAAAACTGTAATGCCTTATGGCAAAGCCGATGTCCGGCAAAACACTGAACTTAATTCTTCCTGCATACATTGCTTTCACCTCATAATTTATCATATCACATTACAATTGATTTGTACAGTATAAGTTGATTTTTACATTGAATGTATTTTTTTTAGGTGATATATTAACACTAAATCAAGAAAGGAATGATAAATATGAAAAAAGCTTATTTTTATATTGATGACACAATCTGGGTACTCAGAGATATTACAAGACAGAAGCCCGAAAAACTCTTTGATAACCCCTTTATGAACATGCTTAAGACCGCACACGACAGATATGGTGTTAAGGTTCAGCTCAATCTATTTTACAGAACAGACTACTTCTACGGCAATGACGAATTTACCCTTGCAGATGTAACCGATGCATACAAATCAGAGTTTGAGGCAAATTCCGACTGGCTCAAGATGGCATTTCATGCAAAGCAGGAATTTCCCGACTATCCCCATATTAATGCTACATATGAGGACATCCGTGACATATTTACATCTATAGAAAAAGAAGTTATCCGCTTTGCAGGTAAGGACAGCTTTGCTTACAGTGTGTGCCCTCATTGGGTACCCATGAGCAAAGACGGTGTAAAAGCACTCAAGGACTGCGGTGTTAAGCTTCTTGATGTTACCTCAGGCGATACAACAGAATATGACGGAAATCCCGACTCACTCCCCTACGGACATTCATTCAGACTTTTGAATAACCGTCAGCCTGAAACAAAGCTCTTTATAAGACGCTCCGTAGCAAGCACCAAGTTCGACAACAAAGCAATAGAGCGCAGTATCTGCGGTTATAATCACATAACACAGGAAGACCATGCCGCAACCTACGGAACAACAAAGTGCCTCTGCAATGAAGAAATGAATATACAGGTAAAGAAGTTCTGCACCTCTTGTCTTAACCTCACACCCTATGACCAATTGGAAGAAATGTTTTCCGGGCAGATTGACAATGACTACATAGGCATATGCGACCATGAACAGTATTTCTATGAAGATTATTTTGCATATCAGAGCGATTATGCCGAAAAAATCTATAAAATGGGTGAATATCTTACCAATAACGGTTTTGAATTTATTTGCGGAGAGGATTTACTGAAATGAAAAAAGCTTACTTCTATATCGACGATACCATATGGGTACTGCGAGACATAACCCGTCTGAAGCCAAAGAGTATTTTTGACAATTCTTTTATGAATATGCTGAAAACCGCCCACGACAAATACGGTGCAAAGTTTCAGCTCAATCTCTTTTACAGAACAGACACCTTTTACGGATATGACGAATTTTCCCTTGCGGATGTAACAGACAGCTACAAGGAGGAATTCACGGCAAATTCCGCTTGGCTCAAATTTGCCTTTCACGCTATGGAGGAATTTCCTGATTATCCCCACATAAACGCAACCTACGAGGATACAAGAAATCTGTTTAAGATGATAGAAAAAGAAGTCTTCCGTTTTGCAGGAAAAGATAGCTATGCCTATACTGTATGTCCTCACTGGATACCGGTGAGCAAAGAGGGCGTAAGGGCACTTAAGGACTGCGGTGTAAGGCTTCTGGACTGCTCTGCAGGAGATCCGAGGGAATATGATCCCAAAAACGACAATCTTCCCTACGGTCACAACTTCAGACTTCTCAACAACAGGCAGCCTGAGGCAAAGGTTTTCACCTATCCGGGAGCCAATAAGGACAACATATGCGGATACAATGTTCTTCCAACCGAGATTGATAACAGAATCCACAAAACCCTGGAAACCTTTCACAATGATGAATTTGATATTGAATTCAAAAAGTTTTCCTGCATATGTTTGAATGTAGTTGATTACAAAGATCTCCCCGAACGTCTTAATGCTCTTGTGGGCGACGAGTACATAGGAGTTATAGACCATGAGCAATATTTCTATTCCGACTACTTTGCATATCAGAGTGACTATGCAGACAAGATTTTTACAACCTGCAAGACTCTCTTTGATGCAGGATATGAATTTATCGAGGGAAAGCAAATTCTTGAATAAAATAATATTGCAACTTGTGTCAATATGTGGTACAATACTATTAATTTTGACAAACTGAGGTGTTTCATATGCAGGTATTTAACCTTACTCTCACACAGATGCTCAATATGTTTGCAATTATCCTTGCAGGCTATATCATCAAAAAACTTAAAATTCTTCCTGACAACAGTGACAAAGTGATATCACGTTTGGGAACTTACATTTTTGTTCCGGCTCTTGCTATGGGCAACCAAATTAAATATTGCACACCGGAAAATTTTGTTAACAACTTCAGGTTAATGATGTATTCCCTTCTTATTATCATTATAGGTCTTATTCTGGCATATCTTTTCGTGGGGATTTTTGTAAAAAAATCAGACACGCCAAATTCTTACAGAAGACAGATATACAAATATGCACTTACATTCGGTAATTACGGATATGTGGGTAACTTCCTTGTCCTTGGTATCTGGGGAGAGGAAATGCTCTTTAAATACCTTATGTTTACCTTTATACCCGGTCTTGTCTGCTACGCATGGGGCATATACATACTCATTCCAAAATCCGAGAATTCTCCCGGCGTGCTTGCAAACCTTAAAAACGGACTTCTGAAGCCTCCCTTTATGGGACTTGTTATCGGTATGATTTTGGGTATTACAGGACTTGGGAAGTATCTTCCGTCTTTCCTGCACACTGCACTTTCCAATGCAGGAAACTGCATGGGACCTTGCGGAATGCTTCTTGCAGGTGTGGTAATAGGAAGCTACAAATTCGCTGACCTGATGAAGAACAAAAAGGTTTATCTTGCCTGCCTGTTTCGCCTGATCCTTATACCGGCTCTGTTTTCCGTTATTCTCAAGGCTATCGGCGCAGACAAGGAAATTATTGTGCTGTCACTTGTTGCCTTTGCCGCACCCCTTGGACTTAACACCATTGTGTACCCTGCGGCATTTGGAGGCGAAACGAAAACAGGTGCTTCTATGGCTATGATAAGCCATGCACTGTCGGTTATTACAATACCTATCATGTATCTTATATTTGTTGAACTTTTGTAATATAGAACTATAAACATAGGTGTGTAAATTAAAGTATTTACACACCTATGTTTATAAGTTTTCGTAGTTTTGTACTGTCTCCGTCAAAAAGATATGTCTTTATTCCGAGAGCCGATGCACCCTCTGTATTTATGAGGCTGTCATCTATGAACATACATTCTTCTGCTTTCAGAGAATATTTGTTAAGTACATATTCAAATATCTCTCTGTCGGGCTTTACAATGCCCAATGGTCCGGAAAACACAAGTCCGTCAAAGAGGGAAAACAAATCTCTTATCCACGGGACAAGCTTATATCCCAAAGCAAATCCCTTGCTTATACTTGACAAAAGATAGAGCTTTTCTCCGCCTTTGCGGATATCCTTCACAATCTCTCTCATTCCGTCTATGGGAGTGAGATTATTTATCCAGTTGTCATATACTTTGCAGGCTACCTCTCCAAGGTGAGAAGGCAGTCTTTTTTTAATTTCGCTCTTAACCTCTTCATCCTCTATTGTTCCCTTATCCAACCTATCCCAGTACAGGCGGTCAAAAACCACGGTACTTACTGTTTCGATATCTTCGGGATTTTCCACATACACAGCGGTCAATAGTTTAGGATCAAATCGGGCAAGCACATTTCCAAAATCAAAAATATAATTCATATTATCCTCTATAACAAGTAATTGGCAACATCACAGACATTGCCTGCACCCATGGTGATAACCACATCTCCCTCACGGGCGTTTTCTCTGATATAATCCGCTGCACCCTCAAGAGAGCTTATGTACACTGCTCCCTCTATTCTGTCTGCCAAATCTCTGGAGTGAACAAGTCCGGTATCCTTTTCTCTTGCGGCAAAGATATCTGTAACTATGACATTTTTTGCACCGGAGAGTGCATCGGCAAATTCCTTAAGGAGGCTTACTGTTCTGGTATACGTGTGTGGTTGGAATATAAGCCATTCATTATTGTGTTTAATGTTTTTAAGTGCTTTCAGTGTAGCACATATTTCCGTGGGATGATGAGCATAATCATCTATGACAAGTGCACCGTTTACAAAGCCTTTTTTCTCAAAACGGCGCTTGGTGCCGGTATAGCTTTCCAGTCCCTGTTTGATATACTTAAATTCTATTCCCATTTTGTAGGAAGCAAGAGCAATTGCAACAGCATTGAGAACATTGTGGTCCCCCACAACGCTGAGCTCTATATGACCAATAAAATCTTCTCCGGAGTAAATATCAAACCTCGGATAACCAAAATCATTGTAGTCCACATTGCGTGCACAAAAATCTGCATCCTCATATCCGAAGGTATAAACCTTTGCCTGAGAACCGGAAACCGCCCTCATAGTATTTGCACACTCCCTGTTGGCAACCACAAAGCCGTTTTCGGGTACGAGAGAGACAAAATCCGAAAAAGCGGAAACTATATCATCTATATCCCTGTAATAATCCAGATGGTCCTCTTCTACATTGAGTATAACCTCAATACGCGGAAAGAATTTAAGAAAATTACGCATATATTCACAGGTTTCAGTAATAAAACAGTCCCCGCCGCCAATACGCAGATTACCCTTGATGCCATCCAGAGTTCCTCCAACCATAACAGTAGGATCCATAGATGCGGCAAGAAGAACATAGGCAAACATGGAAGTGGCAGTGGTTTTGCCATGAGTTCCTGCAACGCTTATGGCGTTAGCATAGTTTTTCATAATAAGACCAAGCATGGTTGCACGGTCTATGAGCTGTATGCCCTTTTCCTTTGCAGCAATAATTTCGGGATTATCATCCTTAACTGCAGAAGTATATACAACCATATCCTGATTTTTAATATTATCACCGCTATGACCTACAGAAACCTCTGCACCAAGACTTTTAAGCTCCAATACAGAATCCGACTCCGAAACATCTGAACCGGAAACTCTTATTCCGTTATTCAAAAGTATTTTGGCGATTCCACTCATGCTGACTCCGCCGATGCCTATAAAATGTACATATTCTGCCAATATAAACACCCCTAATACAGTGTGTGATACTTCATTATACACCATATTTTTCAAAAAATAAACACTTATTTTCGAAAATGGTATATTTTTTTAATCAATTGACAATGATAGTATTACTAAATCTTGAAAGGACTTAAAAATCATGGAAATTACAGACATCAGAATCAGACAAACCGCTGCCGATGCAAGAATGAGAGCGGTAGTATCCGTTACCTTTGATAACGAATTTGTAGTACATGACATAAAAATTATCGAGGGTGATGAAAGGCTCTTTATTGCTATGCCAAGCAGGAAAACCCCCGACAACGAATTTAAAGACATTGCTCATCCCATAAATCCCGATATGAGGAAAAAGCTGTCTGATATGATTCTTGAAAAATATCAGTCGATGATTATACAGAACGAAACAGATAGCCTTAACGACCAATACTAAAGGTATTGGTTGTTAAAGCTATGGTTGACAAACTCCTTTCGATGTTGTAAAATTTCGGTATAAGAAATTTGTCGAAAAGGAGTTTTTTAAATGTCAATATTGAAAGAATTCAAGGAATTTGCCGTTAAAGGCAATGTGGTTGATATGGCTGTCGGTGTTATTGTGGGCGGTGCATTTGGAAAAATCGTAACTTCCGTTGTTAACGATATCGTTATGCCGCTTTTTGCATTTGCACTGAACGGCATCAAATTTACCGACCTCAAAATACCCCTCAATGGCGAAAATGCCATGATGATAGGTAACTTCATCCAGACATTGGTAGATTTTCTCATTATTTCTGCATCCATCTTTGTTTTTGTTAAGGTGATAAACTCCCTTAAGAAAAAGAAAGCGGAAGAGCCTGCACCCGAAGAACCAAAAGGTCCTACTCAGGAGGAATTGCTCGCAGAGATAAGAGATTTACTGAAAAAATAAGACTTGAGGCATCAAAAACAGCCATCGGATACCGAAGCTTGGTATCTGATGGCTGTTTTCATTTTAATCTTATTTTGTAATCTCAATTGCACTTGCCATTGGAGTGAGGTCTTTTGCAGACCATACAAAGGCTTTTATTTTTGCAATATCCTCGGAGTGGTTTTTAACAAGCACTCCCTGTCTGATTTCCTGACCTATTGCCATTGTTGCGTACAGATATGTCATATCAAGTTTGGTTCCGTCTTTATCATAAGTCACTATGATGAGATAATTTGCATCTTCGGCAGAGTTATTCATAAGTGATGCCTCCACCACAAACTCTCCCTTGGGAATGGTTGTCACATTCTCACCGTTTGCGGGGTTTATGAGCTTTAATGCGGTTATATTGTAGGCATATTCTATATCCTCGACTTCATCCGACAATGGAACAAACGGAATATCATTTGCATCTGCATAGTTTTCGGCGGCGGAATTTAAGTAACCGTAGATTGTCACATTTTCACAGCCGTTAAAAGTCTCCTGTTCGATTTTAGTTACACTCCTCGGTATTGTCACACTCGTAAGAGAAGTGCACCAGACAAATACACTGTTATCAATTTCTGTTACACCGTCTTCTATAACTACTGTTTCCAGACCGCTGCAACCATTAAACGTACCAAAGCTTACGGTGGACACGGTGGAAGGAATTATGATACTTGTGAGCTTTTCGCATCCTTCAAATACATTTGTACCCATCGTTTCAAGACCATCATTTAATGTAACCTTTGCAAGAGATTGACACCCTTCAAACGCGTAGTTACCAATGGTCTCTACATTTTCCGGAATTACAATGCCGGTAAGTCCCGTTTTACTAAAAGCAAAATTTCCGATAGCTGTTACACCTGATGGAATTATAACGGAAGAAAAAGCAGAGCACTCGGCAAATGCATTATCTTCGATGGTTTTAACCTTTTGCGGTATGGTTATGCTTGTAAGGGAAGTGCATCCTTCAAAGGTGCCATATGGTATTTTTGTCACATTATCGGACAACTCAACGCTCTCCAGACCTGTGCAATATGAGAACATACCATAACCCATTTTGGTTACACTGTCAGGGATTGTAACTGTCTTAAGTTTCGGGCAATTGTTAAAAACATATTCCCCAAGAGTTGTAACGGTTTCGGGAATTGTAACCTTGGAAAGTGCGGAGCAAGAACCAAAAGCCAGATCACATATTTCCGTTATATTTTCGGGAATTGTAATTTCCTTAAGACCTGTGCAGTTATTAAACATATTGCGGTTAATTTTGGTTATACCGCCCGGAATTTCAAAATTTGTAAGACTCTTGCAGCTTTCAAATATGCTTTCGCCCATAGTGGTTACACTATCGGGAATTTCCACCTCCGAAAGTCTGTCACAGCTTCCGAATGCACAGTAATCAATAGATACCAACGAATCGGGGAGCTTAATCTCTGTAAGATTATCACAGTTATAGAAGGCAAAGCTTTCCAGAGAGGTAAGACCTTCGGAAAATGTTACACTTTCAAGGCTGTTACATTCGGAAAATGCTGTATAACATATGGTTTTTACTCCGGATGGTATGACGATAGTCTTAAGACTTGTGCAACCCTCAAACATATAGTCGTCTATAATTTCAAGTGCATTGGAAAGAGTAACGCTTTCCAGAGAAGTGCACCCCTGAAAAACACACATATTCATTTCTGTAACGCTATTTGGTATTTCAACACTTTTAAGACTCGTGCAATCCCTAAATGCTGATGTATCTATTGATGTTACAGTATCTGGAATTTTAATTTCTTGTAATTTATAGCAGTTGCCGAAAGTACCGTGTCCGATTGTTTCCAGTCCATTTGGAAGTGTAACGTTTTCCAGAGATTCACAACAACAAAATGCGCCTACGATATCCTTAACTCCATCGGGAATAACTATGGTTTTAAGAGATTGACACCATCCGAATGCATCTATACCGATAGTTTCCACAGTAGAGGGGATTGCAAAGCCGGTAAGATTTTTGCAATTCATAAATGCACCCTGTTGTATCTCCAGGAGACCTTCGGGCAGTGTAACACTCTGCAGGCTGCTGCAATTGTTAAATGTAAATAAAAATATTGTTTTTATATCCTTGGGTACTCTGACACTGAGCAATCTCTCACAACCATCAAAAGCACCTTGACCAATATATGTTACACTGTCGGGAATAGTGATATTTGCAAGCGCAGAACAGCTTGAAAATGCATAGTCCCCGATTGTACTGACAGTATCGGGAATAACAACATCGGTTATTTCGAAGCACTGATCAAATGCACGCTCCGCAATAGCGACTACCTTGGCTGTCCCTATCGTATCAGGGATGTTTACAGCACCGGATAAACTATTGTCAAAGCCTGTGATAGTGGCAGTATTACCTACTACAGTATAGGTTATACCATCACTTGTTGCAGCATCTGCCATGCAAGGTGTAAGGGCAAAAACAGCCAGCACGATACTAAACACCATCATTAATTTTAACACTTTTTTTCTCATCATACTTCCTCCTTATGTATGTAAGACTTTCTTGCAAATTTTACTGCAATAAAGCCAAAGGTTCCCAAAACGATTCCCAAAAATGCTCCCAAGGAATCTGTGAGTATATCCTTAACCTCAAAGGCTCTGCCCTTCACAAATATCTGATGGATTTCGTCCACCAAAGCAGAGAGGACACTAAGTGCCAGAGCAACCGCAATAGCAAAGCCGAGAATTTTCTTGAAATCCTCCGACACAAAAAGACATACTACCAAAAGAAACAAAAGCAGTCCCAAGGGTATGAACTCAGCAAAGTGTGCCAGAGAGCGAATCTTTGTGTTTAAGTTCTTGATATGCTTGTTCTGTTCCTTTTTGGGGAGATTATCATAATTTTTGACTGTCTTTTTTACTATTGTCTCCGATATCTTCCTGCTTGCTTTGCTTGACTCCGTGCTCACCTTGGAGGAGTTCACCCATATAAAAGCCAGATTAAGTATTATTGCTGTTATAAGGAAAACCGCAAGCACAATTTGTCTTGCGGTTCTCTTTCTCATAGATATGTCAAACACCATTAAAGGCTCCTTTCGAGAATATCTGCAATTCTCTTGGATGCAAGTCCGTCACCGTAAGGATTGGAGGCATTACTCATACTATTGTATGCTTCTTCATTTTCCAGAAGCTCTTTGAAGTTAGTGTATATAACATCTTCGTCAGTTCCAACAAGCTTTAGTGTGCCTGCCTTGAGCCCCTCTGGACGCTCGGTAGTGTCACGCATAACAAGAACAGGTTTACCAAGGGACGGTGCCTCCTCCTGTATGCCGCCGCTGTCGGTAAGAATCATATAGCTTCTTGAAAGGAAGTTATGGAAATCAAGTACTTCCAAAGGCTCTATAATGTGTATACGATCACAACCGCCAAGCTCCTCGGCTGCAGCTTCCCTCACCAGCGGATTCATGTGAATGGGATAGATTGCCTTTACGTCGCTGTGCTCATCCATAATTCTTCTTATGGCACGGAACATATTGTGCATAGGCTCGCCAAGATTTTCCCTGCGGTGTGCAGTAATTACTATAAGTCTGCTGTCCTTTGCCCATTCAAGCTCAGGGTGAGTATAGTCATCCTTTACTGTGGTTTGAAGAGCATCTATCGCAGTATTTCCTGTTATATATATGCTTTCCTTACTCTTTCCCTCTTTAATGAGGTTTTCTGCAGAAAGCTCTGTCGGTGCAAAGTTGAATTTTGAAATTATACCGACTGCCTGACGGTTGAACTCTTCGGGATAAGGAGAATATATGTTGTATGTCCTAAGTCCTGCTTCCACATGACCCACAGGTATCTGCAGGTAAAAACAGGCAAGTGCAGTAACGAATGTGGTTGAGGTATCTCCATGTACCAGCACCACATCAGGTTTAACCTCTTCCAGAACAGATTTTATTCTCTCCAGAATAGATGTGGTTATATCAAACAGTGTCTGTTTGTCCTTCATAACCGAAAGGTCGTAATCAGGAACGACAGAGAAAGCCTCCAACACCTGATTTAACATCTGGCGATGCTGTCCCGTAACACAAACTACTGTTTTTAATGCTTTTCTGCTTTTTAATTCGTTGACGAGAGGGCACATTTTGATTGCCTCAGGTCTTGTGCCGAATACAAGCATAACTGTTTTCATCCGACAAAACCTCCGATGAATTATTTTTTCTTCTTAAACCAACCAAAGATACCCTTTGGTTTCTTATCGTTAAATCCCTTGTTATATCCGTTGGAATAGCCGTAGCCATAACCGTAACCGTAGCCATAGCCGTAACCTAAACCGTAACCATACTGAGCAGCACCCTTATTGATGCACTTATTGAGCACAGAACCTATAAGCTTGCATCCCGCATTGTTAAGCTCTGCAATGGTATTTTTTGCAGCTTTGGTGGCAGTAGCACCGGAAGCAACTATAAAGATTACTCCATCTGCCACTTTGGAAGCTATAACACCGTCCACTACATAGCCTGCAGGAGGGGTATCTATTATTACATAGTCATATCTCTTTTTTAAGTCAGAAATAATTTCCGCAAATACTTCCTGAGCAAGAAGCTCACTGGGATTTGGCGGGATAGCACCTATGGGAATAAAATCCAGATTGGGATTCTGAGTCTGAACTATTACATCATCAATACTGCACTCACCCACAAGGCAATGCACAAGCCCCTTTAACTCTCCCTTGAAATCAACAACAAACTTGTTTATGAAATTTGAGTTTCTGAGGTCAGAATCTACATATATGGTTCTCTTGGCCATATCTGCCATGGAATATGCCACACGGTATGATATTTCGGATTTTCCTTCTCCGGGGTATGTACTGGTAAAAGCTATTGATTTAACATCCTTACCGCTGAACTGCATATTTGTTCTTAATTTTTTGTAAGCTTCGCTCTCTGTAAAGCCTTTGCTTCTTATGCGTTTTACATTAACCTTGGTCTGCATCTTACTTTCCCTCCTTTGTTTTGGATGCGGATTTTTTCTTTCCGTTATCCTTCTTGGAATCTGCGCCCTCTGTTTCATCTTCAGAGCTCTGAGGCTCTACAAAAGGAACTGCAGAGAAAACAGTGAGTCCGAGGGATCTTTCCAGATCTGCCACAGTATGTATCTTGTTATTTACAAACCAAATAAGTATAAAGAATCCTGCTGCAAGAACCGCACCGAGAAAGCCGCCCAGAATAGTGTTTTTTGCAGGGTTGGGCGATACCGGAGCAGTTGGCGTTTTTGCCTCCTGAATAGTACTCATTGCAGATATTCCAACAGTTTCTGCAAGAACCTTGTGGGCAATCTGTGCCATCTTGCTCGTTACATTCTTTGAAAATTCAGGATCAGGACTTGTCACCGAAATTTTGAGCACCTGTGTGTCTGCCGGGGAAGAAACCGAAACACAGCTCTGAAGCTCTTCGGGAGTCATCTCCAGCGAAAGCTCATCTATAACATCAAGCATAACCTCTGTACCGCGAAGAACTTCGATACTGTTATTCACAAGCATAATTCTTGCTGTGGAATCGGGATATATCGTCATTGCTTCCTGACTTATACCCTTGATAAGAAGCTGCGTTGTGGAGCGATACATGGGAGTTACCATAGTAAGTGTATATGCCAAGGACAATATCGCAACTAGCACAGCTGCAATTACAATCTTAACAAGATTTTTCCTTACAACAAAAAGCATATCAAGTATGTTGATTTCATTTTCTGCAATAAATTCTTTTTCCATTTTATTATCTCCTGTTCAAAATATTTTTTGCATTTTCAGACACGAGTTTTTTGAAATACTGCTCGGATGTATGCCTTACAACATAGTCTTTGCATTTGCAGAATTCTTTGTATTCTATCGGGTCAAAATGCACATCTCCCGCAAGAAAGTCTACCATTTCAGCACTGAAAATCTTCCTGAGAAAACGATTTTTTCTGAAAGAAAAAGTAATCACGGAGCGGATGTTGACCTGAAGTTTAACTCCAAGTTCTTTTAAAATATACAAGGTTTCCGTATCCCCGTACAAATCCATATATCTTTCCACATGTGCAATAACGGGAATAAGACCTGTCTGGAGTATTTCCTTACACGCTTTGAGAATTGTGTGTCTGCTGACATAAGGAGCAAATTCCACAAGAATATAGTTGGAATCCGCAAGAGTAAAAACCCTTTTTTCGCTTATATAACGCACCGCATCCGTGGAATATTCCATTTCCGTTCCCAGATAAAGCGAAACAGATATTTGTCTTTTTTCGCATTCCTCGCAAAGAACCTCGTAAGCTTTTTTTATTTTTTCCGTCGGAGTAACATAGCCCCGCCTTTTGCAATAATGAGGAGTAAGTATAATATGTTCCACTCCGATTCGTTGCATCTTTTTAAGAGCCGATACAGCATTTTCCAGTTCCGGAGAACCGTCATCCACACCATGAAGGATGTGAGAATGTATATCTATTAAGCCCTGCATAACCACATACACTTCTTTCTTAAAAGCCTATATGAACACAAAACAACTCATAATATATCATAATACATAAATTCCGTTTTGTCAATTAAATAAATCATTTGCAATTCTCAAAACAGCCGATATATCCTATAACTCGATTTTTCTGTGAATCAGACTTTTAATTGAAATCTCGCAGAGAAATTGAATTGTAGATGTTTTTATATGCATAGTTTGTGATGTTGCAAAGTTCTGTACATTAAAAAATTATTCCGCAGAAGATAAAGTTATATGCTTACTCCAAATAAAGGTCAACTATCGAAACACCGCCCTGAGGCACAAGCACGCGGAAGGTATGCTGATCGCCAGGATAATCCTGTGCCTGGAAGCCGAACACCTTCTCGTCCGAGAATTTAACGGGAAGAAGCGGGAATTTGCTGATAACATTAACCTTTTCAATGTCGCCCCTTTTAACGGTGATTGTTGCCGGAGCATAGCGCAGGCGGTCATTATTCATTACATATATACGCAGTGCGCCGTCTCTCATTTTCATAGTTATTACACCGTGGCTCGAATCGAAAATCTTTTCGGTGCCCAGTTTCATCAGTTTTGCAACTGCTTTTCTGAAGCCTATCGAAACCTTCTGAAAGGAAAGCTGTGTGCTTACGGAGTTTATATTGTCATTTATATTTTTGAGGTCTTCCAGAATGGGGGTATCGTCATCCTCTTTTGCCATATTTAATATAGCATCCTTATCCTCAATTTCGATATTGTAAGCAAATGCCATATTGATAAACGGTGTGTCGTGGTCCTCAAAATAAATATCGGGGGTAATTCCGATTTTTTCAGGTTTAAAGTCACCCATTGCAGATGCGGTTGCGATAACACTGCCGCCCTTGTAGGAGGCAAGGCGTTTCTGCTCCTCTTCTGAAAGCAAATCAAAGTTAGGCACGAAAAGGTCACCGCTGTTTTCATTTATATCCTCGCTTCTTACAACTGCGCCGATGTTTGCATCCTCCCAGTCAAGAGTGCTCATCCACTTATGTGCAGTGTAGCGACGCCCCTTTATGTACTCGGGCAAAATCGCATAATGCGCCGTATCCGACCACACAAGCGAGGGGGAAATATATTTTTCGGGGGAGTCCTTGAAACCGACTTCAAATCTTTCGCGAAGCCACTTCCACTCGTCCTCATAAATACCGTCTGAAAGGCACACAAGGAATCCGTCAAGGGTATGCTTGTACCCTTTTTCCGTCTGTCTGTGATAGCCTGACATATAGCTGATGTCACGCTCAAGCAATGTGGGTGCATGATGAAGAACATCCCATTCTTCGCTGGCATCCTTAACACTGAGCATCTGCAGTTTTTTCCCTTTGTCGACAAACACATCTGTCAGCGCACATACTGTTGTATGTTCGTAATACGACCACGGACGGCCATCATGACGCATTGCAGATGCGTTTGCATATGCGTTTGTCATTAAGTAGTCAACGCCTGCATTAACAATTTTTCTCAAATCGACACCCTTGAGATAAAGAGTTGCGAACGGGTCTGTGCAGTACTGCCCCAGAACAAATGCCTTTTTGCCAATTGCGTGAAGTTTGTCACAAATCTTTTTCCAGAATTTTTCCCAGCGCCACGCAAAAAACTCAATCCATTCCTGCTTCATTTCGCGCTCAATAAAATCTCCGCGCAGATTTATCTGTTCCTCGGTTTCATCGGTCAGATTTTTCAGTTCCTCGGGCATTTCGCGTCCCAGATAGTCGAAAAGCTGTCCAATCATATCACAGGAATATTCATTAATGCCGCCACAGGAGGGACAGAAATTATCCGTAACGTGCAGTCCGTCAAATCCGTAATCGGAAAGTGTCTGACAAATTTTTTCTGCAAAGAAATCTTCGTAATATGTTCCGTCCTTGAATCTTTTGAGAACATTAAGCGACCACTTTATATCACGCAGATGCGATTTGAGTTCAATGTGGTCGTACAGCCATTCCTGATGATGCGCATTGAAAAAATCAATGCTCATAATACCAAGGTAGGATTCAATGCCTTTCTTTTTAAGGTTGTCAACGAGGCTCTTCAAATCTTTGTTCGTCCAGTCCTGACGGCGTCGTTCCTCGTTATAGGGGTTTGCGTGATACGAGCAGTTGTCCGAAGGAAGCTGACGTAGCCTTTCGACACCGTCGTGATGATGAACTATGTCCGGATGGCACAGGAAAACCGAAACGGCGTGAGGGGTAAAATTCATCCTTTTTAATAACTGTCCTACGCCTTTATCGCGCTTGTCCTTGTCAAAGCCGAGAAGGGGCATCCAAGCAAAAATTTCTGCATTATCCAAATATTTAGGCATTTTGAGCACACTCCTTTTAGTCATTAATTTCATTATAAAACGATTTTCTGCTCTGTCAACCTAAAATATTATTTTAATATCCAAATATATTATTTGCAATTCTCAAAAAATGAAATCTTTAAAAAAACAAAAAATACCACAAAAAATTCGTATATTCTTATTGAAATCCTGCTTTTATTCTGTTATAATATATAGTAAACTATTTTGGGGAGGTTGTCAATTGGTAGGCAAAGGAAAAATTGTAAAGACCTGCGGAAAAACGGCGATAGTGCGTATACGCAAATCCTCCGCCTGCGGTCACGACTGCGGTGAGTGCCGTGTGTGCAGCAATCCCGAAATAGAAGTGGAAATATTAAACCCCATAAATGCAAAATCAGGAGACACAGTTATCATAGGCACGGATACGGTCAGAGTTCTTTTTTCGGCATTTCTTTTGTATATACTCCCCATAATCGGAATACTTTTTGTCTACGTGATTGCCGATGCTCTCGGAACATCTGTCCCCGTGAAAGCAGGACTATGCATTCTCTTTGCCACAGCATGGTTTTTGTATATGCGCTATTACAGCAAAAACAAAGTCACCCAAAGCAGCGCACTGGAGGTAGTAAATGAAGAGAATTAATATAATTACCGGCCATTACGGAAGCGGTAAAACAGAGATCGCTCTCAATATGGCACTGGAGCTTAAAAAGCAACATGACAATGTTATAATATGCGATATGGATATAGTAAATCCGTATTTCCGGACAAATGACGAAGCTGAGTTTCTTGCTAAAAACGGAATACGCCTTATCGCACCTGACTATGCTTCCACAAACATTGACATACCCATACTTCCGGGGGATGTTCTATCCGTCTTTAATGACAAGGATGCATATGCGGTTCTTGACCTTGGCGGTGATGACGACGGTGCCGTGGCACTGGGCAAATATCATCACTACCTCAAGGACGAAGACTACGATATGTTTTTTGTGCTTAACGCCCTGCGTCCCGACACTATGAACGTGGACGACATCAAGGCTCTGGCACAGAACATCGAAATTATGAGCCGGGCAAAAATAACCGGACTTATAAATAACACCAACCTCTCCTACCTTACAGAGGCAAAACACCTTTGCGAAAGTCTGGAGTTTGGTGAAACGGTAGCAAAAGAGCTGGGTGTTCCCTTAAAATATATAACAGGTACACCGGAAATACTTACCGCTCTGCCGGATAATCTTAAAAACAAAGCATTTCCGCTGGAATTATTTATGAAATTACCCTTTGATGCTTTGCAATAAATAACAATCTATATAAAAGGAGGTATCATTATGGCTAAAGTTACTTTCAGAGAAGACAGATGCAAAGGATGTACCCTTTGTACAACAGTCTGTCCCAAGAAAATAGTCGTAATGGCTACAGACAGAATCAACGCTAAGGGCTTCCACCCTGCTACAGTTATTGAAACAGACAAGTGTATTGGCTGTGCTTTCTGTGCAACAATATGCCCTGACTGCGTAATCGAGGTAGAAAGATAGGAGGCTAATGCAATGGGAAACAAAATTCTTATGAAGGGTAACGAAGCACTTGCAGAAGCTGCAATCCGTGCAGGCTGCAGACACTTCTTTGGTTATCCTATAACACCTCAGACAGAGGTTTCGGCATATATGTCCAAAAAAATGCCCAAAATAGGCGGTGTATTTCTTCAGGCTGAGTCCGAAGTTGCCGCAATCAATATGGTTTACGGTGCAGGCGGTGCAGGTGCAAGAGTTATGACAAGCTCCTCCAGCCCCGGAATAAGCCTTAAGCAGGAAGGTATTTCCTACATAGCAGGTGCGGATGTACCCTGTGTTATCGTTAACATCGTCCGTGGTGGCCCCGGCCTTGGCGGTATTCAGCCCGCACAGTCCGACTACCATCAGGCAGTTAAGGGCGGCGGACACGGTGACTACCATCTGGTTGTACTTGCTCCCTCCTCTATTCAGGAAATGGTTGACCTTACCTCCGATGCATTTGACATTGGCGATAAGTACAGATGCCCCGTTATGATTATGGGTGACGGTATGCTTGGTCAGATGATGGAACCCGTTGAATTTAAAGATACAGATGCCTCCGAGCTTCCCGAAAAAGAATGGGCTACTTCCGGTACAGGAATGAAGAGAAAGAAAAATATAATAAATTCACTCTTCATCGAAGCTTCCGAGCTCGAA
>JAZQBI010000033.1:0-5776 GCA_045545635.1 Clostridia bacterium | reverse complement strand
TCAATTGAAGAATCTATATTAAGATATACCGAAGTTTCTCCGGCAGGCACATAGCCAACCATTGCAGAAACACTCATTGAGGTAAAAAGATAATTAACAAAATCCTCTCCGGCACACCTTATCACAACACCGGAGGATTTTGGCAAAACAAGTGTAACACCATTTACAAATTCGAATTCGCTATTTTTCTTTGTAAGAGAAAAATCCCTGACATATTCTTTGTGGATTTTTCTCATTCTCTTTCGAAAACCGTATTTAGGTTCTGTCGGAAGTTTCATAAAACCAAATCCTTTATCTCTCTACTACCTGCCATTTTTTATCTGCAGTTGCCTTTGTAAAATCAAGACAAACTCTTATGGATTCCTGAGCATCCTCAACATCTATTGCAGGCTTATCACCGTTCACGACACGGAGAACTATATCCTGATTCTGTGCATAAGTGCTGTGGAAGTATGTGTTTTCACCATTGGGAGCACCGCCGCCGGTCTTATCCCATTCTACAACTCTTACCATTTCTTCCTTTTCCTGACCGGGCTTACCGGGATGATGATACACACGAAGCTGTCTCTGGAATACATCTATTTCTATTGCACCCTCGGTACCGGTGAGAACATAGTTGAGCTTGTGTCCGTCCTTATCCTGGTCTGCAAGGTCATAGTCACCCATCATATCGGAGTTACCGTGGGGAGCAACGCACATATTGAAGTTTAAGTGGCTTGTACATCCGTTATCAAAGTGATATGTAACATGTACATTATCCTCAAGTTCAAAGTAAGGGATTACATTGTCAAAGCCTGTGGAAATAAACTTGTCAATTCTTGATCCCTCATTCCACCAGCGAACAAGATCAATATAGTGGCAAAGCTTTTCGAGGAACATACTTCCTACAGCTTCCTTGGTAACACGCCAGTTCTTTACCTTGGTTCCATCTGCAAGCTTCTTGAATTCAGCATAGGGAGACATTGTGTATGTAAAGTGCACATTTACAAGCTTTCCGATTTCGCCGGAAGCAACAATCTCCTTGGCAATCATATATGCTTTGGAATAGCGACATTCAAAACCGACCTGAAGAAATGCACCGGTTTCTTTCTGAACTCTGATAAGTTCCTCTACCTGGTCATAGGTTATACCGGAAGGCTTTTCGGTCATAACTGCCTTTCCTGCTCTCATAGCGGCACAGGCAAGGGGCACGTGAAATTCGTTTGCTGTAGCAATATATACAAGCTTGATTTCCTCATTTGCAAGTATTTCATCAAGATTTGTAGTAACTGCCACAACCTTTTCATGCTTTGCGATTGTAGCATCTAGCTGTGCCTGATTTACATCGTAGCCATATATCTTGTCTACCTCATCCATAGCTGCCACATCGGCAATGATAGTGTTACCCATCTTACCGCAGCCAAAAACTGCAACAGAAATTTTCTTACTCATAACAAAACACTCCTTATATTAAATTATTATTTTTTATGTTCCAAAAGCCAGTTTAACAATGGCTCAGTAAAGGCTAATTTCCAAGAATCGTGCATTACACCGTCGAACACGGTAAACTTCACATTATTATTAATCTTAAGCTGACGGATACGATTAATCATATTAAAGCTTTCCATGGGATGTACCACGTCATCATCAGAACCGTGGAAAGCCCATACCGGCATAGTAAGCGCTTTGGCATACAATGGCATTCCTCCTCCGCAGCATGGAGCAATCGCCGCAAACATATCGGGATATGTAGTACCGAGATACCAGGTTGCATAAGCACCCATACTAAGTCCGCAGACTGTGGTTTTTGTCTTGTCAACCTTGTATTCTTCCTGCATTTCAACGATAAATTTCTTAATGAGTTTAACCTGAATAAGCCATATTTCATCCTTGGGACACTGAGGCATAACTACTATACAGGGAAAATCCTTTTCTTTTAGCAAAGATGCAAATCCGTGTCTTTCCACAAGATACAAATCCTCTCCGCCGTTTCCCTTTTCACCGCCGCCGTGAAGCTGAATAACAAGCGGAAGATTTTCTGTAAATTCTTCTGGCATATACACCACATACGGGTATTCAAATTTTTTGTCATTTACTTCAATTCTTTTCATATATTTATACCCCTCTTTCAAAAAATCCTTTCAATTTCACGGGACTTTTGCCCTTTGCTTCTATCTCTCCCAGAAGTACCTTAACAAAGGCTCTCTGCGTATGGTGAGACGAAGAATATGCATTGACATATGTTCGCAGGAATGGTAGCTCATATAATTTGTAGGGATCTCCAAAGGATGTAAACACAACGCATGGATGATCTATTGCGACGCCTCTCCAGAAAGGCATAATGTTGTCCCAATTAATTCTGAGTGTCCCGCCGAGATAATCCTTGGAGCTTATCCTGCAGTTAAGCAGTATACAATCATAATTATCTTTGATTTTTTCAAGCTCGTAGTGGCTGATATCTCTGGAAAGGTACATATCCACACTATGTCCTCTTTTTGTAAGCTCTTCGCATACTGTTCCAAGTGTCTTTATGCAAGGTGCGGTGTCGTCATTTTTGGAAAATTCCTGAAAGTTTATTATGAGGAACTTTGAATTCTCCTTTACTTTGAGAGGAATAAGATTCTGTGTATTTCGTATTACGGTAATACTCTTATCTGCAATTTCCCGCGCAATAGCAGTTGCATCCTCCGTAAGCTCAATATCATCATCGCAAAAGGAGTCAAGAAGACCTGCCCTTTCCTTCATGGTGATAATTCTGGAAACCGATTCTTTTATACGTTCTACTGTTATTTCGCCGTCATTTACCGCCTGTACAAGGCTGTCAAAATCTCGTTCTACCCCAAAAAGAAGAGAATCGCCTCCGGCTTTTATAAATTCCACCGCAAGTCTTTCGGGAGGATATACAGAGCAGGCACCAATCATTGCCATAGCATCGGAAACTATACATCCCTCAAAGCCCATTTCCTCACGAAGAAGCTTTGTCATTATGTTGTAGCTAAGTGATGCAGGAAGTGGTCCGAGAATTGGATCAATATTATCCTCAACCGAAGGCAGTGCAACGTGAGCCACCATAATTGATGCTACACCTGCATCTATCATTCTCCTGAATACATATCCGTAAGTCCTCATCCATTCTTTCTTGGAAAGAGGATTTACCGTGGTGCAGAAATGCTGATTTCTGTCATCCATACCATCTCCGGGAAAGTGCTTGCATCCGGCTAGCATATTTCCGTTTTCCTGCATGCCTCTTATATAGGTCTCGGCAATTTTTGCCACCTGCTCGGGAGAGTCGGAAATCGCCCTTACATTTATTACGGGGTTATTCATATTGTAGTTGATATCCACAACAGGAGCCAGATTCCACTTTACTCCTGCATTGTGGCATACCTGTCCGGTAACCCGTCCTGCCCTTTCTATAAGCTCAACATCATCTGCAGCACCCCATGCCATAGGTTCAGGAAAAACCTCTTCATTCCAGAGTCTGCTGCCGGGACCATTTTCCACTCCGGCACACACAATTACGGGAACTTTTGTATATTTATTTACTATTTCGATATACTTTTTTGTCGTTCCCTTCTCTTTTTGAGGTGCACAAAGAGCACCGGGACGGACTTTCTTTACAAGATTTTCAAAATCCTCGATATTTCTGAAATTAGGAACATTGTAGTTGATTATCTGACCGCAGAGTTCTTCCATCGTCATAGTGTCAACTATGCCTTTCACCCGCTGACTGAAGCCGGACATAACTGTATCCTTCTTTCCGTTTAAGTGATTTTATATTTGTCTTTCAAAAAATCCTTTTAATTCAACAGGGTTCTTGCCCTTAGGCTCAATTTCGCCCAGAAGAAGCTTTACAAATGCTCGCTGTGTAAAATGTGACGATGAATATGCATTTACATATGTACGCAAAAATGGTAACTCATATAGCTTGTAGGGATCACCGAATGAGGTGAAAATAACACACGGATGATCGATTGCCACACCTCTCCAGAAGGGCATAATGTTGTCCCAATTAATTCTTAATGTACCTCCGAGGTAATCCTTGGAGCTTATTCTGGAATTAAGAAGTATACAATCGTATGTATCTTTGATTTTTTCAAGTTCATAGTGACTTATTTCGCTGGCAAGACGGGTGTCAACCTCAAAGCCCCTTTTAATGAGTTCTTCGGTTACGGTATCAAGCTGTTTTATATACGGAGCATCCTTGGCACCGACCATCTGGAAATTTATCATAAGAATTCTTGCACCTTTTTTGAGGCTGAGAGGAATAAGATTCTGAGAATTTCTTACAACGGTTATGCTCTTTTCGGCTATTTTCTGAGCAACCTCACACACGTCTCCGGATATTTCCACCTTACTGTCATCTATAACATTTTCGCCTATAATACCGGCTTTTTGCTTCATACTAAGAATTCTTCTTACAGAATCCTTAATACGTTCTATTGATATTTCTCCGTCTTCTACTGCTTTTTTAAGACATTCAAAATCTTTTTCTATGGCAAAGAGAATTACATCTCCTCCACCCTTTATGTATTCAATTGCAAGTCTGTCGGGAGTAGTCATCGAGCATGCTCCAACCATTGCCATAGCATCGGACACTATACATCCCTCAAAGCCAAGCTCTTCTCGCAGAAGTCCTGTCATTATCTCATAGCTGAGTGTTCCGGGTTTGGCACCGAGTATGGGATCAATATTTTTCTCCAGTTCCGGCATACCGATATGACCTACCATAACGGATTCAGAACCGGCTTCTATCATTTTCTTATACACATACCCAAAGGTTTTTAACCATTCTTCTTTTGTAAGAGGATTTATTCCCGTGCAGAAATGCTGATTTCTGTCGTCTATTCCGTCACCGGGAAAGTGCTTGCATCCGGCTATCATCATGCCGTTTTTCTGCATACCGCGGACATAAGCACCTGCTATTTTTGCCACCTGCTCGGGACTGTCGGAAACACTGCGGACATTGGTTACGGGGTTATCCTTGTTGTAGTTAATATCTACAACGGGTGCAAAATTCCAGTGAATACCGTTTTTACGGCAGATTTCTCCGGTTATCTGTCCTGCTCTTTCTATAAGCTCCACATCATCTGCGGCACCCCATGCCATAGGCTCGGGAAGAACCTCCTCACTTGCAAGACAACAGCCTGCACCGCTCTCTATATCAGCAGAAACAATTATGGGAACAGGTGTGTGCTTGTTTATGGCATCTGAAATCTCTTTAATTTGTTCTTTTGACTTTTTGGTAACAAAGATGGAACCGGGACGCATCTTTTTTGCCATTTCCTCTATTTCTTGAGTGGAAAGCTTGCCGTTTACATTAAGGTCCATAAGCTGTCCGCAAAGCTCATCCAAGGACATTTTTTCTATAATGCTCTCGATAAATTCATTTTTAACCATAATGATTTACACTCCAAATTCATTTATTAAAATGTCATACATCACTCTGTATCCATCGTCATTGGGATGAAGTCCGTCATACATAAGGGTATCCATATCCAATTTATTTTCTGCTACATAATTACCGAACAACTCATAAAGGCTCACAAACGGAAAATTTTTCTCTTTATGTGCTTTTTTATAAGCTTCATTTACATCATTCATATGGAAAATCCGCCAAAGCTTGTCGGTATCTTTTTCCTTTTGGGGAGTTGCAGGAACAGATGCCATAAAAATAAAATCTTTGTTTTCCTTTTCAAGACGATTATGAAGTTTAAGAAGATTATTGTAAAATTCACCCAAATAATCCTCGTAATCTCTTTTGGAGCCGGTGTTAAAATATTGATTTCTGTTGTTT
>JAZQBI010000032.1:0-14270 GCA_045545635.1 Clostridia bacterium | reverse complement strand
ACACAAACCTTTGGAAATTACCACATATTTTTTTGTAATTTATATGTTTTTTACAATATTATCTTTCGTGATTAAACACAAAAAGAAAAGTAGCTTTTTGTTGATAATTTACGATTTTTTTGGCGAATTATCGGAAATAATTGACATTTATTATAATTATTATTATAATCAAGCTATATGGAATTGTTTCCAATTGAAAAGGAGTTTTACGATATGGAAATTACAAGTATCAAAATCAAGAAATTCGAAACCGAAAGTAAAATGAAAGCTATCGCTTCTGTTACATTTGACGATTGCTTTGCAGTACACGACATTAAGGTTATCGAAAACGAAGACAAAGTATTTATTGCAATGCCTAACAAAAGATTAAAGGATGGAGCTTTTAAAGATGTTGCACATCCCATCAACTTCGAATTCAGACAGCTTATGGAGTCTAAGGTTATTGAGGCATACAACAACGCTGAAATAGAGGAATAACACCCAAATACTTTACCCCGTCGCTCGTGCGGCGGGGTTTTTGTTTATTGTGTAAGTTTTTTGCTAAAAACTCTTGAAAGTTATTAAAAAATACATTATAATGTTATTTATGTATAACATAGAGAGGACTATTCAAATGAGACTATCAAAATATTTATTACCAACATTAAGAGAAGTACCCGCAGAGGCGGAAATTCCAAGCCATCAGCTTATGCTTCGTGCCGGTTTGATCAGGAAGCTTGCTTCCGGTGTTTATGGCTATTTACCTTTGGGACTCAAAGTTCTGAAAAATGTAGAGAAAATTATTCGTGACGGTATGAATAATCACGATGCACAGGAGCTTTTGATGTCCGCCCTTTTACCCAAAGAAATGTTTGAAGTTTCTGGTAGATGGGAAGTTTTTGGTCCGGAGATGTTTCGTCTTAAAGATCGTGGTGACCGTGATTTTTGTCTTGGCCCCACACACGAGGAAATATTTACAGATACTGTAAAAGCTAACATACGCTCTTACAAGCAATTGCCTGTTACACTCTATCAGATACAGACAAAATACCGTGATGAGCGAAGACCTCGTTTTGGCGTAATCCGCAGTCGTGAATTCATCATGAAGGATGCTTACAGTTTTGACCGTGATGAAGCCGGTCTTGATGTTTCTTACAAAAATATGTATGAAGCATACAAGGAAATATTCGATAAAATGGAACTTAGCTACCTCATAGTTGATGCTGATTCCGGTGCAATGGGCGGAAGCGGCTCACAGGAATTCATGGTTAAATCTGATATTGGTGAAGATACTATTGCTTATTGCGAAAAATGCGGTTACTGTGCAAACGAAGAAAAGGCAATATGCATTCCGGAAAATTCCAAGACCGATATTCCTATGCTTGAAATGAAGAAGGTACATACTCCAAATGCAGGAACCATAGAAGATGTTACCAACTTCCTTGAAAAAACCCCTCAGGATTTTGCAAAAACAATTATATATAAAACTGATGATAAGTTTGTAGCAGTAATGGTACGAGGCGACAGAGAAGTCAATGACACAAAAGTTGTCAATGCCCTTGGCGGTGCAATTGAATTTGATCTTGCTCCTCTTGATGACCTTATGCGAATTACAAATGCCAAAGCCGGTTTTGCAGGACCTGTTGGTCTTGATATAGATGTGTTTGTAGATAAAGAAGTTGTAAATATGACCAATATGATTGTTGGTGCAAACGAGACAGACTATCATATCGAAAATGTTAATATAGGTCGTGACTTTAATCCCACGGTTGTTGGCGATTTTCGTAATATTGAAGAAGGAGATCTCTGCCCTATCTGCAAAAATGAAAAAATTAAGACATGCCGCGGAATTGAAGTTGGTCACATATTCAAGCTTGGCACAAAGTATTCTAAATCTATGGAATGTACCTTCCTTGATGAAAACGGCAAGGAACAAGTGCCGATTATGGGTTGCTATGGTATCGGTGTAAGCAGATGTCTTGCTGCAATTATTGAGCAAAACTGCGATGAAAATGGTATAATATGGCCTATGAGCGTCGCTCCATATCAGGCAATAGTTGTTCCTGTAAATGTTAAAGACGAAACACAAAATACAATTGCGGAAGAAATTTACAAGGAACTTACAGCAAAAGGTATTGAAACAATTATAGATGACAGAAACGAACGTGCCGGCGTTAAATTTAACGATGCAGAACTCATCGGTATTCCACTGAGAATCACAGTTGGCAAAAAGGCTGCTGAAGGCATTGTTGAATTTAAAGAGCGTAAATCCGGAGAGCTTACTGAGCTTTCTGTTGCTGAAGCAATTGCAAAAACATTGTCTATAGTTAACGGCTAACAAAAAGATATTGCAAAAGGAATCCGCTTATGCAGATTCCTTTTGCTTATTTGAAAGGATAGTATTATAAATGGTATTTTTTATTATTTCTGCACTGCTTGTTGTTTTTGATCAGATTTCCAAGGTACTTACAACTAATTATCTGAAACCGGTCGGTAGCATTGAAATCATACATGGAATACTTAGCTTAACCTATGTCGAAAACAGAGGTGCCGCTTTTGGAATACTTCAGAATTCCAGATGGATTTTCATAACTTTTACTATAGTTGCAACGATTGGAATTGTTTATTACAAATTACACTACAAACCCACAAGCAAACTGCTGATTTCTTCTTTGTCCCTGATTCTTTCCGGAGCAATAGGTAATCTGATTGACAGGATTTTTCTCGGATATGTAGTAGATATGATAGAGGTTACATTTATCGATTATCCGGTATTTAATGTTGCAGATTGTTTCGTGGTTACAGGAACCATTCTGCTTGCAATTTATATCCTTTTTATATACAAAGAACCTGCGAAAGAGATAGAAAACAATGAACAGTTATGAATTTATATGTGAAACAAACGGTATAAGACTTGATAAGTATATTCAAATTGACGGTATCCCCCGTTCACAGATTCAAAAACTTATAGATGATGGTAATGCAGCGGTTAACGGTAGTATTGCAAAATCATCCTACAAGGTTAAAATCGGTGACAAAATAACTATAGATATACCCAATCCCGAACTACCGGATATTGTTGCAGAAAATATTCCTTTGGATATTATCTACGAAGACGAACACCTGCTTGTCATAAACAAACCTCAGGGTATGGTTGTGCATCCTGCACCGGGTAATTACAACGGCACTCTCGTTAATGCACTTATGTATCACTGCAAGGATTCTCTGAGTGGAATAAACGGTGTTATGCGTCCCGGAATAGTACACAGAATCGACAAAGACACTTCCGGACTTCTGCTTGTGGCTAAAACAAATGAGGCACATCTTTCCCTCTCTGACCAGATTCAGAAAAAAACAGCAAAAAGACATTATGTGTGTATTGTTTGCGGAATAATAAAAAATAAAAGAGGTATTATCGACGCCCCCATCGGTCGGCACCCAACCAACAGACTAAAAATGGCAGTTACACCAACAAATTCAAAGGATGCCGTTACTCATTTTGAGGTTTTGGAATATCTCGACAATGCAACATATGTCGCGTGCGATCTGGAAACGGGACGAACTCATCAGATTCGTGTTCACATGCAATATATTGGTCATCCCATTGTGGGAGATCCTCTGTATCTTAATAAAAATGCTTACAATCTCAAAGGACAGGCTCTGCATGCACAATCAATAACATTTAACCACCCGATTTCAGGTGAAACAATGACTTTTTCTGTACAACCTCCTGAATACTTTGAGAAACTTCTGAATGAACTCCGGACATAAACGATGCCCCAAAACCAAAAGTTTTGGGGCATTACTGTTATAGAATTTCTGTAATACGGGATTTATCTGCAACACAAAGAAAAATATTCTCTCCTGCAATAAAACCGTTTTCCGAAAGCTTGTTTTTTACTGCTTCGAATGCAAGTTCAGGTGAATTATTGCTATCGCTTAAGTGACCAAGAGCAATATATTCAGTCCCCCACAAAGCAAGTTGGGTTGCAAGCCACGCACAGTTTTCATTGGAAAGATGTCCGTTATCCGAAAGAATTCTTTGTTTTAGAGGATACGGATAGTTTCCTGACATCAATTTATTAACATCGTGGTTCGCTTCAATAACAACTGCAATGCATCCGGCAAGAGCTGAAAGCATATGCTTTGTAACACAACCTGTGTCAGTAGCAAATCCCAATTTAACATCACCAAATGTTACGGTATACCCTACCGACCCATATGTATCATGGGGTGTTTTAAAAGCTCTGACATGGGCGGTACCTATATCTATGGATCTGTCAAGAGTCACTACATTAGCAACGTCCTGATATCTGCCGCCGGAAATCCTTTTGAGGGTTTCCTCTGTAGCATATATAGGTGTTCCATACTTTTTTTCGAAGACATCGATACCACATATATGATCACCATGTTCATGCGTAATCAAAATTGCATCAATATCATCAGGAGAAACACCAATGGTTTTAAGTGAGTTTATAATTTTAGAGGCACTTACACCGACATCAATTAAAACAGATGTTATGCCATCGGAAATATATGTGCAATTCCCGCTGCTGCTACTGTAAAGTGTACAAAATCTAATCATCTATTCTCTGAATATCCGCTCCAAGATTACGGAACTTTTCTACCATATGCTCATAGCCGCGATCAATATGTCGCAATCCGTCAACTTCTGTAAGCCCGTTACACGCAAGAGCAGCTATAACCATACTTGCACCCGCTCTCAAATCAGTAGCTGTTACCTTTGCAGGTGAAAGCGGTGCACCTCCGTTTATAATAGCCTTTTCTCCGTCTATACTGATTTTTGCATCAAACTTAACAAGCTGTTCTATATATTGAAATCTTGTTTCCCAAACGCCTTCTGTTACCACGCTTGTTCCATTGACCGTGGAAAGCATGGCAACTGCCTGAGGTTGAAGATCTGTTGGGAAACCGGGATAAGGCATCGTTTTGATGTTTATGGAAGAAATCGGTCCATTTGTATATATGCGTACCTCTTCGTCTCCCTCATCAACGCCAAATCCCATTTCTGAAAACTTGGCAGTGATTGCATCAAGATGCTTCGGTATTATATTTTTTACAACAACATCGCCTCTTGTGGCAGCTGCTGCAAACATATAGGTGCCTGCTTCTATCTGGTCAGGAATTATTGAGTATGTCCCACCCGAAAGCGAAGAAACACCGTTAATTTTGATAATATTGGTTCCGGCACCGCGAATCTGTGCTCCCATTGAGTTAAGAAAGTTTGCAAGGTCAACTACATGGGGTTCCTTTGCGGCATTTTCCAGAATAGTCTTTCCCGGTGCCATAACAGCAGCCAAAATAGCATTTATTGTTGCACCAACGGAAACAACATCAAAATATACATTGCCACCCCTAAGGGATGAAGCATCAATTTTTACAAAGCCATCATCTTCTGCAACGCGACAATTAAGCGATCTGAAAGCCTTAAGATGCTGGTCAATGGGACGACTTCCGAAATTGCAGCCACCCGGAGGCGGAACATGAGCATTTCCAAAGCGACCTATAAGTGCTCCCATAAGATAATAAGATGCTCTCATTTTTTCAGCAAGAGATTTCTCTGCCACATATGTTTTGAGATCAGTTGCATCTATTATTAGTGTATTTTCATTCTCCTTGGTAACTTTAGCGCCTAAGGAGGAAATCATTTTTATTATAATATCAACATCACTGATATCGGGAACATTTTCTATACGACAAACTCCCTTGACTAAGAGAGTGGCAGGAATAATTGCTACAACAGCATTTTTTGCACCGCTGATTACAACAGAACCCCTGAGTGGTTTACCACCGTTAATCAATAGTCTTTCCACAACAATCCCCCTATTTTTTAAAAATCGTAAAAGTGGAATTATTCTTCCCAGTTATGATAAATCTCCTGGACATCGTCGTTGTCTTCAAGACTTTCGATAAGTTTTTCCATCATAGTGATATCATGTTCATCGGTAAGCTTGATTGTATTCTGAGGAATCTTTTCGACTCCGGCAGATTCGAATTTATATCCTTTTTCTTCAAGTGCATCCCTTACTGTACGAAGATCGTCAGGTGATGTTGAAATTTCGTAGAAATCACCCTCACCGTTGAAGTCTTCTGCTCCGCAATCCAATGCATCCATCATAAGAGTGTCCTCATCTACATCATCGGACTTCGCAACAATTATCATACCCTTGGTATCAAACATCCAGCTTACAGAACCATTTGTACCAAGATTACCGCCAAATTTATCAAAGTAATGTCTCAGGTCACCGGCAGTACGGTTTCTGTTATCTGTAAGAGTTTCCACAATTACAGCTACACCGCCAACACCGTAACCTTCGTATGTAATATCCTCATAGTTGTCGGTATTGAGATCTCCGGCAGCTTTCTTTATTACTCTTTGAATATTGTCATTAGGCATATTAAAGGAACGAGCCTTTGCAATAGCATCCTTAAGTCTGCCATTGACTTCGGGATCAGCACCGCCTGCTTTGGCAGCAACTGCTATTTCTCTTCCCATCTTTGTGAATATTTTTGCCTTCTGAGCATCAGATTTTTCTTTCTTGTGTTTTATATTATTCCACTTGGAATGTCCTGACATAATACTTACCTCCAAAAATAAATTACATTTAATTATATATTACTACACTGTCTATTGTCAAGATTCAGTATTTTCTATTTTATTTTTCTTGCTTCAACATAAAAACGCTTATCGCACGCTTCCCCCATAGAAAATGTCTTGCGGGGAAGTGCACCATCAACTGCAACGGTTTTGAACAAATCGGATTTATCCATGGACTCGAATATTATACCGAAATTGTTACCGTTTGATAACTCTTCTACAACCGCTTCACCGTGGATATAGTCAATTTTTCCTTTTCGGGAAGAAAGATATTCATCAAGAAAATTCTGCACAGATCCGATTGTTATGTTGGCAGTAGGAGTATTTACAGTATAAACTGATTTTTCACCGTTATGAACCAACACAAAACTCTGTCCGTCATTACCTTTATGTGCAAATTTTTGCAATTCTGAAACAAACTCTTCCTCATTAAGGTCAAAAAGAACACGATGAATTGCTTCAAATTCAAGAGAATCATCATGAAGATTGACAATCTCGCACAACGCATAGCGAGCAAGCTCGGCATCACCGGGAATAAGTCCCTCTTTGACCTGACGGTAATATTCCTTTGCAGTGGCAAGAGAATGATTCCCGTCACCCATTGCATATATAAGCGGTGTCTCATCGCCAAGAGAATACTTTTTATTAAACTTATCGATATCATCCAAAGATGAAAGTTTATTTTCCAATTCTTGTGCAGCATTGTCATTTAACACATAACCTGAAATATGACCGGAATTCATCATAAGATCAAAATCATATATCTTTTCAAAGGATTCCTTTTGTTCTCCTAATTTTTCTATTATATCTTTTTCAGGATTATCTATAAGAATCATTATGTGCGGAAGTTCAAGCTTGGCATCTTTTCTTACTTTGAGTCGGGGTGGAATTCGTTCCACAACGGTTTTCTCAGTAGCACGGACTCTTGTTGTGCTTCCTTTGGAATAATCATATTCCTCCAGATCTATTGCACCGACAATACCCTTTCTTACGGCACCGTTTTTCAGAGTGCGTTCAACATACACATAACATTCGCCAAGAGATTTGAAAACATCTTCTGCTATGTACTTTTCCATATTCTGATTTATTTCCTTGATTTTATCTTCAACATCATCATCTTCAAGGTAAACTTCAGGTAATATCAGCTTGTATGCAGATTCACAGTCACGAGTATAGTCTTTCACCTTCTCCCAATATTGTGGTTCCGAAGTGTATTGATCACAAGCAACCGTACCCCATTTTGTCATATCAGCATCCTTGGGAATAAGAATTTCTGCTTTTTTAAAAACCACTACCATCATCCTCTCTTGTTCTAAAATACTCAATTACCTTTTTCTTATCATTGCTTATATTATAAGCCAGTTCTTTCTCATCTGTAAAATGTTTTTCCTCACGAATAAACTTCAGAAATTGAATCGTAACTTTTTTTCCATAACAATCTATTGATTCGTTAAACAGATGTGTTTCCGTTCGTGCACATTCGAGGTTGTCGATTGTTGGATTGTTTCCTACATTTGTAATTGACTGATACACTTTCTCCTCAACTGTTGTAAGTGTCGCATACACACCATTTGCCGGAAGTAAAATATCTTTTTCCGCATTAACATTAATAGTGGGGAAACCCAGCTTTCTCCCAAGATGCTTACCATCCTTGACAATACCTTTTATGGAATACGGACGTCCCAAATATGTGCATACCGATTCCATATCACCTCTTAAAATTAAATCACGTATCAGAGTTGAACTTATTGGAATGATGTTCTCATCATCAGAATACACCGTATCTGCTACAAGAGTTTCTATATTGTATTTTCTGCACAATTTCTTTAAATCCTGTGCATCTGCACATCTGCCTTTTCCAAATCTGAAATTTTCTCCAACAATAACCCAGTGTGCGTTAAGCTTTCCGACAAGGATAGCCTTTACAAAATCTTCGGGCATCATATCCTTTATACCGTCGTTGAGATTATGGCATATAACCTCATCAATGCCCAGACAATGTAATAGATAATTTTTGTGGTCTTTGTCTGTAATTGTTTGTGATGGATTACTGTTTATAATGTACGCTGTACTTTTCAAACCAAATTTTGCGGATATATTTACGGTAGCATCAATGAGTTTCGTGTGTCCGATATGTAATCCGTCAAATTTACCTATAGTAACAGCACGGGCTGCAATCTCCATACTAACACCTCACTACACAAAAGCCTTGTCAATCTTTACTACTTGTCCTTTTTCTCCGGCAATTACCGATGCAACTCCTACAAATAAATCAGAAGAATCGTATATTCTGTACATACCGGACGGCATATTTATCCTTGAATACGCACCGTTCAGGAGTCTTGCCCGAACGACATCATTGACTTTTAGAAGAGGCAAATCCATAAAAATACGGTCAACACATCCAAGGACATTTTCTGCCCCTTTTTCTTCTACCAGTTTTTCCAGCTCTTCAAATGATACCGATTCTTCCAGTGTAAAGACAGATGATTTTGTTCTCAAAAGTGATGTCATACATGCACCGCAACCTAGTTTTTCACCTATGTCATTACACAAAGAGCGAATATAGGTTCCCTTTGAACACAATACTCTTAATGAAAATTCATTATCCTTAAACTCAAGAAGCTCATTTTCATAAATCGTAATTTTGCGGGGTTCACGCTCAACCTCTATGCCATTGCGGGCAAGCTCGTAGAGCTTTTTTCCGTCTTTTTTAATTGCACTGTACATAGGCGGAACCTGAAAAAGCTCACCTTTAAAATCATCAAGAATTTTATTGATACCATCTTTTGTTATATTGGAACTTTCTGTAGCAATCACTTCTCCCCAAATGTCATATGTATCTGTAGATATTCCAAGTCTGACACCTGCAACATACTCTTTGTCGGAAAAAGTAATCATATCACAAGCCTTGGTAGCTTTTCCGACACATATGGGCAGAACACCTTCTGCATTAGGATCAAGCGTACCGGTATGTCCCACTTTTCTCGTGCCAAGAATTCTTCTCACGATATTCACTGCATCATGGGAAGTATATCCTTTTGGTTTATTAATAACTATTATGCCGTTTAAATCTGCCATGATTAAATAACCTTTTTAATTTCTTCAATTACTGTTTTTTTAGCTTCTTCTTTTGTCATATTCAATGTGACTCCGGCAGCACGAACATGTCCACCGCCTCCGAGATTTTTAGCTATTTCGGCAACATTTACATATTCATTGGAACGCAAGCTTAGTTTGCAGTCGTTTTTACCCTTCACCTTGATATAAACACCAACCTCAACACCAACTATTTGCCTCGGTATAGAAGCGATATCATCAGCTTCACCAAAATTTATTCCGTATTTACCAAGCATTTCATCATCTACAGTTGCAACACATATTTTCCCGTCTTCAAAAAATTCCAGTCCGGAGATAACTTCAGCATTAAGTTTTAACTGTTCAGAAGTTTTCTGTTCAAACATAAGTCGCATTATTCTTGCATTGTCAATACCGCAACCTATAAGTTCTCCGGCTACACGGTGTGTACGCTCGGTTGTATTGGAATATCTGAAACTTCCCGTATCACCTGCAATTGCAGCATAGAGACATGTAGCAGCGTCAACCGTAAGCGGCTGTCGAAGGTAATCTTTAATGAAAAAATATATTATCTCCCCTGCCGCTCCTGCCTTTGAATCAATATAGTTATATCCGGCATATCCGCTGTTTGTTCCGTGATGGTCTATACAACAAGTAATAGCAGTACGTAAAAATAAAGAATCATAATACTTGCCCATCATATAGTCTTCTGCAACATCAACACACAGACACACATCATATATATCATCAAGAGGTCCAAAAAGCTCTTTGCCATCTACAAGGAATGCTAATCTGTCAGGAATGTCAGAATCACAGAAAATGTCAGCTTTTTTACCCATATTGCGTAGTGTGAGAGCAATGGCTGCAGCAGAGCCGACACAATCGCTGTCGGGGTTTACATGTATAATAAGTGCAATTTTTTTTGCACTATGCAAAACAGAAGCAATTTTCTCCATATTATTCTCCGTCTCTGTTGATTTTGTTAAGAAGCTCGTTGATATGCATCCCATAGTCAATAGATGTATCCAGAACAAATGTCGGATGCGGTACACAACGAAGATTGAGTCTTGAGCCAATCTCTCTTTTTATATATCCGGTAGAACTTTTCAGGGCTTCCATTGAACTGTACTTTTCTTCTTCATTTCCGAGAACGGAAACATAAACCTTAGCATACTTAAGATCCTTAGTTACAGTAGCCGATACTATACTAACCATTGAAGACATTCTCGGGTCCTTGATGGTGCGTATAATGGAGGAAAGTTCTCGTTTGTACTCCTCCTGAATTCTTTCTACTCTGTTAAATCCCATATTTTTTCCCTCATTATCGCCGAGTGCCAATAAAAATATTGTTCACGGCATCTATTCATATAGTTTTCGTGGCGGTGTAAGAAATCTCACACCGCCGCTTCTTAAATATATTTATTAATCCTGCTTGATTTCTTCCATAACAAAGGATTCAATAACATCGCTTTCTTTTATGTCATTAAAGTTTTCAATACCGATACCGCATTCATATCCGGTTGCAACTTCTTTAACATCGTCCTTGAATCTCTTGAGACTGGAAAGAACGCCCTCATGTACGATAATACCGTCACGAACAATACGAACCTGAGAGTTTCTGGAAATCTTACCATCAAGCACATAGCCACCGGCAATAGTTCCTACTCCGCTTACCTTGAAGGTATTTCTTACCTCAGCATGACCGAGTACATTTTCCCTGAACTTTGGAGCAAGCATACCCTTCATAGCAGCTTCAATCTCTTCTATTGCATGATAGATTACCCTGTAAAGTCTTATATCAACATCATTCTGCTTAGCAGATGCCAAAGCACCGTTATCAGGTCTGACATTAAAACCGACTATGATAGCATTTGATGCAGCTGCAAGCATTACATCTGTTTCGGTAACACCACCAACACCGCCGTGAATACAGCACACTCTTACTTCCTCGTTGGAAAGTTTAGAGAGTGACTGTTTAACAGCTTCCACAGAACCTTGAACATCAGCTTTTACGATGATATTGAGATCTTTTACCTCACCCTGCTTAATCTGATCAAAGAGAGCATCGAGAGAAACTGCGGCACGGGATTTAATTGTATCTTCTTTGATTTTTTCTTTTCGCTTTTCGACAACTGCTTTTGCTTTCTTTTCGTCATCTACTGCATAAAGAATGTCGCCGCCCTCGGGAACTTCGCTGAGACCTATGATTTCTACAGGAACTGATGGTCCTGCCTTCTTAACTTTGTTTCCTCTGTCATCAACCATAGCTCTTACTCTTCCGGTAGCTGTTCCTGCAACCACAATATCTCCGGCTTTCAAGGTTCCGTTCTGTACAAGAACAGTTGCAACCGGACCTCTTCCCTTGTCGAGCTGAGCTTCAATGACTGTACCCTTTGCATTTCTGTTGGGATTAGCCTTTAATTCCTTCATATCAGCAACGAGTGTTACCATTTCAAGAAGTTCATCTATGTTCTGATTGAATTTAGCTGATATGGGGACGCAGATTGTATCACCGCCCCATTCTTCGGGTACAAGCTCATATTCCATAAGCTCCTGCTTTATTCTATCGGGATTTGCACCCTCTTTGTCAATCTTGTTTATTGCCACAATTATTGTTACTCCTGCGGCTTTTGCGTGGTTTATTGCTTCTACAGTCTGAGGCATTATGCCGTCATCCGCAGCAACTACGAGAATTGCAACATCAGTTACCTGTGCACCTCTCATACGCATAGTCGTAAATGCTTCGTGACCGGGAGTATCAAGGAAAGTAATTTTCTTATCGCGGATTCTTACTCTGTAAGCACCGATGTGCTGAGTAATACCGCCTGCTTCCTTGGCTATGACGTTAGTGTTTCTGATAGCATCAAGAAGTGATGTCTTACCATGGTCAACGTGTCCCATTACAACGACAACAGGAGAACGAGGCTCAAGGTCCTCGGGGTTATCTTCTACATCATTGAAAAGTCTGTCCTCATCTGTAATGATGATTTCCTTTTCGATATTATATCCCATATCCGCACCAATAAGTGCTGCTGTGTCAAAGTCTATGGTCTGACTTATGGATGCCATTATACCGATTTCAAAAAGCTTCTTTACAACTACGGATGCATTTTGTCCGAGCTTAGCTGCAAAATCGCCAACAGAAATTTCATCGGGGATTTCAACAACGGTCGGTTCCTGCTTTTCTTCCTTCTGTTTCTTTTCCTTTGTTTCTTTAATCTCTTTGGCTTCGGAATTTTTCTTATCAAGCTTTTTATTTGCCTGGTTATTCTTCTTTATTTTCTGCTTCTTTTCTGCTTTATCACCGATATCGATGTCAACAAGTTTTTCTATCTTATCAGTATCAAGCTTTTCAAGGTCAACAGTGTTGTGTCTTGTATCTACAACCTTACGGTTCTGTTCTTTCTTTATTTCCAGATCCTGAGCTTCTATTTCTTCCTGCTTGGGTGCAGCATCCTCCGCTGCCACCTTCTTTTCGCTTGATTTAGCAGATTTTTCTTCCTGCTCCATATGGAGTTTTGTATAGTAATCCTCTATACTGGTGCCATCATCATATTTGTTGAGAAGTGCTGTGAGAACAACATCAGTCTCATCAAGCTCAAGAGTTGTCATATGGTTCTTTACGGTTATACCATATTTCTCCAATAGCTCTATAAGCACCTTGCTTGTTAAATTTATGTCCTTTCCTAATTCATGTACTCTCGGTCCGGTCATAATTATTCACCTCCAATAGTAATTAACTGCAAATTACGCTCAATGGTTTTTGCAAACCCTTCATCTGATATTGCCAATACTGCGTTGAAATAGTTTCCTACCGCGTGACCAAGTATTTCCTTGGTACCGACAAAATAGTATGTAACCCCGTAGTATTTGCAACTGTTGGTAATGCTTTTTTTTGTGTTATCGCTTACGTCAGCAGCGATTATCACGAGTTTCAATTTGCCTGATCGTATGCCTTCCTTGACCGCTTCCTCACCACATATAACCTTGCCTGCTCTTTTTGCAAGTCCAACCAAATTGAGAGTTTTATTCATTTACTCACGCCCTGTCACACAAATTTCTGAGTTCGTCATATATTACAGAATCCACAGTGTTTTTTAATCCTCTGGAAAACCAGTTTCTCTTTTCTGCTTTTCGAATGCACTCCGGACTGTCGGTGCAGATATATACACCCCGACCATTATGCTTTTTGCTACTATCTATAATAGCCTTACCATCTCCGGAATATACCACTCTTATCAGTTCACTTTTCGGCTTTCTTGCCATGCAACCCAAACACATTCTGACAGGAAACGGATTTTTACTCATTTAACATACCCCCGTGATTACTGAGCATCACTTTTTATATCTATCTTGTAACCTGTAAGTCTGGCAGCAAGACGGGCATTCTGACCTTCTTTGCCGATAGCAAGGGATAACTGACTGGCGGGCACTATTACATAGGCTTCCTTGTTTTCGGTATCAACATCAAGACTTATTACTTCTGCTGGGTTAAGACTTGCAGTAATGAATTCTCTGGGATCTTCGCTATATTTAACAATATCGATTTTTTCACCGTTTAATTCATCAACTATATTCTGTACTCTTGTTCCTT
>JAZQBI010000031.1:0-32892 GCA_045545635.1 Clostridia bacterium | reverse complement strand
CTTGATTCCTTTGCTCCCCAAGCCGTATGGGGTGTTAGGATAACATTTGGGTACTGCCTTATTCTGTAGAGAGGGTGGTTCTCCGGCATAGGCTCTACGGAATACACATCGGTTCCAAAAGCTCCGATTGTGCCTTTTTCCACTGCCTGTGCTATGGCTTCCTCATCTGTCACGGCACCTCTTGCGGCATTTACTATAATAACACCTTTTTTCATAAGAGAAAGTCTGTTTTCATCTATGAGGTGATGCGTAGTATCATTAAGAGGCGTGTGGAGAGTTATTATGTCCGACTCTCTGCAGAGGGTATCTATATCCACGGTCTGGTAATCGGCTACGGGAGTGCGTTTGTTCACAATAACCTTGCAACCGAAAGCCTCTGCGATACGCCCTACTTCCCTACCTATATTGCCAAAGCCAACGATGCCCCATATCTTGCCCCAAAGCTCGTGATACACGGGAGTGAGGCAGTTTGCCACACCGCTCCTTGTATATGAGCCGTCCCGTACATATTCGGTATAAGTTCCAAGGTGTGTGGCAAGGCTAAGCACCGTTGCCACGGTAAGCTGTGCCACAGAATGGGAGGAATAGCCCTCCACATTACACACGGCTATTCCGTGATTTCTGCAATAGTCGGTATCCACATTATCATAGCCTGTGGCAAGAAGGCAAATGAGTTTTAGGTTATTTGCATCCTTAAGGTTGCTTTCGTTTAACCTGACCTTGTTTATCACTACAACATCGCTATCCGAAATCCTCTGTGCAACCTCGGCGGGTGAGGTTGAGGGATAGATATTGCAAATTCCCAGTTCTTCAATAGGTTTTAAGGAGATGTCATCTCCCAATGTGTTTGCATCCAGTATGGAAATTTTCATTTTTCTTCCTCCATAAGTTTCAGATTTCTCAGAATCACATTCTTACCCCTCCAGGCAAAAGCTCTGTCACCATAGAGCTTTGCAAACTGCTTTTGGGATAGATTTTCTATATCTTCTATATCTATTCGTGTTATTGTATTCTCCTTAAATTCCCTTATGGGTGTGATGGGTATATCCGCATTGTGAGGACAAACCCTCTGGCATATGTCGCAACCAAACACGGTTTTGTTTTCTTTTATTAACTTTTCCTCATAGGGGGTGATTTCTCCCCTCCTTTGTGTTATATCCGACAGGCACCTTGAAATATCAAAGCCATCCGATATCGCACCGCCGGGGCAGGCAGATATACATCTTCCGCAGTCAAGGCATTTACCTGTGTTTGGTGTATCAATGGGGAACTGCTCTTTGCAGGCAATATAACCGATAAAAAAGCAGGAGCCGTATTTATCGTTTATGCACATTCCGTTTTTTCCACGGAAAGCAAGCCCCGCATTGACACACAGAGTGCGTTCTATGTCGGGGCCTATGTCGGAATGTATGCGGTAGTCCCTAAGTCCGAGACTATCTGCAACACGGGTAAGAATATCCTTTGTTACAAGATGATAATCCCTGCCGTGGGTATATATGCTAATGTTGCTGTCATCAGTGTAACCGTTGTAATATGGAAAAAGTGCAACAATACACACACTGTAGTCCGTCCCCATTACTTTGTTGTAGGGGGCGGCATCGCATATGCCGAATACATCTATATTAAATTTTAGAAATTCTTCCTTTATGCTCACTTTAGCAACAATCCTTTAGTTTATCTCTAAGGGCACACAGTGCCTTTTTTTCTATCCGTGATACCTGCACCTGAGATATTCCCAGTCTTTTTGCAACGGTAGTCTGAGTTTCGTCCATAAAATATCTGTATGCAATAATCTGTCTTTGCCGTTTATCCAAGGCGGAAACCGCAAAATTGAGACTTATCCTGTCTGTAACAGTAAGTGTTTCCTCCCCGGAGAGCTTGTCTATGAGATACATCTCACCTCTGCCCTCTTCCGACACAGTGCGGTATATGGATTCACACTCCCTTGCTGACTCCATAGCCTCTGTCAGGGTATAGACATCTATGGAGAGAATATCCGCCAGCTCCCCTACGGTAGGTTCTCTGCCGTTTACCTTCATATATCTCTCTGTTTCAAGTCTTGCACTGAGGGAAATCTCCTTGTATCTCCTGCTGACCTTGATTAGTCCGTCATCCCGAAGAAAGCGTTTTATTTCTCCGGTTATGAGGGGTACTGCATAGGTAGAGAACTTTACATCGTAGCTTGTGTCAAAACGGCGAACCGCCTTGACAAGTCCTATCATACCTATCTGGCACAGATCCTCCGCATCGTAACCCCTTCCCAGAAATCTTGTCACAATACTGCGGACAAGACCTCCGTTATCACGGATAATACTATCCATAGCATCACGGTTGCCTTCTTGTGCTTCCTGTATTAAACTGTACACCTTTGCCACCCCAATCCGATGGCCTAAAGGCGATTTTTTCCGATTTGTCTGGTCATGGTGACCTTGGTTCCTACTCCCACAATAGACTCCACGTCAACGGAATCCATAAATGTCTCCATAACCGTAAATCCCATTCCGGAACGCTCTCCGTCTGTATTGGTGGTAAAAAGAGGCTCCCTTGCCTTGGAAACATCGGCAATGCCTTTGCCGTTATCCTTAATGACAACAGTGAGTGTATCTCCCGAAATACTGCACTCCATGTATATGTATCCACCCGATGAAGAATAGCCGTGTACAATGGAATTTGTTACCGCTTCGCTTACGGCGGTTTTGACATCGGCAAGCTCCTCTAAGGTGGGATCCATGGAAGCGATAAAAGCCGCCACTACCGTACGGGCGAAGCTCTCATTTTCGCTCCTTGATAAAAATTTAATTTCTACAACATTGTTATTCATATGTATTCCCCTCCTTATGCTGTTTTCATTGCGTCCGAAAGGGAATCGCATATTCTGGCTATTTTCTGCACTCCCGAAAGTTCAAGGAGCTTTTTTACGGTGGGTTTACGCACTACTATGCATACCTCACCGTTTACGGCACTCATAAGCTTGTACCTGCCTATGATGATACCGATACCTGAGCTATCCATAAAATCCAGATTTGAAAAATCAAATATTACCTTGCGTACACTCTCAAAGCTTATTTTGAGATCTATCTGCTCACGGATTGATGCCGCATTGTGCTGATCGATATCACCGGTGACAGATACCACCAGCGCTTTTTTGTTTGTGCTGAAGTTTACCATATAATAATTCCTCCTTTGTCCTACTAAAGGATTTCGGCGGAGAAATTATTTTCCCTTTGGCGGGAAATGATGTATTATGACAAATATGTGCGTATGGCACCTGCAAGATACAAAGAACCTGCAATGCACACGAATCCGTCACCCGCAAGCTCAATTGCCTTATCTGTCGCCTCTTTGTAATCGGGTTCATAGATTGCTGTGGGAATATACTCTTTGATTCTCCTGTATACACTGCCGTCTGATGACTGCCTGATACTGGGAACATCTGTTACTATAAATTTACCTTTTAGCTCCGAGAGCACCTTTGCACAGGAGTCAAAATCCTTGTCGTTTAGTATTCCTATAACAAAAACTCTGTTTTCCGTTGGAATGTAAGTATTGACACTTTTTGCAAAAGCGGTTACTCCGTGGAGATTGTGAGCACCGTCTATAACAAGATTATCTCTTACAAACTCAAAACGGCATTTCCAATGGGCATTTTCTATGCCTTTTGCAATATCTTCATCAGATATTCCCAATATTCTTGCGGCATTTACTGCTAGTGACGCATTGGATGGCTGGTAGTCTCCAAGGAGCTTCATGTTGATTGTAAGTCCGTCTATATTGACAAGGGTACTTAATCTGTCGCAGGATAAAACACAAAAATTCTTATCTGTTTCAAAAACAGATGCATTTTTGCTATGTGCATATTTTTTTATTACTTCCAGTGCCTTTTCGTCCATATCAGGATGAATTACCACCCGGGAATTTTCTTTTATTATTCCGGCTTTCTGAAATGCTATTTTCTCAATTGTTTCCCCAAGTATATCGGTGTGATCGCACCCAATGGGGGCTATAACACATAAATCAGGATTTTCGATAACGTTGGTGCTGTCCATAAGTCCGCCTATACCGCACTCTATAACAGCATAGTCACAGCCCTCATCACGAAAATATAAAAAACCCATAGCGGTAATAAATTCAAATTCTATTGGGTTTATATTAAGCTCATTCATTGCACCGATAAGCTTGTTTGTGTAATAAATAAGCTTATCGGGAGGGATATTGACACCGTTTATTGTCAGGCGTTCGTTAAATACCTCAATATAGGGGGAAGTGTTCATACCCACTTTATAACCCGAAGCCTTGAGAATTTCGGAAATCATACAGGAAACTGAACCCTTGCCGTTTGTTCCGGCAATATGAATACACCTAAGCTCTCTGTGAGGATTGCCTATTATGGCAAGCAGGGCTTTGATATTACAAAGCCCTGCCTTCTTTCCGAATTTGCTCAGGGAGTGGATGTAGTCTATACATTCCTTTTCCGTTTTAAGCAAATTAATCACCCTATTTTTTCTATACTTTCAAGTACTTTGGCAAGCATAGCCTTGTACTTTTCGCCTTTTTCCTTTTCTTCATCAACAATCTTCTTGGGAGCCTTGCTTACAAAGGACTCGTTGGAAAGCTTGGATTCCACACGCTTGATTTCTGCTTCAAGCTTTGCTTTTTCCTGATTCAATCTTTCAAGCTCTTTTGCCTTGTCAACAAGCTCATCAAGAGGAATATAAACCTGGGCACCCTCAACTACGGCATTTACCGCATTATCGTCTATGCCGGACTTATCGGACTGAATAAGAGTTTCGGATGCACCTGCAAGCTTTTCGAAGAAAATTTCGCTTCCTGCAAAAATGTCCTTACTGTCTGTTACGATAACAACCTTTGCCTTTTTGGAAGGAACTACATTCATCTGTGTGCGGAGGTTACGGATTGCTCTTATGGCATCCATAACTATCTGCATTTTCTTTTCGTCCTCAGGGAAGGAAAGCTTTTCATCATATTCAGGCCACTTGGAAACCATAATACTGTCTTCGCCTGTGGGAAGATTGCCGAAGATTTCCTCTGTAATAAACGGCATAAAGGGATGAAGAAGCTTTAATGTATTTACAAGTACATAGGAAAGCACCTTCTGTGCAACCTTGTCTGCACCCTCTGCTTCGTACAGACGGGGTTTAACAAGCTCAATGTACCAGTCACAGTAGTTATCCCAGATAAAGTCATAGAGCTTTGATACTGCAACACCAAGCTCGAACTTTTCAAGATTGTCTGTTACTTCTTTTGCAAGAGTATTGAACTGACTTACTATCCACTTGTCTTCGGAATGCATTTCCGAAATTTCGGGAAGCTCTACTTTTTCTATATCAAGATTCATAAGAAGGAATCTTGATGCATTCCAGATTTTGTTTGCAAAGTTACGGCTGGCTTCAACTCTTTCGTCATAATAACGCATATCGTTGCCGGGTGCATTACCTGTAGCAAGAGTGAAACGAAGAGCATCGGCACCGTACTTGGATATAACTTCAAGAGGATCTATGCCGTTACCGAGAGACTTACTCATCTTTCTGCCCTGACTGTCTCTTACTATACCGTGAATAAATACATATTTGAAAGGTTCTTCCTCCATGTGCTCCATAGCAGAGAATATCATTCTTGCTACCCAGAAGAAGATAATATCATAGCCTGTAACAAGCACACTTGTGGGATAGAAGTATTTGAGGTCCTCGGTGTTCTCAGGCCAACCTAATGTGGAGAAAGGCCAGAGTGCAGAGCTGAACCATGTATCAAGAACATCGGGATCCTGCTTCATTGCCTTGCCGCACTTGGGACAGGTTGTAACCTCTTCCTTGGAAACAACGGTTTCACCGCATTCGCAGTAGAATGCAGGAATTCTGTGTCCCCACCAGAGCTGACGGGATATACACCAATCGTGGACATTTTCCATCCAGTTCAAGTAAGTCTTACTGAATCTGTCGGGAACAAATTTGATTGTTCCGTCTTTTACAACTTCAATAGCCTTCTTGCTTAGGGGTTCCATCTTTACAAACCACTGTTTGGAGGTTATGGGCTCTACGGTTGTACCGCATCTGTAACACTGACCTACATTGTGAGAATGAGGCTTAACCTTAACAAGAAGTCCTGCCTTTTCAAGGTCATCTACCATAGCCTTTCTGGCTTCGTAGCGATCCATACCCTCGTACTTTCCACCGTAGGAATTGATGGTTGCATCGTCATTTAATACCTTTATCTGTTCAAGGTTGTGTCTTAAACCAACCTCGAAGTCGTTGGGATCATGAGCAGGTGTAATCTTAACACAGCCTGTACCGAATTCCTTGTCTACATAGTCATCGGCAATAACGGGAATTTCTCTTCCTACAAGGGGAAGAATGAGAGTTTTGCCCACAAGATGAGCATATCTCTCGTCATCGGGATGAACGGCAACGGCAGTATCACCGATAAGTGTTTCCGGTCTTGTAGTGGCAATCTCCACAAACTCATCGGAATCCTTTACGGGATACTTGATATGCCAGAAGAAGCCTTCCTGCTCTGCATACTCAACTTCCGCATCGGAAAGTGCAGTAATACAGTGAGGACACCAGTTGATTATTCTGTTGCCCTGATATATAAGTCCTTTTTCGTATAACTTAACAAAAACTTCCTTTACGGCATTGGAGCAACCCTCGTCCATGGTAAAGCGCTCTCTGTCCCAGTCGCAGGAACAACCGAGCTTCTTTATCTGATTGATAATACGGCTTCCGAACTGATTTTTCCAATCCCATACTCTTTCCAGAAACTTTTCTCTTCCAAGATCATAACGGGTGAGACCTTCCTCTTTTCGGAGTGATTCCTCAACCTTAATCTGAGTTGCAATACCTGCGTGGTCTGTACCGGGTACCCAAAGAGCATTGTAGCCTGCCATTCTCTTGTAGCGGACAAGAATATCCTGAAGAGTTTCATCAAGAGCATGTCCCATATGGAGCTGTCCTGTAACATTTGGAGGGGGAATAACCACGGTAAAGGGTTTTTTGGAAGAATCCGGCTCTGCGTGGAAATACTTGTTGTCAAGCCACATGGAATATATCCTATCCTCTACCTCAGCAGGATTATACTGCTTTGCAAGTTCTTTTTTTGTTGCCATTGTAAGTTTCAATCCTCTCTGTTTTTTAAGTATCTGCTTAGGCAGTTATCATCATATAAATAACAACTGCCACCGTAATTAAATATAAAATAGATTTGTAAATAACATCTTGTTTTTGAGTTGGTTCTTCCTTAAGAAAAAATCCTAAAATTTTCTTAGAAAGATAATTGCAAATCAAAAGTACTGCCAGAATAAACACTAAAAAATATTTCATAATATCATTCCTATGTAATGGCTTTGCAAAAATGCAAGCCATTTTTTATTTGGATACGGAAAGCTTGTGTACCAGTGCATACATATCACGGTTCAGGCACTTTTTCATTTCCAGTCCTTCTGTAATATCAAGATCTGTAACATCGCCGCCCTTAACTACAACAACTCTGTTTGTCTTGCCCTGAGCAATAAGGTCAACAGCTCTTGAACCCATAACTGCCGCCATAACTCTGTCACGAACCGTTGGGCTTCCGCCTCGCTGAATGTGTCCCAGAATGGTAGCTCTTGTATCTATATCGGTTTTTTCCTTGATGAGCTTTGCCATTTTGCTTACATCCATATCAACACCCTCGGCAACAACAATGAGATTGTGCTTTCTGCCGCTGGCTCTGCCCTGCCTTATTACTTCTATTACATCTTTTTCAAAATCAAATGGAACTTCAGGAGTGAGTACAACCTCTGCACCTGCGGCAATTGCAGTTTCCACAGCTATATAGCCGGCTCTTGCACCCATTACCTCAATTACCGAGCATCTGTGATGGGATGTGCAAGTGTCACGAAGCCTGTCTGCAGACTCCAGAGCAGTGTTGAGAGCTGTATCAAAGCCTATTGTGTATTCACTGCAGGCAATATCATTATCTATTGTGCCGGGAATGGCGATGGTGAGTATGCCATGCTCCGAAAGTGCCTTGGCACCACGGAAGGAACCGTCACCGCCTATTACAACGAGGGCATCTATGCCCATTTCCTTGCATACATCTGCACCTGCCTTGATGCCCTCTGGAGTTTTGAACTCGGGACAACGGGCAGTTTCCAGCATGGTTCCGCCTCTTTGCAGATACTCACTCACGCATCTTGCATCCATATCTATAATATTCTTTTTGAGAAGTCCGCGGTATCCCTCTTTGATACCCTTGACATTAAATCCATAGCGAAGTCCCGTACGCACAACAGCACGCACTGCCGCATTCATACCGGGAGCATCACCGCCGCTTGTAAGAACACCTATTGTTTTGATTTCCATATGATTACCTCCAAATGTATATATAATTATCCATATTAATCCATAATATAGCCATTTTATAACATTTTCGGTAAAAAATCAAGTATTATACACAAGTTTTATACAATTTTTATCCAATAAACATCTGAGTCCATATATTTCCCTTGGCAACATATCCTACTCCGATTGTGGTAAACGAGGGATTTAGTATATTCTTTCTGTGTCCGGAAGAATTCATCCAGGCATTTACAACCGCCTGTGGGGTTTTCTGCCCCATTGCAATGTTCTCTGCGGCAGTTTTGTAGGATATGCCGAAGCTTTTCATCATATCAAAGGGCGAACCGTATGTGGGACTTGTGTGAGAAAAATAGTTTTTGTCCGCCATATCCTGAGATTTTACTCTTGCCACACGGCTTAGCTGCCAGTCCTGTGTAAGCGGTTTCAGTCCGTTTTGACTCCTTATCTGATTTACAAGGCGTACAACCTCGGTTTCGAAGTTCGATACTCCGGTGTCTGCTTGGGGAACGGTTACAAGCTGATCGGGATATATAAGATTGGGGTTTTCTATTTGGGGATTTGCATCCACTATTTCTTTTAGTCCCTGCTGGTACTTTACTGATATCTTCCACATGGTGTCACCTTTTACTACCTTGTGACTTATACTTGCGTGAGAAACTGTAGTAACAAGTGCTGTCATAATAAGAGTTGATATTATTGCCTTTTTCATATTTATCCTCCTTTTGCACTTGTGAGTTTTATAAAAAAGTGCACCACCATTATAGCACATTGGTTTACATAATTCTATCGGTAATATATGGATAGTGTTTTGGATACACAAAAAGGCAGAAACGGTTTATTCCATTTCTGCCCGTAAATATTCATATAGGCTTAGTTAATTATAACAGTTCTTGTAGCCTGCTCCCACTCTACATTACAGCCAAATGCTTCGCTTATTGCTCTTACCGGAACAAGGGTTCTGCCGTTTAGTGCTTCGGCAGGAACATCTATTTCAATCTTTGCATCGTCCACAGTCATTATGTTGCTTCCCAAAGTGAGAGTAACTGTCACACTTCCCCTTTTGGCAGTAACTGTCTGAGTGGCATTGTCCCAATCAACAGTTGCACCGAGTGCCTCAAAAATTGCACGGACGGGAACAAGGGTTCTGCCCTGCTTTGCCACCGGAGGCTGGTCAAACTCTATGTTTCTTCCACTCAAGGTAACTGTTATCGGTGTGGTAATCTTTGCAATGGAAATGCCGGATTGGTCATTTTCAAAAGCAAAGATATCTCTGCCCTTGCAATAGTAAATAGTAGTATTTGCTTGTATGGGTACAACAGTATTGCCGTTTAAATCAACAAGTCCGCTCGCAGCGTAATCGTCCTTGAGGCCGACCTTGACCAAACCATTGTCATATACATATTTGATTTCCCATGAGGGCTCAGCAGTATACACCTTATTTCCCTGTGCATCAAACACATTCCAACTACCGGAATTGTAATCATAATCAGATGTGTACTTGGGCATATCGTATATGTCATAGAATGTAAACGGTCTTCCACCGAAATTTTCATACACATCTGTTTTTACCAGTTTACCGTCAAGTCCATAGCAAAAAACTTTCAGAGTTTTTGTGGAGGGATTGTAATTTTCTACTTCAATGAAATTATAAAACACAAATCGTGCTTCACCGGGAATTTCGGCGATATTGCTTCCGTCAAGTGCTCGGATATATGACACTTTTTCGGTATCATCATATACCAGATATCTGTCGGCAGCTGCAGTTAAACGGATATCCTCCTCCGAGCCGAATTGAGAGATAAAATTGCCGTTGCAATCTATAACCGCCATCTGACCTTCCTCATTATACACTCTGAAGGTGCCGTAATTCCAGTATGTGCACTCCCAGTCGAACTCGTATTTACCTACGGGAACAATTTCGTTTCCTGCTGCATCGATAATTCCGCACTGACTGCTGTTTTCCCCATAGACAAAGCACTGATATCTGTTATTTGTAATAGTGCGGACTGCACTATATTTTGCGAATTGTGCAGGTGTGTTGCCGTGGATATCCATAACTCCGTACTCTGTGGGAGCATTGTCGTGATAGATAGAGTAATTGATGAAACCACCCTTGTCAACCTCAGTAAAATGCCTTTCACCGGGGGGAATCAGCAAACCGGTCTCGTTAATAAGACCAACCTTTGCAGTACCGTCGCTGTAATCCTGAATAATAAATCCGTAGGCTGTTGCGGAATACACATACTTGTCTACTCCTGTAAGCGGATTTGACGACCACAAAACATCATACTTTTGTGCCGCAAAAGCCATAGGGCAAAGAGATGCAAAGATACATACTGTAAGTATAAGTGAGATGTAAAATCTTAGTCTTTTCATTTGTTTTCTCCTTTTAAATCGTATAGTATTTTTCCGAAAAACGATCCTTCATGTCCGGCATCAGATGCAATTTTGAGGGTTTTTTTCTCAAAAGTTCCGCCATAGCCGTCGATAATAAACTTTTTGAGCATTGTATTGTAAGGATATTTCCTAAGTTGGCTCAAAAGGTATTCTGCCTCCCCTCCCTTGTGGAATGAATTGAGAAGTATCATTTCTGTGGGCATATATTTGAATTTTTTTAAGTCCGGCACATCTTTCGTATGCTTTGTCTGATACATCCTGCCGCTTATGGTGCGGCTTGAATGTACAGAGGATTTCAAAAAGAAACTACTGTTAAACTCCCGACAAAGCTCATCCGGATTTGATATCCTGACTGTCTTTTTCTGAAATGCCAAAGATGAAAAAATTCCTGTAAGAATAAACGCAAAGCACAGAATTGAAGCCACTGCTGAGCTTTTTGGCATTGCAGAACCTAAGGTATATGTTTTTTCCTCAAAGTCAGGAATAAGCAAAAGAATCAGTATCGAAACAGTAAAGAAAGAGAGGGAAAAATCCAGAAGTGCGTGAATCAGAATTACTATCGGAAGAAGAACATTTTTCCTTTGTATAAATGCCTTTCTGAATTCAAGAATACACACTGTCAAAAACAAACCGAGACCGATAATACCTGAATTAACCCCTATTGTAATAACACTGCTGTGAATGACCTTTGCCTCATAAAAGCCTGTCTGATAATACTGTTTGGCAATCTCCCACCAACCGGCACCTATCCCTGTTATCGGATTACGGGCAATGCACACAAGTCCGTCGCGGATATGGAGAAGTCGTTCGAGAAATGTACCCATACTCTGTATAATTCTGCCTTTGAGAACAACGCCGAGTACAGCAAAGGCAACTGCCCCAAGTATAAGCGGAATGTACTTTTTATTTCTTGTGAGCTCATATACCATAACAAGAACAAAAAGTCCCACTGCACCTACCGACTGTGTGAGAATGAGAGCCGTTAGAAAAACAAAACGGCATCCTCTTAAAAATCGGGAAGCATTTTTGGATGACAAAAAATACATAACCGCAAAATATATTCCGCACACATTGGAATAATCAAAAGGAAGGCTGAGTCTCTGCAGAGAGTGTGCATCACTGCACTTTTTTACGCAATGACCTATTGCGATGAGAGCAAGCCACATTGAGGCTTCTGTAATAATATCCAGTGCTTTTTCCTTAGATACACTGCTGTTTGAAATATATATCCAGAATCCAAAGACAACAAGCGGAATAAGTCCCCTTGCCATATATTCAACAAAAAATCCGTTTTGTAGCGAACACCCGAGATACCACAGAGAAAAAGCTCCGAATATACCCTGACTTACGGTAATACTTATGCCTTTTTTTAGCAAAAGAGCAACAAAAGCAAAAATTCCTGCAATCACTATTGTAATTTCATGAAAACCGCCGTATAAAAATAAAAATATGATGTATATTGCAGATAATATAATGGTATGTAAATTAAAGGGGATTTCTTTTTTGCGATTTTTCGAAACATTTGCCTTCTTAGTAGTTGCCACAGTTATTCCCCCTTAATCCTGCGTGTTTATGCAAGAATAAAGTACATTTCTAAGTCTTGGCTGATAATAGGTTTCCTGAGGGTTTAGCATATGATGTGTATAGAACATAGACAATTTTAAATCCGTGTCTGCAAGAAATGTTGCACCTGCAGCACCTCCCCATCCAAACTCCCCGATATTGCCTGTTGAACCGCTTTTTGCCTTATCCGTCATAGTGCGGACTCCAAGGCCATAGCCATATCCGGTAAGCTGAGACCAGCTTAGGTCGGGCATAAGCTCGGTGGAAAGCTGATTTGTTTTCATAAGCTCTACCGTGCCGGGTGAAAGAATTCTCTCGCCGTTTGCACCCACACCGCCGCGGGCAAGAGCAGATCCAAACCTGATATAATCATCTACTGATGTGGTAATACCTGCACCGCCGCTGTCATATTCGGGGCCAAGCACGTGAGATACTGTTTTTTCCGTTTTTTCAAGATAGCCGCCCTCTGAACGTATCTCTCCGCTTTGAAGCTTGACTATATCTGTACTTTCTGCATCCACAAAGCGATAAAGCGGATTTACTCTGTCTATTACTTCATCATTGTGGTAGTAGGAATCATTCATACCAAGGGGTTCAAAAATATTCTCTTTAACATAATCGCGGAATTTTTTACCCGTCATAGCTACCACTGCCGCCGCCAGCAAATCGTGGCATATACTGTACTGCCAATGTGTGCCCGGTTCAAACACAAGAGGATCCGAGGCAACGCACTTTGCTACGGTAAGAGTATCCATTGCCCCATTTGTTATTTCCCTTGCTTTTTTGAATCCCTCAGTACCGAAATTGTATGCATATCCTGCCGTCATAGTAAATAGGTGGCGAAGGGTAATTGGTGTTTTGGCTTCCCTTACTGTGTCACCATCTTTAACATACATCTTTTTGAATTCAGGTATATATTCATAGAGAGGATCATCCAGAAGAAATACTCCCTTTTCATAAAGCTGAAGTGCGGCAGTTACGGTTATTGGCTTTGAACAGGAATATATATTGAAAAGTCCCTCCCCTGTCATAGGCTTTTTGTTTTCCACATCTGAATAACCGGACTGATACGAAAACACCTCTTTACCGTCAATACAAACCTTGATACAATTGCCGGGAATACGCCAGCTTGTCAGTCTATCCATAAATTCCTTCATTGGTTTAAAATCCATTTTATCTACTCCTTGTTATTTTATTCGTACATTGTCAGCACCAAAAGTGTTCCAAAGCTCTGTTATAAGCTCATTGCACATTTTTGCACCGTGGTCTTTATCTGTTACTGCCCTCTTTCCGCTGTCTTCAAAATACAGGCACACGGGACTTGCACCGGGATAGTGCTTCAATATGGGACCTACATTCCTGCCCTGCTGTGCATCAGAAAGTCGGATATACAGGGTTTTGGAGCTGAAATCTGTTACTGTATCTGCCGACACCAATGTTACTGCAGACAAATTTATATCGTCGCCCCTTTTTTTGACACGGGCATTAAGGCATATGCATTTGCCCTCGGCAAAAAGTGGTCTGTACCTGTTGTAGGTGCTCTCAAATGCACTAACCTCAACAGTATCGTAATAATCTGTAATATTCATAGTACATATAAAGAGTCCGTTTTTGGTACGAGTTGTTTTTACCGATGAAAGCACACCGCAAACATTGACCGTAGCTCCGTCATCCAACTCGTTGTCATTAATGCTGTAGAGCTGTGTATCGGCAAACAGTGCCGCACACATAGCATATTCCGTCATGGGATTACCGCTAAGATACATTCCTGCAAATTCATTTTCGTAGGCGTATTTTTCCCCCAAAGTAAAATCTGCCGCTTCATTTTCATCCAGCGGTGCCAGTGCACTGTCCTCGGACAAATCTCCAAAGAAGCTGATCTGGTCTGCAGATTTGGCAAAGCTGTCCTTTTGCAGAGAATCCATCATAGTTTCGTAGTGGAGAAGAAGAACTCTGCGATTGGAAAACAGCTCATCAAATGCTCCGCACTTAATGAGTACCTCCATGGTACGCTTGTTCATATCGTACTTTGACATACGGCTGATAAATTCCTCAAAAGAACGAAAGAGCCCGTTTTGCTCCCTTTCCTTTACAATCGCCTCAGGAAATGTCATGCCTACATTCTTTATGGCAGACAGACCAAAGCGGACATTTCTGCCCTCGGCACTGAATGCACCGAAGCTTTTGTTGACATCGGGTTTTAAAAGCTTTATTCCGTAACGTGAAAATCCCGTAACATATTTAAGTATCTTATGAGAATTACCCAAAAGGCTTGCAAGCAGTGCCACAAGGTACTCCGTGGGATAGTTGGCTTTGAGATATGCGGTCTGATAGGCAACTCTTGCATAGCAGGCGGCATGGGATTTGTTGAAGGCATAGTTGGCAAACTCACCGAGAAGGTCAAAAACCCTGTTGGCGGTTTCGTCATCAATACCGTTTCTGCGTGTACCGGGAACAGTTATATTTCCGTCACTATCTGTCATACCGTTTACAAATACATCCCTCTCCTTAGCTATAACATCCTTCTTTTTCTTTGCCATACTCCGTCGCACAAGGTCGGCTCTGCCCATGGAATATCCCGCCATTGTGCGGACTATCTCCATTACCTGCTCCTCATATATTATGGTTCCGTAGGTGGACTTTAGTATTGGCTCCAAAGTGGGATGCATATATGTTATACCATCGGGGTTTGAAACATTTTTGAGAAATGTCGGAATCTGTTCCATTGGTCCGGGACGGTATATACTTGTTGTTGCTATGATGTCCTCAAGCTTTTTTGGTTTGAATCGTCGCATAAAGGCTTTTAGTCCCGGATTTTCAAGTTGAAAAACTCCGTCTGTATCGCCTTTTTGTATAAGCTCAAAGGTTTTTTGGTCGTTATAATCAAGATTCTGTATATCTATCTTTATTCCGCGGTTTTTTTCTACGAGTTTGACTGTATTGTCTATTATGGTGAGGTTCCGTACTCCCAGAAAATCCATCTTGAGAAGTCCGATTTTTTCCAGTGCTCCCATAGGATACTGGGTAATGAGACCTTTGTCACTGTTTTGCACGGGAACATAGTTTGTAAGCTCATCGTCGGCAATAACTACTCCTGCCGCATGAGTGGAAGCATGGCGTACAAGCCCCTCGGCTTTCATAGCTATATCCAAAAGCTTTTTTACTGTCATATCCGTGTTGTACATATTTTTGAGTGCCGGCTCCGATTCTATGGCATCGGCAATCTTTATGTGAAGTCTTTCCGGAATAGATTTTGAGACCTTGTCCACCAAAGCTAAGTCAATCCCGAGAACTCTGCCCACATCACGGACTGCCGCTCTTGCCGCCATTGTACCAAAGGTTATTATTCCTGCTACACGGTTTTTCCCGTACTTTTGTGTTACATAGCCCTTAACCTCGTCACGACGTTCGTTGCATATGTCGATATCAATATCGGGCATACTCACCCTTTCAGGATTTAAAAATCTTTCGAACAGAAGATTATACTTTAGGGGATCCACCTCGGTGATATTGAGAGTATATGCAACGATACTTCCTACGGCACTTCCTCTGCCCGGACCTACCGGTATGAAATTATCCTTGGCAAACTTGATAAAATCCCACACTATAAGAAAATAGTCGGTATATCCCATATTTTCTATTACATCAAGCTCATAGAAAATGCGGTTTTTTATTTCTTCTGTAACTGTGCCGTATTTTTTTGCGGCACCGTCAAGACACAGGTTTTTTAAATACTCACCATGAGAAAGCGGTGTATCAATATTTATTTTAGGGAGATGCAGGGTGGAAAAATCCAGTTTGAGATTGCATCTTTCCGCTATGATTTCCGTATTTGACAGAGCCTCGGGGACATCAGAAAAGGCTTTTGCCATTTCCTCATAGCTTTTGAGATAAAACTCATCACCAAAAAACTTCATCCTATCCCTGTCATCAAGCTTTTTGCCTGTTTGTATACAGGTGAGAACATCCTGAAGCAAGCTGTCCTCGCGGTTTAAATAGTGAACATCATTTGTAGCAACAAGAGGAATTCCGGTTTCGCGTGAAAGCTTTTTCATGCCATCTCTCACGGTTTCCTCCTCAGACATACCGTGGTTTTGTATTTCAAGATAAAAATTGCCCTCGCCGAAAATTGAGTTTAATTCCAGAGCTTTCTTTTTTGCATCCTCATAATTACCGTGCAAAAGTGCACTGCTGACCTCTCCCTTAAGGCAGGCAGAAAGAGCAATGAGCCCCTCTGAATACATTGACAAAAGTTCCTTGTCAACACGGGGCTTGTAATAATACCCTTCGTCAAAAGCAAGGGAAACAAGCTTTGTAAGGTTGCGGTATCCAACCATATCACGGCATAGCAAGACAAGGTGCCCGTAGTCGGAATCAACTCCATGCACCTTGGAAAATCTGCTGTTTGGTGCGGTATATACCTCACAACCTATGATAGGCTTGATACCTCGCATAGTAAGCTCATCATAGAACTCAACAGCACCGTACATCACTCCGTGGTCAGTAATGGCAAGAGAACTAAAGCCAAGCTCCTTTGCCCTGTCGGCAATGTCACCTATTCTTGATGTCCCGTCCAGAAGACTGTACTGTGTATGAAGATGCAGATGAGTAAATTCATTCATATATATTTTTCCGCTATTTCCTGAATTTTTCTGAGTCTGTGGTTTACACCCGATTTACCGAGAGGCGGATCGAGCATTTCTCCCAGCTCTTTGAGAGAGTGTTCCCTATATTCAAGTCTTAAGCGGGCAACCTCCTTGAGATTATCGGGAAGAGTGTCAAACACACCCAGTTCCAGAAGCTTGTTTATGGCGGAAACCTGCTCCACTGATGCATCTACCATTTTCTGCAGGTTTGCCGCCTCGCAGTTCATAGTTCGGTTTACATTGTTGCGTATTTCCTTGACAATCTTGATATTATGGAAATCCATAAGCACCTTATAGGCACCCATGAGGGTTAATATATCCGCTATTTCCTCGCTGTTTTTGTAGTATATAACAAGGTTTCCTGCCCTTACTATCACCTTGGGACTAAGTCCCATTTCCTTCATAACAACATACAGGTCGTTGTGAAGTCCGTAGGTGGAAACACTGAATTCCATATGGTATTTTTTCTCCGGACTCATAACAGAACCGCAGGTAAGAAAAGCACCTCTGAGGAACGCCTTTTGCTTTGCAGAACCCTTTATGTAGTCGGTATTTACTCTGAAACCAATAAAATAATTTATATCCGACGGCTTTTTTATAAACCCCAGTGCCATCATAAGGGAAACTGTTTCGTCGTTTTCGGTGTAAACCACATAATTGGCATTACCCGATGGGGTTTTGTTTATCTTTACACCGGAATTGACTCCTACAGCTTCCTTCATAAGCTGATATATTCTTCTTGCGATTTTTGGGTTTTCCGTAACAACGGAAAGCCGCAGTACTGTTTTTTCTCTTTTTAATCTGCCGCCGTACGCAACTGCGCCCATAAGCTCGCATATGTTTGATGCCGTTGACACATTCCGCACTTTGACAAGTTCATTTTTTGTATCGGAAGAAAATGACATTGTTATCTCCTTTTAAAATTCTCCGATAAATTTCACCTCGGTTTCCAGTAAAACTCCAAATTTATCGGACACTACCTTTTGTATATGCTTTATAAGATTTGCCACATCCCTTGCTGTGGCATCCCCTGTGTTAATTACAAATCCGCTGTGCTTTGGGGAAACCATTGCCCCACCGATGCAATAGCCTTTTAATCCCGCATCCTCTATAAGCTTAGCCGCAAAGTAACCCTCCGGTCTTTTGAAGGTGCTTCCGGCACTGGGATATTCCAGTGGTTGTTTTTCCTTTCGTCTCGCATTAAGGTCTGCCATAAGAGCCTTTATCTCGTCCGCATTGCCCTCTTTAAGACTTATCTCAGAAGAAAGAATAACATCATCGGAGGTAAATACACTCTTTCTGTAGCCGAAACCGTGTTCTTCCCCTATGACAGTTTTTATACTTCCGTCCGAAGATATATATTCGGTCTTTGTTATAACATCCTTCATCTCTCCGCCGTAAGCTCCGGCATTCATAACAACTGCTCCGCCAAGTGTACCCGGTATTCCGGATGCAAATTCGAATCCTGTAAGTGAATTTTTCTGTGCAACGGAAGCTATTCTGGAAAGAAGTGTGCCTGCACTTGCTTTGATTACATTTGTGCACACTTTAGTATCGGACATATTTTTGCCAATGGAAATAACAGTTCCGTCGTAGCCTTTGTCCGACACAAGAAGATTGGAGCCGTTTCCTATTACTATATACCTCTCTCCGGCTTTTTTCAGACCGTTTACAAGAGATACCACCTCATCCGCAGAGGACGGAAGAACAAAATACTTTGCCATGCCACCTATGTGAAAGCTGGTATGGAGATTCATTGGCTCATCTGATAATATATTTTCTTTTGGAATAAATTCTGTGATTAAATTTAAAGTATCTATTACAAGCAACTCCTTATTTAAGTAATGCAGCTCCTACTATTCCTGCTTCGTTACCAAGCTTGGCAATAACAATTTTGCCCGACTCACAGTAGCCTGTACCGTAATAATATTTTTCCACATATTCCTTTACAGGGCTAAGAAGTGCATCTCCTGCTCTGCTTACTCCCCCACCGATTGCAATAACCTCAGGGCGGAAAATATTAACAATATTGACTATACCCTCTGCAACATATATTGCATATTGGTCTGTAACTCTGCGGGCGGTTTTATCGCCCTTTTGGGATGCCTCCCACACGATTCTTCCATTTGCCTTTCCGTCATTTTCCTGTATCATTTTCCACAGGAGACTTTCCTTGTCAGCCTCTGCGGCTCTCATAGCATCACGGACAAGAGCGGTAGCGGAAGCATATGCCTCCCAGCAACCCTTCCGTCCGCAGGTGCAATCCTCGCCATTCATATTTATTACCATATGACCTATCTCTCCGCCTCCGCCAAGATAGCCGGAATAGAGTTTTCCGTCAATAACAATACCTCCGCCCACTCCCGTGCCGAGAGTAACGGCAACAAAATCCCTGATGCTGTTGTCACCAAGGGCAAAGTATTCTCCCAGAGCAGCACAGTTTGCATCGTTATCTGCATAAACCGGTTTGTCTATATATTTTTTGAATTCGGATACTATGGGGGCATCCTTCAAGTCAATGTTGTTACTGTATATCACGACACCGTTTTTTGCATCCACGGTACCGGGAATCCCCATACCGATAGATTCTATTTCGTCCATGGAAACTTCTGCCTCTTTAATAAGCACAAGACAGAAGTCTGCAATATCCTTTGCAAACTTTTTGTATCCGGCATTGGCATCGGTTACTACCGACGACTTGTATATAATAGTGCCGTCACTGCGGACTATACCACCCTTTATTGTGGTACCGCCAATATCTATACCTATACGATACATAATATTCCTCCGATTATTATTTAGTATTTGATTTCATTTCGTTTATGAGTCTTTCGTTAAGGGCTTCTGCCGCATTGTAGCCCATCCTCTTCTGACGGTGGTTGATAGCGGCAACCTCAATTACCACCGCAAGATTACGGCCCGGCTTAACCGGTATGGTAAGTGAAGGTATCTTGATGCCGAGAATCTCCGTATATTCCGTGGTGAGTCCAAGGCGGTCATACTGCTTTTTGTCCTGCCAGATTTCAAGGTTTATTATAAGGTCAATCTTTTCCATATTCTTTACGGCACCGACACCGAAAACATTCTTGACATCTATAATTCCTATACCGCGAAGTTCAATAAAGTGTCTTATGATATCAGGTGCACTTCCAAGGAGAGATATGTCCGAAACACGTTTAATTTCCACCGCATCGTCGGCAACTAATCTATGTCCTCTTTTTACAAGCTCTACTGCTGTCTCACTCTTACCCACACCGCTGTCACCAAGAAGCAGGACACCCTCGCCGTGTACCTCCACAAGAACCCCGTGAGTTGTGATTCTGGGTGCAAGCTCAATGTTTAAAAAAGCTATAAGCGAGCTTATGAAATGAGAAGTAGACAAGCTGCAACGCAAAAGCGGTGTATTGTATTTTGCTGCAACCTCTTTCATAACATCGGGAATTTCCAGATTTCTGGTAAAGATGACGCAAGGTACATCTTTTTCGAAAAACTTTTCCAGTACATCCCTTAGCTTATCATCGGACATTTTTCCGATGTATGAAGCTTCAACCATTCCGAAAACCTGAATTCTTGTATTGTCAAAATAGTCAAAATATCCTGCCATCTGCAAACTGGGACGGTTGACCTCATTGTTGCAAATGAGAATTTCGTTCATATTTTCCGGCTGGTTTATTATTTCCAGCTTAAATTCTTTTATTATCTTTTCAAGTTCAACAGTGAATTTTTGTCCTTCCATTTTGTCACCTCAGACATATATAATTATACGATTTTATCATATCACAAAATGCAGAATAAATCAACATATAAATTGACTTGATTTTTGTGTCGTATAATGTTATAATGTCGATTACAAGGATGTCCGAAAAGGAGCAAATGCAAAATGAGTTATTCAAGAGAAGAATTTGCAAAGCATATGCATAACTGGAATGAGCTGTTAAACAGCTACAAGCTGCCCACATGGGATGAGCTTCCCACCATAGATTTGTATATGGATCAGGTTATAGCACTTATGAATCAGTACCTTACAAACAATATGCCGTCGGCAAAGGATGGTTCTCAGACTATAACTCCGCCTATGATAAATAACTATGTTAAACAAAAGGTTATGCCCGCTCCCGTAAAAAAGAAATATTCCCGTGAACATATTGCATACCTCATTATGATATGCTCACTGAAACAGGCACTGAGCATCCCTACAATGCAGAGAATACTCCCTCTCTATGAGGAAACTGACAAAATAAAAGAGCTGTACAGCGTATTTTGCAAAAACCAGTACAAGGCATTTGCATATATAACAGAAAAGGTCTGCGATGTTACAGATCCCCTGCTTAAGGAAGCTGACAGTAACCCAGAGAGAATGTATGACCTTGCAGTGCAGATATCAGTAAGTGCCAATGTGTTTAAGGTGTTGTCTGAGGATGTTGCGGCTATTCAGCAATTGGAAGTAACCGAGTAAAAGCAATACAAATTCTCCGGAAATATTTTTCGGAGAATTTTTTTGAAAAAATTTGAAATTAGGTATAGACAAACGGATTTTTTTGTGTTATAATGATTTGCGTTGTGATGCTGTTGTAGCTCAGCAGGTAGAGCACTTCCTTGGTAAGGAAGAGGTCGGCAGTTCAAGTCTGCTCAACAGCTCCAAAAAATAACGACTATTCCCATAGAATAGTCGTTATTTTTTTGTGCTTGTGTCCCCAAGGACACAACATCATTTTGAAACGTAGTTTCAAACATCATTTCAGCAAAGCTGAACATCATTCTGCTTTTTCCGTCACAAAAGTAGCAGTTTTCTTTTTGAAAAATCCCTATTGATAAACTGCAGAAAATATGATATTATACTATTGCAGAGACAGTAATCAGATTGGAGTGGAGTATATGTTTAATGACATAACAAGCCAAATATTTAAAACATATTCCCCGAGATACATCTATCTTTTTGGTTCTCAGGCAAAGGGAACTGCAACAAGCAAAAGTGATATTGATTTGTGCGTTGTAGTAGATACCGAAAACAAAAGAGAACTTATTACAGATATGTATTGCTCCATTGTGTGCGATATTCCGATAGATTTGCTTGTTTACACACCGAATGAATGGAATCAGTGTATAAACGATAGCACAAGTTTTGCATATAAAATTGCTACTGAAGGAGTGAAATTATATGGCTGACAGCAAACGCTATATGGACTGGTACGAAAAATCACTCAAGGATCTGGAAGGTGCCCGGATACTATTTAAGTATGGCGGTGATTTCTCAATAGTTGCATTTCATTGTCAGCAATCCTTGGAAAAACTATTAAAGGGATATATCCTCAAAGAAACACAGACACTAGCCGAAGGACATAGCCTTGTATATTTATGCAAAAAAGCCATAGAGTTTGATGCATCATTAAAATCTTATTTAAAGGATTGTGCATACATCAACCAGTTTTACATCGAAACAAGATATCCTGCAGACATTCCGACAGTTTTGACGCAGGACGAAGCACAAGAATGTATTTTGATTGCTGAAAAGTTGCAAAAGCTTATAGGCAATAAATTTTACCCTCTAGGGTAAATTAAAAATTCAGCTATTACCAAAAAGAAACAGTGATTTCGCCGCAAATCACCGTTTCTTTTTTATCTCTTCACTTTTTCGCAACCACAATTGGCTGATAAAATCCGGTTTCCTCAGGAAATTTCCACTTTGCATCTGTGAAACCGTTTGAAATCAGTATTTCTGTAAGCTCATCTCTTCTGAGTGCCCTGTACTCGCACTCAAACTTACTTGTTGTAAGACTGTTTTCATCCTCAATAATATACTGAGTTAGCCTGTAACAATCCCCGTTCCAGTCCCATGTCTGGAAAGACACTCTTTGCCCCATATCCGTTTTATGGATGTAGGGCGGAGAATATGGAGGCTTGCTGCTAAGGAGAGAATCATAATCTCTGATGCTTGCCACAAACATACCGTTATCTGTAAGTTGGTCCGAGATACTTTTAACGGCTTTTTTCAGGTCAGATTCTGTAAGCATGTGCGGAAGTGCATTATCCATAGCGATAATAATATCAAATTTTCGGGAAAAGGCATCAGAAAGATTACGGAAATCCGCTTTTTGGAATTGAACATCAATTCCTCTTTGCTTTGCCCTGTCTTTTGCTTCCTTAAGTTCACCCTCGCTGATGTCAGATGCCGTTACTTCATATCCCAGGGATGCAAGACCTATCGTCTGCGTACCGATTCCGCAGGCACAGTCAAGAATTCTGCTTCTTTTGTCATATCCGCTATCCATGAATATTTTATCCATAATTACTGCCTGATCCCCTACTGCAGAGTCCCAGTCAAGAAAAAGTTTGTCATATTGTGATGCCAGATTATCGTAAAAGGTCTGTACTATATCCATATTATATTCTCCGTTATAGAGCTATACTGTCTATTTCCTCATATTCTTCCTTGGTAAAATTCAGGTTTTCAGTCATTTTGAGATTTTGCAGTATCTGTTCGGGCTTTGAGGCACCAATGAGAACACTTGTAACCCCCTCGTGACTATACACCCAGGAAAGTGCCATCTGTGCAAGAGTTTGTCCCCTGTTTTCCGCAATGCTGTTTAGTGCCTTAATCTTACCAAGCATTTCGCAGGTTAAGGAGGATTCCTTTAAAAATCTGCCATCGGTTTTAACACGGCTGTCTTCGGGAATTCCGTTTAAGTATCGGTCAGTGAGTAACCCCTGCGAAAGAGGACTGAAAATAATCATTCCTTTTTTCTTTTTTGCGGCACTTTTGAGTATTCCGTTTTTTTCGGGTGTTCTGTCAAAAATAGAATATCTGTTCTGATTGATAACAAACGGGCAGTGTAGCTCGCTCAGTATTTCCGCCGCCTTTTCCATAGTTGCTCCGTCATAATTGGAAAGTCCCACATAGAGTGCCTTCCCGCTTTTTACTATGCTGCCCAGTGCCCACATTGTCTCAAAGAGAGGTGTGTCCGGATCCATTCTGTGATGGTAAAAAATATCAACATAGTCAACACCCATTCTCATAAGGCTCTGGTCAAGACTTGCTATAAGATACTTTCTGCTTCCGTTGTCACCGTAAGGTCCTGGCCACATATAGTACCCTGCCTTTGTGCTGATTATCATTTCATCGCGGTAACTTTTCATATGCTGAGAAAGTATTTTGCCAAAATTAACCTCGGCACTTCCAGCCTCGGGGCCGTAGTTGTTGGCAAGATCAAAATGAGTTATGCCGTTATCAAAGGCAGTAAAACACATTTTGCACATATTTTCGTAGTCGGCTCTGTCACCAAAGTTATGCCACAATCCAAGGGAAACCGGCGGAAGCTTAAGTCCGCTTTCCCCGCATTTTCTGTATGTGGTATTATCGTATCTTTTGGAATTCGCAGTATAATTCATAAATCACATTTCCTTTCCGGTTCGGGATTATTCCCTTTATTCACTCTTCTATATTGTTATCAGGAAGCTTGTCATTTAACATAAGACTTCCGAATGTCACCGCACCCGTACCGAATCTGCTTTCCAGCTCATAGGCGGTGTTCTCCATTTTTTCTCTTTTTTCGTTTTCTTTTTCGCTTTGAAAAAAGCTCATCTGTATTTCGTCATCGGAAACAAGTCTCACTGCCCTTACCGTAAGTGCACGGACATTCATATCCCATGTGTATCGGGATTTAAAGAGAGCAAAAAGGTGCTTGGCTATGTCGTAAGCACTGTGGGTTGGATAATCAAAGGTTACCTGATGCTCCTTTACGGAAAGGTCTGCTTTTTTTATGGATAATGCACATCTGTCCGTTAGGATATCCTCATCACGGAGAGATTTTTCCGTCTGCCTTGACAGGTGGTATATAACCTTCCATACTTCTTCATTATTTTCCAGATCGGTTTTCAATGTAATTCCATGACCTATACTTTTTGCAGGAGCACGGTAATCCTTATGAGCTACTTCCGATGAGTCAAGTCCGTTGGCGTACTGCCACAGAGCAACACCGTGCTTGCCGAAACGGGTTTCAAAGAATTCGCAGGGAGCTTGTGCTATATCTCCTATTGTCTTTATGCCAAGGTCTGTAAGTCTGCTGTATGTAGAACCGCCCACACCAATTATACTGTTGGCAGGCAGATGCCAGATTTTACTGCGAAAGTTATCACGGCTTATTTCTGTTACTGCATCGGGTTTTTTCAGGTCACTGCCAAGTTTTGCAAAAACCTTATTAAAAGAAACACCCACAGACACAGTAAGACCGATTTCCTCACGAACTCTGTTTCTTATTGCATTGGCAATGGTCACACCGTCACCAAAAAGCATACGGCTTCCCGTAACATCCAGCCAACATTCGTCAAGACCGAAAGGTTCTATAAGGTCTGTGTATTCTCCGTATATTTCCCGTACCATACGGGAGTACTTGCGGTATTCCTCAAAATGGGGACTCACGATTTCCAATGGCGGGCATTTGGCTTTTGCCTGCCAGATGGCTTCCGCAGTTTTTACACCAAATTTTTTTGCTTTTTCGTTTTTTGCAAGAACTATTCCGTGGCGGTTTTCCTTGCTTCCGCAAACGGCAATACACCTGTCCTTAAGCTCCGGATGGAGCATACATTCAACAGATGCATAGAAGTTATTAAGGTCACTGTGAAGAATTACCCTATCCACATTAAGCCTCCCTGCAAAAATTACTTTATATTACTATTATGCATCATTATAATGACAAAATCAATCTTAAAAATAAAAAGAGATGCAAAAACATTTTTACATCTCTGAAATAAATTATTTTTCTTTTACAAGTGAACTTTTTACAGCTCCGTAAATAATAAACGCTCCGCCTATTACAACGGTCAGAGTTATAGGTTCGGTAACTCCGTTGACATTTGGGATAAAGGTTGCAAAAACAACTGCAAAAATAGGTTCCATTCCGCCGAGAATTGCAGTTTTTGCCGATGAAAGATGGGCACTTGCCACTGCAAGAATATAGAACGCAAGACCACCTGAGAGTATTCCGCAATACAGGGTACTTAGAAGTATGGGGGCTGTATCGAGCCTGATGGGTTCTCCCACGAAAATCCAGATGACAAATAGAGCAATTGCACCTGCAAGCATATGTACAAAGCTTACTGCTCCCTCATCATACTTTTTGGTAAGGTGATTAAGGTACACAAAGAATACCGCAGTAAGAACAGCACCGATAACAGTCAGTAAATCCCCGTAATTTAGTGGATTCATACCAAAGGTGAATGCCTTTGCAGAGTTAAATTGCGACAGCTTGAGATATGAGCCGTCAACAGTAATAATTCCAGATATAAAGAGAAAGCCGACTATTATTGACAAAAGTCCAAATATTACATTTTTGGTAGGCTTCTCCCTGAAAAACAGATAGGCAAAAAACGGAACAAATATAACATTGGTGGCAGTTATAAAGCTGGAATTTGCCGAAGTGGTGTATTTTATTCCTTCAACCATAAAATAGTTGTACACTGCCGCAATGATACCAAGAAATATGCAGTGGAGTATCATTTTTAAATCAATTCCCTTAAGACGCCTGAAATTTACCAAAAAAAGTACCAAAGAGCCTATGGCAAAACGCAAAAGTAATATTGTGACAGAATCCAATGCCGTCTGGGAAAAGCTAATAAGCGGGAACTGGAGTCCCCACATTATGGCACAGCTTAGTGCAAGAAGCTCGTACTTGAGATTTCTTATCATTTTGTGACCACCTTAATTTAATTATTAACTTGTATATACAAGTTGTCTCAAATTATTTTACAATAACTAAGTCCTGCTGTCAATACAAAACTTGATTTTTTGGGGCATAAGTAATATAATGTTTTTGAAAGAAGGTGTAGTATGGACAAGATTCCTTTGTACAAACAGCTTGCAGAGATTATAAAAAAAGATATTATAAACGGCACTATAGCTCCACACTCAAAATTACCCAGTGAAAACGAACTTGCAAGAAAGTATAATATGTCCCGCCTTACCGCAAGGCAGGCTGTTACTATGCTTGTAAACGAAGGTCTTGTGGAAAGATATCACGGCAAGGGCAGTTTTTGCAGGGGTGTTTCGTCCGAGAAAAAGATAGATGTTCTGCTTGATATGTCCGACTACTATTTTATCCCCTACTATATGCGTTCCATAAGCAGTGTACTGGAAAAACACGGTGCAACCTTTATAGCCGCAGATACCAAAAATAAGTGTGCTGAAGTTATGCGGATACTGAAAGATATACTAAAGCGGGGCTCTGACGGAATAATCCTTCTTGCAAGTCCTGAAAAAGACTACGGCAGAGATGAGTTTATAAAAATATTTGATGAACTTAAAGAAAAAGGCATCCCCTGTATTCAGATTGATACCTGCTATGACATAGACGAAATACCAAAGGTAATGATGAATGAAAACAAAATGGGCGTTCTTGCATCGGAACACTTCCGAAATATGGGACACAAAAAAATTGTTCTCATATACTACGAGAATAATATCCTTTCCGATATGCGTATGAAGCCTTTTAAAGACACATTCTCCGATATTATCGAAATAGGTTATTCCGATGAACAAATGGAAGAAAAAATACTTGATGCCCACAAAAGTGGCTTTACGGGAATATTCTGCTACAGCGACTTTATGGCAATAAAGGTAATTGATATACTAAACAGATTAAACCTGTCAATACCAAAAGACCTTTCCATAATAACGGTAGACGACACCCCTGTATCGCAAATGTACTATATAACCTCGGTAGAACACGCCAAGGAAAAGCTAGGAGAATTTGCCGCAGAAGGCATAATAAGCGGAAATGTACCCATGGAAAAAGTTTTTGAACCAAAACTGATAAATAGAAAATCTGTTGCAAAACTATAAGGCTATCCCACAACAAAGTGAGATAGCCTTTACTTTATGATTATGACCGAGTCTGTAAGCCGAGTTCTGTATTTGACAGTTATCTATCTACGATGTACATTTCTGCACACCTCCAGCCACCTATGGGAGACGCCGAGCAGGCTTAACCTCCCCAAAACGGCATAGCCGTCGTGTACGGTGTTGCATCGGATGGGGTTTACACGGCTGCGAGGTCTCCCCCGCACCGGTGAGCTCTTACCTCACCTTTTCACCCTTACCGCATAAGCGGTTGCGTTAGTATCCAAACGCAACTGCTTATGCGGCGGTATATCTTTCTGTTGCACTTTCCTTAGAGTCGCCTCCACCGGGAGTTACCCGGCACCCTGCTCTGTGATGCTCGGACTTTCCTCGTACGGAGCCTTTCGGCTTCCGCCCGCAACTGTCTGGCCCGGTCATATTTAACTATTTTGTATATGTTTTTACTACATTGGTATTTGCTATACTCATAGATACGGGGATACTTGCATCAATCCGATTTATGTAGTCAGCAAACCACTTTTTGGATATCTGCTCGCTGTCGTAGTGCATAAGGTCAATAACGCACATACCGCAATCTACCGCATCACGGAAACCGTTGTATTTTATATCACCGGTAATAAAGCAATCGCATCCAAGCTCAATGGCGTCATATAATATTCTTGCACCGCCGCCGGTACTGATGCCGATGTATTCTATGACGGTATCGGGATTGCCTGCATACCGCAGGCCGTCTGCACCAAAGGTATCTATAACCTTTTTCATAAGCCCTCCCAAGGTTACGGGTGATGCGAGCCTGCCCCTTCTTCCGTAGCCGTAGGTGCCTCGCTCGTTATCTCCCACCACATCTATAACCGAAGTATCTGTTATACCGAGTATGGATGCCATAAAATCGTTTATACCGCCTACACCTACATCCAGATTTGTGTGGGCACTATAAAGAGAAATACCATTCTGAATCATAAGGCGTATGGCTCTTGATTCCGCATTATCCTCTGTAAGGGTGCTTATGGGAGAAAACATCAGAGGGTGATGGCTTACTATGAGGTTTGCTCCCTTTTCCATCGCCTCTTTCACAACTCCCTCGTCCACATCACAGGTGGTGAGTACTGCCTTTATCTCATCATTTTTGTCACCTACGAGAAGTCCCGGGTTGTCACCGTCAAAAGCGGTGGCGGGAGGATAGTCTTTTTCAAATTTATTAATGAATTCCAATATTTTCATAAGGTTCCAAAAACCTCCAATTCTCTATCTGATTCCTCTATTGCTTTGATATCGGGAATTTCTGCACTTTTGAGCCCGTTTATGATTTTGTTTAATCTGGCAATATTATTTTCCTTGTACTGTCCTGCAAGTTCGGGACAATTTTCACGGATGTTCCTGCCGATTACAATATCCTCACGGGTATATTCTGATTTTTTTCCAACTGTTGCGACTATTATATTATAAAGCTTTCTGTCCTCTTTTGCAAGATACTCGTTATCCACTGCCATTTCCGACTCATAAAGATACTGTCTCAGCTCCTTGACTGCAAGCATTGGCTGAAGAATAAGAGTTGTACCATCTTTGAGATTGCCGTTTTCGAGAATAGATTTTATAAGGAGTCCGCCCATACCTGCTATTACCACGGTATCAGCTTCATCCGGAGAAAGCCTTTCCAGACCGTTTGAAAGTCTCAGCTCCACTTTGTCCGATATTCCGTAGCGTGTTAAGGTTTCCTCTGCATTACTGAGCGGTCCCCTGTTGACATCCATAGCAAAAGCCTTTTGACATATGCCGTTTAATATGCAGTATGCAGGAATGTAGGCGTGGTCTGTGCCGATATCTGCCATTACGGAATTCTTCGGCACAAGTGATGCAATTTTTTGTAGTCGCGGTGTCAGTTTCATATTATTATAACCTTTTTTCAAGCTCTGCTTTTTCTTCTTCGTATCCGGGTTTGCCAAGGAGAGCAAACATATTCTTTTTGTATGCTTCCACACCCGGCTGGTCAAAGGGATTAACACCTAGCATATAGCCGCTTACTGCACATGCCTTTTCAAAGAAGTACACCAGCATACCGAAGTTATATTCGTCAAGCTTATCAATACCAAGTATAAGGTTTGGAGCATCACCGTCTGTGTGAGCTAAAAGTGTTCCCTGAAAAGCTCTTGTGTTTACATAGTCCATTGTCTTTCCTGCAAGGAAATTGAGTTTGTCAACATTTGCTTCATCAAATGGGATTTCCACATCTTCTGTGGGGTTATTCACTTTGAGAACAGTTTCAAAAAGTATTCTTGAGCCGTCCTGAATGTACTGTCCCATAGAGTGAAGGTCTGTGGAAAAGCTGCAGGATGCAGGGAAAATACCCTTGCCGTCCTTACCCTCACTTTCGCCATAGAGCTGTTTCCACCATTCGGAGAAGTACACAAGAGAGGGTTCGTAGTTAACCATAACCTCTACCGCCTTACCCTTGCGGTGGAGGATGTTTCTTGCTGCTGCATATTTGTAGCAGTCGTTTTCCTCAAAGGGCTTATTATATAATTCCACGGCATCTGCGGCACCATGCATAATAGCATCAATATCAATTCCTGCCGCCGCAATGGGGAGAAGTCCCACTGCTGTAAGCACAGAAAATCTTCCGCCTACATCATCGGGAATTACAAAGGTCTCGTAGCCCTCCTTGTCGGAGAATTCCTTGAGAGCACCTCTTGCCTTGTCAGTTGTAGCATAGATTCTCTTTTTTGCTTCCTGCTCGCCGTACTTTTCTATAAGCATACCGCGGAGAAGTCTGAATGCTATGGCAGGCTCTGTGGTGGTTCCCGACTTGGATATTATATTAACGGAAAAATCCTTATCCTTTAAGTAACGCACAAGATCTGCGGTATATGCAGAGCTTATGGTGTTTCCTGCAAAAATAATCTGTGGTGTCTTTCTGTCATTTTTGAGATTGTAAAAGCTTCCTGTGAGCATCTCGATAGCCGCTCTTGCACCAAGATACGAGCCGCCGATACCCACAACCACAAGAACCTCGGAGTCGGAGCAAATCTTTTTTGCGGCTTCCTTTATTCTTACAAATTCCTCTTTGTCATAATTTACAGGAAGATTTACCCATCCGAGAAAATCATTTCCTGCACCGGTTCCCTCCATGAGAGTTTTTGCGGCTTTTTCTGCCTCTGACGCAACTTTTGATATATCATCATTTGTTATGAATTTTTCTGCTTTTGAATAGTCAAATTTTAACATAGTGTATTTCCCCTTTATTTACTGAAATTGAGTTTGGATTCGTTTCCTTTGACGAGTCTTACTATATTTGTTCTGTGCTTGAATATTGCCAGAGCACCTATAAGCACAGAAATAATTATAAATGCCGTATTCTCTGTATGGAACACTGCAACAAGCACGGGAAAAAGTGCCGCACCGATGCACGAGCCCAGAGAAACATACCTTGTTATCAGCATTATAGCGATGCAAAAGGCAAAAAGTATAAGACCGATTCGCCAATCAAGCATAAATATAACCGCAATTGTGGTCATGACTCCTTTTCCACCGCGAAATCCGAAAAATATCGGATACACATGCCCCAGCATAACAAAAAGCGCACTTAAGTAAACTGCAAGAGGAGCATCCTCAATACTGCAAAGAAGCCTTGCAACAAGAACAGCAATTATGCCTTTTAATGCATCAAAGAGTGCTACGATTGCCGCCGCTTTTTTGCCCATTACACGGAGAGTATTGGTTGCACCTGCATTGCCGCTGCCTTCTTTTCTTATATCTTTTCCCTTTAATTTGGAAAGTATTATGGAAGTATTGACACTTCCCAAAAGATATGCCGCCACACAGGCAATAACAATTATTATTGGTTTCATAATCAGCTATCCTTTCCACGCTCTCTAATTATAAATCTTATAGGTGTTCCCTCAAGACCGAAAGCAGTTCTGATCTGATTTTCTATATATCTCACATAGGAGAAATGTGCAAGCTCTCTGTCATTTACAAAGAGTATAAATGTGGGTGGCTTTGTGGATGCCTGAGTAATGTAGAGAACTTTTAGTCTCTTACCCTTGTCCGAAGGTGGCTGAACCTTGGTTATAGCCTCATTTAATACATCGTTTAAAACTCCTGTGGAGATACGCATTGCATGCTGATTGTTTACATACTTGATAAGGTCAAAAACCTTGTTAAGTCTCGATCCCGTCATTGCGGAGAAAAAGCATACGGGAGCATAGGTCATATATGCAAGGTCTCTCTCCACATCATTACGGTAGAGCTCCATTGTCTTTGTGGTCTTTTCTATTAAATCCCACTTGTTTACACAAATTATGCTTGCCTTGCCCTTTTCGTGAGCGTATCCTGCAATCTTGGTATCCTGCTCGGTAACTCCCTCTGTGGCGTCTATCATAATCAGTACAACGTCGCATCTGTCCACTGCCGCAAGGGAGCGGATGACACTGTATCGCTCAACTGCTTCGTCAATCTTGCCTTTTCTACGCATTCCTGCAGTGTCTATGAAGATGTACTTCTGTCCGTCTTTTTCAAAGGGGGTATCAATGGCATCTCTGGTAGTACCTGCAATATCACTTACTATCACGCGGTTTTCACCAAGAATTTTATTGATAAGAGAAGATTTACCAACATTGGGCTTGCCTATTACGGCAACCTTTATTGCATCGTCATCCTCTTCCTCTTCTTCATCAAAATCAATATAGCTGTACAGCTTATCCAGAAGGTCCCCTGTGCCAAGACCGTGAATGGATGAAATAGCAATGGGTTCATCAAGTCCCAGATTGTAAAATTCATAATACTCCATCGGGACATCGCCAACATTATCCACCTTGTTGCATGCAAGAACAATGGGCTTGCCGCTTTTTACAAGCATTGCACAAACATCCTTATCCGCAGACGTGAGACCTGCTCTTACATCTACCATAAAGATTATTACATCGGACATCTCTATTGCCATTTCCGCCTGAAGACGCATCTGGGACAATATAACCTCATTTGTCTTTACTTCGATACCGCCGGTATCTATAAGCACAAACTTTTTGCCTGCCCATTCGCCCTCAGCATAGATTCTGTCACGGGTTACACCGGGAGTATCCTC